>NZ_JBFEGH010000006.1:0-206115 GCF_047228925.1 Terribacillus jepli | reverse complement strand
GCTTACAGCGCAGTTTCTGGTTTCTACAGCTGGACACCAACGAAAAGCGAAAGAAACCGCTTAGAAACGAAGAGGTAAGCAAGGAAGCCCGGAGTGGGTGACTTCCCCACGCAGGGATTAATTGCTTACAGCGCAGTTTCTGGTTTCTACAGCTGGACACCAACGAAAAGCGAAAGAAACCGCTTAGAAACGAAGAGGTAAGCAAGGAAGCCCGGAGTGGGTGACTTCCCCACGCAGGGATTAATTGCTTACAGCGCAGTTTCTGGTTTCTACAGCTGGACACCAACGAAAAGCGAAAAGAAACCGTTTAGGAGCGAAGGGATAGGTGGAGAAAGCCCGGAGAGTGGTGACTTTCCACTCGCAGGGATTTATCGCCTATACCGCAGCTCCTGGTTTTCGGAGCTAGACACCAACGAAAAGCGAAAGAAACGGAACGTTAAGCAAGGGAACCAAAGATATCTATCCCTCTGCTTCAAACCATGAAGAAAGGAGCTTTTTATGAATTCATGCGGCCTCATCGTCGAATATAACCCTTTACATAACGGTCATGTTTATCATATACAGCAGGCGCAGAAATTAACCGGAAGTGATTGTATGATTGCGGTAATGAGCGGGAATTTCACGCAACGCGGTGAACCTGCCATCTTGGATAAGTTCTGCCGGACAAGAGCGGCGCTCTCTGCCGGAATTGATTTGGTGATTGAATTGCCTTTCCTTTACGCTGTCCAGCATGCCGACTTGTTTGCCCAAG
Source organism: Terribacillus jepli (assembly GCF_047228925.1). NCBI lineage: Bacteria > Bacillati > Bacillota > Bacilli > Caryophanales > Bacillaceae > Terribacillus > Terribacillus jepli. The sequence goes on along the minus strand of NZ_JBFEGH010000006.1, from coordinate 205,364 downwards.
GAGCTGTTTCCATTTTGCACGCACTGCAAGCTGAGCATTTGGTTTTCGGTTCCGAAGATGGATCGATCGAAGCATTTCGCCAGGCATTGGTAGGACAGCAGGCAAATCAGACAGCATTTGAGTCGGTTCTGAAACAGCAGCTGGAGCATGGCCTATCTTATCCTGAAGCTAACCGTGCAGCATATGAAGCTGTCGGTATCGATTCCTCCCTTGATCTCGGCAGTCCGAATAATATATTGGGTTTCGCTTATATGAAGGCAGCTGAAAAGCTAGGCACTCCATTGCAAGTACATACTATCCGCCGTATCGAAGCAGGCTATCATGACCAGTCGATCACCGGTCCGATTGCAAGTGCCACATCAATCCGTACCGCTTGGCTTGACAATAAAAGACGAGCTGTCAATCAAGCTGTACCGGGAAGCACTTATGAATTATTGGATGGTGAAAATCTTCATAGCTGGGAAGCTTATTTCCCGCTCCTTCGCTACCTCATCCTCACCCGTCCTGCAGAAATGCTGCGCCAGATCCAGGGGATGGATGAAGGATTGGAATATCGAATCAAGAAATATATTAATCAGTCATTGAACTTCAAGCAATTTCTTTCGCTGATCAAGACAAAACGATACACTTGGACAAGACTGCAGCGAGTGTGCGTCCATCTGCTTACCAATAGCCAAAAACAATTTGTCAGCGAAAATCTAAAAGAACCATCATGCCCTTATATCCGTGTCCTTGGCATGACTAAAAAGGGGCAGGCATTCCTAGCATCCAGAAAAAAACGGCTTGATGTGCCGCTGTACACACAATTAAAAGATGGTATGCATCCTGTGGCTGATTTGGAGCTGCAAGCAGCAGATGCGTATTATAGTATATTACCGCCCAAAGTTGCAGCTCAATCACGCAGGCAGGAAATTGCCCCTCCCATCTTCGTATAACAAAAGGATGCATCGCTGTGATGCATCCTTTTCTTTATTTGGCAGGCATTTGTTCTAAGTAATTTTTCGCATCTTCAAATGTATCGACCGGTATGATTTTCATATCCGTCCCGATGTCTTCTGCAGTTTGTTTCGCTACTTCATAATTGGAATCCGCAGCACCCTGTTCATTCGGGGCAAAGAAGATATCACAGCCTTCTTTATCTGCTGCTACAACCTTTTTGTCGATTCCGCCGATCCGTCCGACATTTCCTTCATAATCTACTTCTCCTGTACCGCAGATCTGATAGCCCTTCGTCAGATCTTCCTCTTCCAGTTGGTCATAGATTTCCAAGCTGAACATCAGTCCGGCACTAGGCCCGCCGATTTGACCGCTTGAGAAAGTCACTTTCGGATCCTCCGTGACATCCCGATCGGTCACAAGTGTTATACCAATGCCAGGAATTTGAGTATCAGGAAGTGCTTTGAGTTTCAATTTCTTCTCCAGCTGTTCATCATCCCGCTCTATTTGCAAGGTGATGGTATCGCCTATTTTTTTTGAAGTGACATAGTCAGTCAAATCAATTGCCTCTTTCACTTCATGCCCATCCACAGCAGTGATAAGGTCGCCCTGTTTCAGCTGGCCGTCCGCGGGTAAATCTTTTACAACAGAGACAACGTATACGCCTTTATAATCGATTTGCAAATCTGCACCAGCTGCCTCGTAGGCAACGACTGTGGATGCTTCCTGGGAGCTTTCCATTTGCATCAGCTGTGCTTGTGTATATTCCTCTTCGGAAATACCCTCCGGTATGACATCTTCTAATTTTTCAATTTGGTGGTATGGCAGTATCTTAGCCATTACATATTGGAATGGTGTCGCCTGCCCGCCCCGCACGGTGACAAGATGCATATCACCTTCACTCTTTTCGCTGCCATCCACGGATACGATCGGATCCAGAGCATCCGCTGCGCCCGGCTTGTATACATAATACGGCATTCTGTAAACACCGGAGAAACAAAAAACGATAAGCAGCAGCAGAATGACGAACAGGATATAACGTTTGTTCTGTTTCATCTGTTTAGTTCCCCTTCTGTGCCCGCTATCTTCACTTATTCAGAAGAAGAAGCATATTTCCCTATTGAGCACGCGTATAGTTAAGATAGCCTGTACAAATCGGCTGTATTTAAGTGTACTACTTCGAATTCAAGAAGTACAGTTGTCACAAATCGGAGGGATAGTTGTGCAAAAAATGAAATCGGTTCTGCTGGCTGGGTCTGCATTATTGTTAGCGGTCAGTCTTATCTTGTATCCTGACCCATCATTGCAAGCCAGCATTCGTGGATTGAATATGTGGTGGGAAGTCGTCTTTCCATCCCTCCTACCTTTTTTCATAACTGCAGAACTGCTGATCGCTTTTGGCATGGTTCGTTTCATTGGTGTTTTTTGCGAACCGATCATGCGGCCATTATTCAATGTCCCTGGCGTCGGCAGTTTCGTGCTGGCGATGGGCATGGCAAGCGGGTATCCGTCGGGTGCAAAACTGACGAGCCGCCTGCGACAGGAAAAACAACTTACCAAAGTCGAAGCCGAACGTCTGGTTTCATTTACAAATGCCAGCAACCCCCTTTTCATATTCGGTGTAATTGCCGTGAGTTTTTTCGGAGATGCAGAGCTTGGCATCTTGCTTGCCATTGCGCATTACGGAGGAAATATCCTAGTAGGAATTTGCATGCGCTTCTACGGTCGCTCAGAATCCCGCTCTGTTTATGTCAGGGAAAAAGGATTGATTAGCAGAGCTTTTCGGGAGCTGCACGAAACACGGATGGCAGATAAAAGGCCATTTGGCAAAATCTTTGGGGATGCCGTCGTCAATTCCATCCAAACCCTCTTGATGATCGGCGGATTCATCATTATGTTCTCTGTTTTCAATAAGCTTCTATTCATTTTAGGAATCACGGAATTACTTGCCGATGGCCTGCGGATAGTGACCGCTGTCTTCGGAGTTCCAGCTGACTTGGTCGTTCCGATGTTTTCCGGCCTATTCGAAATCACGATGGGCGGACAAATGATTGCTCACGCAGCTGGATCAGACTTCTTTTTCCCAATCGTCGTTGTCAGCTTCATTCTTGCTTTTAATGGTTTTTCTGTGCAAGCGCAAGTGGCTAGCATCCTTGCTGAAACAGATATCAGATTCGCCCCATATTTTTTTGCCCGTCTGCTGCATGGTTTCATCGCTGCTGGATTGGCGGCTATCTTATTCGAACCGCTTTATGCTAAACATCAAGAAACAAGCCTATTCACCTTCTTACAGGAAAAAACAGCTCCTGATACATCTGCGGAGCTGCTTGGTGCACTAGCATCAATCGGACCTGTTTTCACTATCATCATGCTTTTAATCGCAACACTGATCCTGATGAAACGGCGGATGATGGGTTAATATTTTTGCTTGATGGCTTCCTGTACAGGGGGCGGCACTAGCTTACTGATATCCGCCCCAAAGCTTGCCGCTTCCTTGACAATGCTTGAACTCAGGAAACTATAAGCAGAATCAGCCGTGATGAAAAGCGTCTCCAATCCGGGTTGCAAGTGACGATTGATTCCGCTGATCTGCATCTCACTTTCAAAATCGCTCACAGCACGTAATCCGCGGATCAAAACTTTAACATCATGTTTCCTGGCAAAGTCAACGGTCAGACCCTCGGCCTTGGCAACCGATACATTCGGTAAATGTTTGACGGACTGTCTCAAAAGTTCGATTCGCTCCTCTTCATCGAAGAGCGGCTTCTTTTTGCTGTTGACTGCCACGGCAACAATCACTTTATCAAATATCGCTGCAGCTCGTTGAATGATATCGACATGTCCATTTGTTACTGGATCGAAGGATCCTGGATACATTGCAATCGTCATTGTCCATCCTCCCGCACAAGTTGAAAGATTGTGATGGCGGTAGTATTCCCATATACGTCCCGTTTCACTGCTTGCAGGCCTGCAATGAACTCGGGCAGCTCCTTTTTGGCATCGTGTTCACAAACAATACGTCCGTGCGCATCCAGTATGCCAGCTTCGCTGATTTGCTCCAGCAAGCCTTCGTAAGACATTTTTTGATACGGCGGATCCAAGAATATGAGATCAAACTGCTTGTCTCTTTTTGCGACGGCCTTCAGCGCACGCACTGCATCATTCCGATACACCTCTGCATGATCTGTCAGCCTCAAAGCAGTCAAGTTCTGCTTGATCGTTTCGACAGCTTTACCCTGCTTATCAACAAAAATGCAATGCGTCATTCCCCTGCTCAATGCTTCGATACCGAGTCCGCCGCTCCCGGCAAACAGGTCGAGGCACTCCCCTCCGTCAAAAAAAGGTCCCAGCACCGAGAAAAGGCTTTCCTTTATTTTATCTGTAGTCGGTCTGGTAAGCTGGTTCGGGACAGCCTTCAACGCCCTTCCTTTATGCTCTCCTGCAATTACTCGCATTCCATTACACTCCTTCAAAAACGATGTATATTCCTTACTGATCCGGTCCATACTGTACTATTGAAGCGGCTATCACGCTAATAGCTGCTTCATGAACACGGAGAAGACTTACGTTTCCCCATAAGCTCTTCCTCCGGTTTCTCCTCTCCCTTTGCCTGTTGTTTTCACTGGAAACAAAAGGCGCCTGCAGGGCTTTTTTCCTGCAGGCTTTTTTTATATCCCGATCTTATAATCGTATTCTTTCGCTTTATCCTGTTTTGCATTCTCGAAATCGGTACGAACGAAGGGACGGTAGCTCAAAGCTGTCCTGGAGACGAATGGCAGCCTTTGTAACGCTGCTTCCTTCTCTTCGGCTTCCTCCATGTTCACATAAATCATTGCATACTTCTGCTTCTTGGATACGAAAACCAGATGTCCGTGCCGCTTCAGCTGCTTGATATTTTTCATATGCTGGAACCATACGACGATTCCCTGCCGTTTTGTCAACATAAATGATGTTCCTCGCTTTACAGCTTTTTTCTTAGTGTAGCAAAGCCTAGCCCCTTGGAGCAACACAAAAAAACCGGCAAGCCAAAAGCTTACCGGAAATTTGTCAGGATGCACACCCGCAGGCGCCGCCGCTTCCGCAGCCACATCCGGAGTCCTTCAAAGCTGCCCCCGCTCGTGGTGCCTTGACGTTCTTGCTCACTGTTACAGCGAGCTTGGCGCTGATATCATCAAGCAGTTTTTGCAGATTCCGCTCTGCTATTTTAAATGCAGCAACGTTGGCATCCATATCCATCTCACGCTTCTTGCTGCGGATTTCTTTCATGATGAAGCTGTAATCAGGGTGGTATCTTCCGAATCGCTGCACTTCTTCATATTGTTCTTTTATGGCTGTGAATGCGTCGATTTTAGCTTTCGTTTCACTATCCTGGTAGAGCTTGGCTTGAGCGGAGCTATATGCTGCCATAATGTCCGAATCGCGTATCATCAGACCCAATCGCTCAGATTTCTCCAGGAGTTCAACAAATTCCATAGTTGCAAACATAGAACCACCTCCCCTATTATCATACCAAATAATAGGGAAATGAAAAGTGTTTAATCCCGCATCGCCCGCGCCATCTGTATCAGCATATTCACCATGCTCAGCTGCTCCCCGAACTGTCCGATACGCTGTGGAACCGTTTTGCCGTAGAAATAATTCGCCTGTTTCTCCAAATCACCGAATGCGTTCGGATCGCGCGCAAGTTTCCGGTACCATATCGGATGAAGCCTGACAAAACGGAGCAATTCTTCCCGGTGCTGCAGCCTTTGATAAATGTCCTGCCGCATCATACAACCTCCCTCTAGTCCCTATGGAAAAATGTAGGTGCTTTTTTCTTCGTCGGAAGCTGCTGTTTGACTCCTTGATATTGCCCTATCAATTGTTTGATATTCTCAAGCGCTCCATTCAATTGGTGGATATGCCCCTGCAGTTTCTGTAAATCAAATTGACTGGCCATCCCCACTACCTTGTTGAACATCTCTTTTCCCATTTCCTGTGACTCGGTTTCAGTCTGCTCCATTTGTTCCTTTTCTTTATATGCCTGCCAGCTCGGATCCTCCTCGCCTAACAATACCCACTTTTCATAGTAAGGCTGCCATCCTGTCTGCTTTTGCCTGACTTCTTGAATCAGTTTTGGATGCTGTTGGACGAATTGTCTGAATGCCTGGATCGAAGGATGCAAATTCGTATCTGACATTACCATTCATCTCCTAACCACAATATAACCCTCTCTGACCACTATATGAAAATCTAGGGTTAATGACACAAATAACCGGGATTCCTTCACGGAAACCCGGTTATTGTAAAAGGAAGTTTTGTGTATAGTAATAACGATATACACCCACTCCAAGTTCTTCATAGGTTGCATCAAGCATCGTTTTGCGGTGACCTTCGCTGTTCAGCCAGCCAATCATCGCGGCAGGAGCATCTGTATAGCCGGCGGCAATATTCTCCCCTGCACTTTGGAAGCTGACTTGACCATCTGCCAGCCGGTCACCTAGCTCCTCACCACTCGGCGTCACATGAGAGAAATACTGGTGTTTTTGCATATCTTCACTATGACCGAGAGCAACGGCCGCAACTTGGTCGTTCCACTCCAATGACGGAACATCGAAATGCGAACGCAAGACATTGGTTATGTCGATGATTTGCTGTTCCATTCCTTTTTGCACTTGCTGCCAGTCATCGTCGGAAAGCCGCGGCTGCTCAGGCAGCTGACCTGTATAGGTCACATCGTATGGTCGTTCCATAATGAGTTGTTCATCAGTCAGCACCCGGACTGCCGTTAGTTCATCATCAAATGTATCAAAATAAAATTGTGCGAACAATCCATCCCCGATTTGGGCAAGCGGTTGAATCTGTTGATCCTTCTCTTTCAGTTTGAATGTGTACCTGTTGTTGTCATAGCGAAAGGACACCTCTCCCTCCAGAGGGTAATCCTGCTCGACTTCTTCACGACTTTCGCCAATTTCTGCTTTGGCAAGCGATGCTTCCCCGACAGCAAAGGCAGTGATGATTCGATCATCCTTCACGCCATACTGGGCGTAGGCGTCACCTTTATCATATATATACCAATCATATCCGTAAGAGGATTTGTCAATCCGGTCAGGTTCACCTTGATCCTTTTCCAATGTTTCAGGTTCTTGGTTGACCCACCGTTCTATGTCACCATTCGGTTTCTGGGAAGCCTCTGCTTTTTGCACATTCTCTGTATCTTTATGTTTTGCGTCCTGGGCAGGACCAAGATAATCATCTTTGTTCCAAAAGAACAGTACACCTGCTCCCACTACGAGAAGCAATAACACGATCCGCAAACCTTTCATGCATCCTGCCCCCTTTCCATTTGTTGTTCTTATTATAATACAAAACCCAATTCAGAGATAGCCGACTTCTTCGACAAGCTTCACATACCATCCGCAGGGAGTAACTGACCATGCGTCCTGAATTGGACCAAACCATCAATCTGACCAAGCTTTTGAAAGCCGCACCTCGTCAGAACTTGCTGTTTTTGTGCTTCATCCGGTTTGCAGTAGGCATGGATCGTTTCGATGCCTTGTTTCAGCAGCCAATCGCAAATGCTTACAATTGCTTCATCTTCATATCTTTTCCCGGCCATCCCTTTGCGGATGTGGAAATATATCCCTGTTTGGGGAGTATCATTTTCCGGTTGCTTGACAATAACGTGACCGACCATTTCCTTCTTGTATTTTGTATGTAAGACCCATGGCCCGAATCCGAAACCAGCCTGTCCTGATTCAATATCCTCTAAGTATAAGGGCAGCTCCGCCTTCAAGGCATTTGTCGGCCAATCGGTCACATACGATATTTCCTGTTCATAGAAGAAGGTGACCGGGTAACGAACAAGCTGCTTCCCCATTTCCAGTGTCATGGCTTTCAAGTTTAAGCGCGGTGTTTCCATATCCATTCATTTTCCCTCTCCCCCGATGCACATTTACCGTTCTTATTCCCGCTGCTTGCCCCACCATAAACGCAAAAAGACACCTCCTTATGCAGGAAGTGTCCCATCTTATAATCAGAATATCGCAGGTGTTGTGAATACAACAAGCGCGATAAAGAAAATCATCAAATAATTCAGGCTGTAAACGAACATCCATGTAGCCCATTTCAAGTCATCTTTCATGAAGAATCCAGCGATGCCGATCGCAAGCCATCCAACATTCAATACGCTGGCAATAACGACGAACACTGTTCCGAGCGTGGTTAAATAAAATGGCAGCGGGAGCAAACATGCTGTATAAACGACGATCTGACGTTTGGTGATTCCAAAACCATATACAGATGGCAGCATCGGGATATTCGCTGCCTTGTAGTCTTCTGCTTTTTTCATGGCCAATGCCAAGAAATGCGGTGTCTGCCAGATAAACATGATGGCGAAGACGATCCAAGCTTCTGTGCTCAAACCTCCATCGATGGCAGCATAACCGATCAGCGGGGGAACCGCGCCTGAAAAACTCCCGATCGCTGTATTGATTGTATAGCGGCGCTTGGACCACATTGTATAAAGTACTACATAAGCAAACCAGCCAAACATTCCGATTGCTGCTGCTTGCCATGTTGTCAGGAAAAGGAACCCGACACCAAGTACCGTGAAGCCGATCCCCATCGTTAGTACGACAGAAAGAGGAATGGATCCTGTTACAGTCGGACGTTTCTTCGTCCTTTGCATGATATGGTCAATATCACGATCATAATAGTTATTGATGACACAACCGCCTGCAATGACCAGTCCACTTCCGATCATCATGTAAATAAAAGTCGGGATATGGTCGACGAATTGCTCATTTGTCATATAAAGTGCGAGCCAAAAACCACCAAAGGCGGTCAATAGATTCGAATTTATAATACCTGTTTTTATAAGTGCCTTAAAGTCTGTCCAAAGACTAGTAGTAGAATCTGCCTGTTCGGCGCCGTTCAAAACTTGGGAAGAAGTTGTTTCGATCTTATCCACACCAGCACATCCTTTCTGCTTGGTTACACATAATTCTTGTATTTTATCACACTTTCAATATTGTAACACGTCTAACTTCATTAAACGAAATCGTTTTTGACAATTTGCTGAACTAACTCTTCCTCTGTCCAACCCAATTCTAAAGAAACGGCTGTAACAGGTCATAAAATTGACAAGAAATACTTTTTTTCTTAAAGGTATTTCGTGTTACGATAGGCATGATGTTTTATCATTGCTTTAAGTTTGTAAACAAGAGGTGTATATACGTGAAATTATTGAAATTCTTATCTGTGATTGGTACCGTGGGTATGCTGTTCGTTTTGTTGGGCGGCGCTCTTGTTACCAAAACAGGGTCCGAGGATGGCTGCGGACAGAGCTGGCCTTTATGTGAAGGAGCTTTGACCAATATAACACCGGAGCTTGTCATCGAATCTGCCCATCGTTTCGTATCATCAGCAATGGGAATCGTCATTATCTTGCTTGCAATCTTCGCATGGCGTAAAATCGGCCATATCCGCGAAGTGAAATTCCTGTCGATAGTATCAGTATTCTTCTTGATTCTCCAAGCACTCATTGGTGCTGCTGCGGTTGTTTGGCAGCAATCCGACACAGTACTGGCACTTCATTTCGGCATTTCGCTTATATCTTTCGCTTCGGTCCTCCTGCTCACACTGCTGGTTTTTGAAGTGGACAAGAAGTTTGATGCCCGTGCACTTGTAATCCGGAAAGGAATGCGGATTCAATTTTATCTGCATACCATTTATATTTATCTTGTCGTCTATACCGGAGCGCTTGTACGTCACATGAATGCAAGTCTTGTCTGCGGAGACTTCCCGCTTTGCTCCAACTCCGATCCAGGTCTGTTTGGATTAAGTGCGGCACAGCTGGTGCAGATGCTGCACCGGGGCGCAGCCATGCTGGCGCTTGTCTGGTCCTTCATCATCATGATCCAAGTGATCCGCCATTACAAAGGACAGGCAGTGATGTCCAGGGGTTGGATCATCAGCTTCTGCCTCTTGGCAGCACAAGCAATCGTCGGTGTGCTTGTCATCTTCACCGGTATGCATCTATTTGTAGCCCTGCTGCATTCCTTGATCATCAGCGTCTACTTCGGAATCATGACTTACTACATCATGCTGTCCTTCCGAAGCGCAAAATATGAAAAAGAACATTAAAAAATCCACTGCCATCGCGGCAGTGGATTTTCTTTTATTCAAATTCCACAAGCAGATCTCCAACTTGGATAGGTTCCGCATCTTTTACATAGACACCTTTGATAGTTCCATCAAATGGCGCCTGTACTGTCGTTTCCATCTTCATCGCCTCTGTGACGAGCAGCTGCTGCCCTTTTTGCACTTGCTCACCAGCAGCTACCAGCGCCCTGATGACTGTTCCAGGCATCGTTGCACCAATATGCTTCTTGTTCTGTTTATCTGCTTTTGGCGTTGTTTTGACTGTCGCCTGCACCTGTTCATCACGCACAAGCACTTCACGAGGCTGTCCGTTGAACTCAAAGTATATCGTACGCATCGCATCCGGACCAGCCTCGCCAATTGCAACCAGCTTGACGATCAAGGTTTTTCCTGGTTCGATTTCCACTTCGATTTCTTCATCCAGCTTCATGCCGTAGAAGAATGTCGGAGTTGTCAGAACGGACAGGTCGCCATAAGCCTCCTTGAATGCTGTGTACGTTTCGAACACTTTCGGATAAAGGGAGTATGCCACGATATCCTGCTCGGTAGCTTCATCCTCCATCTTTTCCTGAAGTTCACTGCGCAGCTGATCAAACTCTACCGGAGGAAGCAATTCGCCAGGACGTGCCGTGATCACTTCCCGATCCTTGACGATCACCTTTTGCAGCTCTTTCGGGAAACCGCCATATGGCTGACCAAGATAGCCTTGGGCGAATTCGATTACAGAGTCCGGGAAGTCAAGGGAAGCCCCTCTTTCGATGACACTCTTTTCATCCAAGTCGTTTTGTACCATAAATAATGCCATATCTCCCACAACCTTGGAAGATGGAGTTACTTTGATGACATCGCCGAATAAGTCATTCACCCTTCTGTACATGACTTTCACTTCATCCCAGCGGTCACCTAAACCGACCGCATTAGCCTGCTGCAGCAAATTGCTGTATTGCCCGCCTGGCATTTCATGCAAATAGACTTCTGCATGGGGAGCTTTCATGCCGCTTTCGAAGTCGCTATAACGATTACGCACATCTTCCCAATAAGACCCGAGTTCATCATAATTTTCGACATCGATTGAAGGTCTGCGTTCCATCCCCTGCATCGCGTGATAAAACGTGCTGGCACTTGGCTGTGAAGTTAGACCTGCCATGGAACCCGCCGCCACATCGACCACATCGACTCCAGCTTCAACAGCCTTCACATACGTCAGGACGCCGTTCCCGCTCGTGTCGTGCGTATGCAAATGGATCGGAATCGATACGGTATCCTTCAAAGCGCTGACCAAGTCATAGGCAGCCTGTGGTTTAAGCAGACCTGCCATATCTTTGATGCCGATGATGTGTGCACCGGCTGTTTCCAGCTCTTTTGCCATCTTCGTATAATATGCGAGATCATATTTCGTCCGGGTTGGATCCAGAATGTCACCACTGTAGCAAAGCGCAGCTTCTGCTACTTTATTTTGCTTGCGCACTGCTTCGATCGCCGGCTTCATATTTTCAATCCAGTTCAAGCTGTCAAAGATACGATATACGTCAATACCAGCTTCTGCGCTTTCTTTGACAAACTTCTCAACAACGTTGTCCGGATAATTCTTATAACCTACTGCATTGCTTGCTCGAAGGAGCATCTGGAACAACACATTTGGCATTTTATCCCTAAGTTTAGCCAGCCGCTCCCAAGGATCTTCCTTCAGGAATCGATAGGCAACATCGAAGGTTGCCCCTCCCCACATCTCGACAGAAAATAAATTAGGCAATAGTTTGGCAGTCGGTTCAGCAATCGTCAAAAGATCTTTCGTTCGCACACGTGTCGCAAGGAGTGACTGGTGTGCATCGCGGAAAGTCGTATCCGTCAGCAAAACCTCTTCCTGTTCCTTCAGCCAGTTTGCAAGCCCTTCAGGACCATGGGCATCCAGGATTTGCTTCGTACCATTTTGATATTCGAGACCTTTTGCAAGCTTCGGAATTCTTGGTTTTGGAAAATCTGGCTTCTCGACTTTACCGCTGCCATCAAATCCATTCACAGTTGTATAGCCGATATACTGAAGCATCTTGGTCCCTCTATCCTGACGTTTCGGGAAGACGAACAATTCCGGTGTTTCATCAATGAAGCCAGTCGTATAGTCAGCTGCCAGGAATTTTTCATGCAGGATGACGTTTTCAAGGAATGGTATGTTCGTTTTGATGCCTCGGATCCTGAATTCGCGCAGGTTCCTTTCCATCTTGTAAGCAGCTTGTTTGTAATCCGCGGCCCATGTAGATACTTTGACCAACAAAGAATCATAGTAGGAACTGATGACGGAACCTTGGAAGGCATTCCCACCATCCAAACGGACACCGAATCCTCCGCTGGAACGATAAGCCATGATTTTCCCAGTATCCGGCATAAAGTGATTAAGCGGATCCTCCGAGGTTACGCGAGCCTGGATTGCAAAGCCATTCGTTTTGATTTCAGACTGGGGAGGAATGTTAAGACGATCATCCGACAGACTGTACCCTTGTGCCAGCAACAGCTGCGTCTGAACGATATCCACTCCGGTAACCAGTTCGGTGATTGTATGCTCCACTTGGACACGTGGATTGACTTCGATGAAGTAGAATTGGTTATCTGCCACAAGGAATTCAACTGTTCCAGCATTCAAATAGGAAACATTTTTCATCAATTTCACTGCCGCATCACAAATAGCAGTCCGAAGTGTTTCAGGAAGGCCGACACTTGGTGCCACTTCGATCACTTTTTGATGCCTTCTCTGTATCGAACAGTCACGTTCGAACAAATGAATGACATTTCCGGCACTGTCCCCTAGGATTTGTACCTCGATATGTTTCGGATTTTCGATTAATTTTTCCACATATACTTCATCACTGCCGAATGCAGCTTTTGCTTCGGATTTTGCTCGCTCATATGCTTCAGCCAGCTCCTCGGCAGATCGGACGACGCGCATACCGCGGCCGCCGCCCCCTAAGGAAGCTTTGATGATGATCGGGTAGCCGTGGGTATCAGTGAATGCCTCCGCTTCATCCAGACCTTGGATCGGCCCGTCACTACCAGGTATGACCGGTATCTCTGCAAGCAGCGCCTGCTGTCTTGCCTTCACTTTATCCCCGAACATGTCAAGCTGTTCACTACGCGGACCAATGAAGATGATTCCTTCCTCTTCACAACGTCTGGCAAAATGGATGTTTTCAGATAGGAATCCATAACCTGGATGTATGGCATCTGCACCGGAAGTTTTTGCAATTTCTAGAATATTCTCGATATCAAGATAGGCATCAATCGGCTTTTTGCCTTCACCTACTAAGTATGCTTCATCCGCTTTGAAACGGTGACTGGAGGATTTGTCCTCTTTTGAATAAATTGCGACCGTTTGTATCCCAAGCTCGACACAAGCCCGGAATACACGAATCGCAATTTCCCCTCTGTTTGCTACCAATACTTTATTGATTCCCCTTAGTTCGTCCATCGTTCTCCTCCTCTAGTCTTTCCCCTTGTTTGTGTAGTTGTACTAGTAGTGCGGATCCTCTGTCGATTGGAGGGACGTCTTCCCCGCTTGTCCTGCGTGAAGGTACTCTCCGACACAATCAGTTCCTGTGAACGTACATACCTGGCAATATTATTCAAAATCCCCATGGAGGCGAATAGAATCATCAAGGATGTACCGCCGTAACTGACAAATGGCAGTGTCACACCTGTAATTGGCAATAGACCGGTGATTGCACCCAGGTTGATGAAAGTCTGGATCCCCACCATCGACGAAATGCCTATTGCCAATAAAGAACCGAAGCTGTCACGGCATTGCTTGGCTATATAGAAGCCGCGCAAAACAATGATCGCCAGCATGGCTAAAACAGCAGAAACACCGATGAATCCAAGCTCTTCGGCGATGACAGCCATTATGAAATCCGTGTGCGGCTCCGGTAGATAACCGAGTTTTTGAACCCCCTGTCCCAATCCATCTCCTAAAATGCCACCATTGCCGATTGCAAGGTAGGATTGGACCAGTTGGAATCCATCATCCTGGACGTGCTCCTCATCGAATGGCTTATAAGCTCCTGTAAAGCGGGATATCCGTTCTTCATTGACCATGTGGGGCAAGACTGCCAAAATCAATATAACGCCTGCCAAAATCAATATGGCCATATGCCTGAATCGTATCCCTGCACTAAGTATGATCGAGCAAGAAATGAGGAATACGATCGATGCAGAACCTACGTCAGGCTGTATGACGATCAAGCCGAGTATGATTCCCAACACAATCAAAGGCGGAAGAACACCCTTTGAGAAGCTGTGCAGATATTTCTGCTTTTTGGCATAAACCGCTGATAGATAAATGATCATACCCACTTTTGCCAATTCCGCCGGCTGCAGGCTGAAGAATCCTAGATTGAACCAGGATCTGGAACCATTGACTTTACCAGTGAACAACACCGCTATAAGCATCAGTACGATGACTACCATGATTGGCTTAATCCATTTCTGGAACTTCTGATATGGCACAAAACAGAAAAAGGCAAAGACAGGTATTGCCAAACCTATCCAGATCAAGGTTCTGACAAAGAATGCAGTGGCTGACTGATCGAATTTGACAACCGCTACCGTATAGCTTGCACTATAGATCATCACTGCCCCGAAAGCCGTCAGCAGCAATGGAGTGAATAGTAAAGTAAAATCAAAATTACGCAATCTTTTTTTCATCTTAAAGCTCCCATAGTATGTATTTTACGAACGTCATAAACCGTTAGATTCATAGAATAATAAAAAAACCCCGCCAATAAAAAAATGGGCAAAGGGGTTTCATCTTTCATATGGGATGCCCGTACAAACAATTGCAGACGGCCGGTCCTGTTACGGACGCATCGACCGCTGTGCCGCCTCATGCAGCACATTCAACTGCCTTTCCAAGTTTTCAAGAAGCTCTTTTCCATCTTCTTCTTTCACAAGGTTCAATCGAATTGCAAAATCTATTTCACGTGACAAACCAAACATTTGTGTATCGAGTACTTCTTCATATAGCGGACACTGCGGCATCGTCAAATTGTCCATCTGTACTTTGATTAGTTTAAGTATTTTATCAGCATCCGCCAAAAGAAGGGCATATGCTTTCTCTTGATTACTAACGGTGATCTCAGATATCAATATTATCCCTCCGTTAAACAGACTTCTTCTTTACAATTCTAGCGGTAGTCCTGCTAAATTGCAAGACACGTCCACCTATTAATTTTGTCGAATCGTTGTCACTTGTCACATTCTTTATGTTAAGCTATATCTATAGATACTCTGGAAAAGGAAGTGTCATTATATGGTAATCACCCTGACAGGGAAAGTGGACTTCCCACTCACACTCGATCCATCCGTCTGGATTTTCGACGATCGCAAAATCCTTTTTGAAAACGCTTTTAACGAAATCGAGCCAGTTCCCGCCGCAGAAGAAAAGCATTGGGACCGTTCTGTTTATCAGCAAAAAATGAAACCTCCCATCAATAAGAGCCTTACGAGGGAAGAGAGGAAGCTGGCCCTGGAGAACAGCTATGTCATGCCTATTGCTGATTTTCTCTCCACAGCAGGCATACAGGATGAAGCCTCCCATGCCGTATTCGTGACCGATAACGGCGAGGAAACCGTTCCCTTGGACGAGCTTAAAGCCAGTTTGTTCCTATTTGCAGTAGACGGGCGCAGCATCAAAGAATCCGGTCCTGCCCACTGCTACCTGCCAAGCAGGAAAGAAGACCCCATCAAAGCTATCCGCCAGATAAAAATCTGCTAAGTTATTGGTATAGGATTTTTTCCAAGCGGATATGACTGAACTTTCAGCAACATACGCACGTTGCCTTATCGTATGGTAAACTGAAAAGGTATTATACTCTCCTGAGGTGATAGCATGCGTGTGAAATGTGTACTCTGCGATGAAGTCGAAGAAATAGATGATGGAAGTCCGCATGCAAAGAAATTGCGGAACCGGCGTAATACGATGCATTTATGCAGCGATTGCTCGGATCGAATCTCATTGCGGACCAAGGAACGGAAAGCAACTGGTAATTTCAATTTGTACCGGGAAAAGAAGACAGATGAACCTTTAATATGATAAATGAGGTGAAACGATGTCAAAAGGATTGGCTTTACTAACTTCCATATTGGTGATTGCCTGTTTCGTAGCAGCCGGTGTGACGATCAGCTATCAGAATTACGGCTGGATGACAGCAGCAATCATTGCCGGGTTCTTCATCATGGGTGCCGGTATCTTCGCAAAACGAAAAGGACAATAAAAAAGACGGGACAATCCGTCTTTTTTATTTTAGTTCAATATAGTCTTCAATCAATTCCTGATGGATGCTGCTGTTGGCTGCCACTATCGTTGTCCGATTCAAAAAATCGACCGGTTCGCCCGTTGCATCTGTCAACTTGCCTCCCACTTCGTGCAACAGCACGAAGCCGCCAGCATAATCCCAAGGCTGAAGGCTGAAGGTCAAATAGGCATCCGTTATCCCTTCAGCAAGAAAAGCAAGCTCCAATGCCGCCGAACCATAGGCGCGGGTTCCCATTGCACGATAAATGAGCTGCTGCAGTTTTTCTTCATTCACACGTCGATTAGGGCAGAGCCAGAAATGGTTCAGCTCAATGATGGACTGATCAATCGTCTTTTCCGAAAGCATCGGCAGCTTAACATCACCCTTGTAAGCCCCTTCTCCGCGTTTGGCATGATAAAGCGTATCTTCCATTACATTGTAAACTACTCCGATTTCCGCAATACCGTCGTGTACGATCCCTATCGATATGGCAAAATTGGTTTTCTGATGGACGAAATTCATCGTACCGTCTATCGGATCGATTATCCAAACCGTTCCTTTCGTCTCGGATACTGCCTCCCCGATGCCTTCTTCCCCCAACACTTTGTGTGAAGGGTAGTTTTCTCGGATTTTCTCCAAAAAGAAGGATTCAACTGCCTTGTCCATCTTTGTTACAAGATCTTTCGGGCTTGACTTTGTCATGATCTCCAATGGTTCATCCATCTTCCCCTTGATAAGCCGCCCTGCTTCCATTACCCACTGCTGTGCTTGCTTATGCAATGTATGCTTCATTGATTGCTCCATCATGTGGTCCCCCATTCTTTCCACTAGCTTATCACAATTATGCTCATGATTCGAACCCGTTCAATTGCTCGCTGAGCACTCGAAGCTTCTCTTTTGTTAGCTGAACTGCATCTTCATCTTCTTCCTGCATTGCATCGTACAGGGTCACAAGGTAATAATCTATTTCAAGACGTATAGCAGGAACCTTTTCTTCCGCTTCCCTTTTCCTTAAAGCTTCCATCACATCACGCATCATTGTTTCCTCCCATCTATTTTTCCAAACAGTGAAGTTGTTTCTTTTTACCACTGCAGAGCGGATTGTAAACCTTTCCTCGCTTGCAATTTGCCTATTGGACAGGTATGATGAAGGAAGATTTCTGCAAGGAGTGACAGTAATGACCGCGTTATTCACGAAACAAGATTTCGATGTTTTTTCAATAGATGGATTGGAAGAAAGAATGGAAGAGCTCCGCAGCCGCTTGTCCCCTAAATTGGAGATGCTCGCTACAGAGCTTGCGCCTTATGCAGAGCAAGTGACAGATCATGATATGTATGTCCATGTCGCAAAGCATGCGCGCCGAACAAAGAACGCACCGAACGACACATGGTCCGCCCTTGCTTCAAGCAAACGCGGATATAAGAAGCTGCCTCATTTCCAGATCGGACTTTGGGGTACACATGTATTCGTCCAATTTGCACTCATTTACGAAAGTCCTATAAAGGAAACCGTCGGACGCAAAATGACGGAAGCGAAAAAGCAGATTTTGGATTCCATCCCGTCCCACTACGTCTGGTCGATGGATCATATGAAGCCAGATGCTTCCCCCATATCTGATGAGCTGTTCGACAAGATCGCAGACCGACTGCAGCATATCAAAAAAGCGGAACTTGTCTGCGGCGTCCATTTGCAGCCTGATGACCCAGCGCTTGCTTCGAAGGAAGCATTCCTTAAAGTATGTCAGGACGTCCTGAAACATACAGCCATTTTGTACGAACAAGCTGCTTTTGAACCTGTATGATACATGAAATCCCCTTCCTGGAACAGGAGGGGATTTTTTTACATGGTGATTTTTTCACCTGATGCGGCAGCTCTTGCTTTCTTGACCGCTCTATAGCTGGAATAACCGGAATCTTTTTCAAATTTAGCGTCCAGCTGCTTTTCTTCCGATTTGGAAGGTACAATCTGCTTGAAACGTTCATATGCCAGCAACAGGTCTTCCCGAAGGATGCCTTCCTCATACGTACGCTCCACCAAGGAGAAGAAATTCACTACATCAATGATTTCTTCTTTCGTCCAAGTTTCATCTATTGGATAGCTGTAATTCATCCTATCCCTCCTTTTCCCTGGATAATAGTGTAACACGAAAATAACTTTCCATGCGATGCTAGTAATCGGAGTACAGTTTTGCTATAATTCTTTTGTTTTTAACATGTAAAGAGGTGTCAGCTAAGATGTTTTCACAAGAACAAGCACCACTGTTCGATGGCTTGCGCAAGCATGCTGCTAACAAACCATTACAGTTCCATATTCCAGGACATAAAACAGGCAAAGGAATGGACAAGGAATTCTCAGCATTCATCGGGGAGAATGCCCTTTCCATCGATTTGATAAATATAGAACCTCTGGATGACTTGCATCACCCGCACGGTATGATCCAAGAAGCTCAGCAGCTTGCGGCGAATGCCTTTGGTGCGGATTACACCTTTTTTTCCGTCCAAGGTACAAGCACTCCGATCATGGCGATGGTCATGAGTGTTTGTAAACCTGGAGATAAGATCATCGTACCGCGGAACGTGCATAAATCCGTGACAAGCGCACTCATCTTTTCTGGTGCAATCCCTGTTTTTGTGCATCCTCAACTGGATCATAAACTCGGTATATCACACGGCATCACACCAGAAGCTGTCGAGAAGGCTTTGGAAGCCAATCCGGATGCAAAAGCTGTACTCGTCATCAATCCGACATATTTCGGTGTGGCTGCAGATTTAGCCCGTATTGTGGATATATCACATCGTCATGAAGTCCCTGTCCTAGTCGATGAAGCACATGGAGTCCATATTCATTTCCATGACGACATGCCGGTTTCGGCGATGGCTGCAGGAGCAGATCTCGCTGCCACCAGCGTGCACAAGCTTGGAGGTTCTTTGACGCAGAGCTCGATTTTGAATTTGCGCGAGGGTTTGGTGCGACATGAACAAGTACAGACAGTACTTTCCATGCTCACATCGACAAGCACATCTTACATCCTGCTGGCATCACTGGATGCAGCACGCCGGCAGCTCGCTACCAAAGGGCAGGAGATGAACACCGATGCGATCAGGCTGGCAAATGATGCACGGCAGCGGATTAACGATATAGTCGGATTGTATTGTGCCGGTGAAGAAATTCTTGGCTCAGAGGCTGCCTATAGCATGGATCCGACCAAACTGCTCGTATCGGTAAAGCAGCTTGGTATATCAGGCAGTGAGGCAGAACGTTGGCTTCGGAAAGAAAAAAATATCGAAGTTGAGCTTTCTGACTTGTATAACCTGTTGTTTTTGATTACGCCCGCTGATACAGAAGAAGATCTCCAACAACTCATGGATGCATTGACGGATTTAGCAGACCTTCACCAAGCAGATATTTCTTCTTCAGAAATGGAAGTATCTGTACCTGAAATACCTGTCTTGTCGTTAAGCCCGCGCGATGCTTTTTATGCAGATACCGAAACTATTCCGCTTGAAGAAGCAGAAGGTCGGATCAGCGCTGAATCCATCATGGTCTATCCGCCAGGCATTCCGATTTTCATACCAGGTGAAATTATCAGTATCGAAAATATCAGCTATATCAAACGAAATCTTGAAGCTGGCCTACCAGTGCAGGGATTGATGGATGAATCGATTGAATACATCCGGGTAATCAAAGAACATCATGCCTTTCGCTAAAAAACTCCCCATTCGGGGAGTTTTTTTATAATGGACGTTCTATTTCAGAAGGATCGACAAGTTGATACCCCTTGTCTCTAAGTCCATTCACAATGTCAGGAACGGCATCTGCTGTCCATTCCCGATCATGCATAAGTAAATTGGCGCCATTTCCCAATAGTTCGGTATTGACCATAATATCGGCCAAAGCACCACTGTCCTGGTATTGACTTTCCCAGTCATAACCATAAGTCCAGTTCATCACTGCCATTCCTTCATCTTCAGCCAGCTGTCTGCTGTAATCCGTGTTCTCTCCGAATGGAGCTCGGAAAAATTCCGGCTTTTCCCCTGTGATTTCCTCTACTTGCTCATTTACTTTTAGAATCTCCTCTTTCACTTTTTCGTCCGTCAAATCATTTAAATTGGCATGACTGTAAGTATGGTTTCCGATTGCAAACCCCATGTCATGTATTTTTTTCAATGTTTGTTTCTCTTCATCCGTCGTCAGAAAGTGACCGTTCACGAAAAAGATCGCTGGTGCTTCAGCTTCCTTCAATGATTCAGCTATCTCAAGTGCATGCTTGTCGGGTGCATCATCAAAAGTCAGGAGTGCGACTTGCGGTTCGGCATCATCAAGCGGAACAATGGAAGAGACTTCCGACACTTTGTATCGAGGTTCCTGTTGCTCTTCTTGTTTTGCTTCTTGCTCTTGTGCCGATTCTCCTCCATCTTCTCCCTGCTCATCTTCAGAAGCTTGTTCTTGCTCAGCAGAGGTACTCGCCGTAGTCTCGGTCTGATCAGTATCTTCGCTCGTTTTTTCCGAACTGGCACAACCACTGATCAATACACCGGATAGGCATAAGAGCATGGGAAATACTAAAAATCTCTTCACTGCAAAACCCTCCATTTTGACATAATACTGCCATTATAGTGGAAAGTTTTGGACTTGTAATGCGAAAAGGACAGATCATGTCGAGTTTAGGAGAAAGGAACCGGTTAAGGTTTACTAATTTGTCGAGACGGGTAGGAAGGTGAAGTAGAGATTGTTATAATGGTAATTTGTGCAGCATTATACAAACTTTAAAGCAGAAAGGATTTACTTATGAAGAAAACGACAAGTGTATTTTGGTGGGGAATTGGTATTGTGGTTGCTTTTCTTATTTGGGGAAGTATTCCAGAATCCATCCTGCCAAACGGTAATGTCAATAATGTAACAACTGTCATACAGAGCTTCCTAGTCGATCGTTTTGGCTGGTTTTATTTACTGACCGCAACGTTACTATTAGGTTTCGCTTTCTTCTTGATTTTTTCGAAGTATGGAAAAATCACACTAGGAAAACCTGATGACAAACCGGAATATAGTTATATGTCTTGGTTTGCGATGCTATTTAGCGCCGGGATGGGGATTGGCCTAGTATTCTGGGGAGCATCGGAACCTCTCAACCACTTTAATTCCCCTCCATCTGTGGTCGACGAAGCCAGAACAGCTGAAGCAGGTACGACCGCCATCTCTTATAGCTTTTTCCACTGGGGCTTGCACCCTTGGGCTATTTACGCTACCTTAGCGTTGGCAATTGCTTACTTTACCTTCCGTAAACAATCCAGCGGCGGAGTGATAAGTGCCATTTTGGAACCAGTATTCGGGAAAAGGGTTCATGGCGCACTCGGAAAAGTCATCGATATAATTGCTGTTTTTGCGACTATTTTTGGTGTAGCTACTTCGCTGGGCCTTGGTGCAATTCAAATCAGCGGGGGGATTTCTTATTTATTTGAGGGGATCGAACCGACCTTCACGACAGAACTGCTCATTATTATCGTTGTTACAGTACTTTTCATCGGCTCGGCACTGAGCGGCCTGGACAAAGGAATCAAAATTCTCAGCAACGCCAATATAATATTTGCCGTGTTGCTAATGCTTGCCGTACTTTTGCTTGGTCCTACCAATTTTATTCTTGATTCCCTTGTTACATCGTTGGGACAATATGTCCAGCATCTTCCAGAATGGAGTTTGCGCCTGACGCCATATGACACAGACAACTCCTGGATTGGAGATTGGACATTGTTTTATTGGGCTTGGTGGATCGCATGGGCACCTTTTGTCGCGACATTCATCGCCAGGGTATCACGCGGCCGCACGATAAGAGAATTTGTAACTGGTGTTCTGCTGGTACCGACAATCTTCGGTGCAATATGGTTCGCTGTATTTGGAGCTACAGGCATCAACATGGAGTATTTCCAAAACATCGACCTGTTCAGTGATATTTCATCACTAGGTGAGGAAGTAGGTTTGTTTGCTATGATGACGCAGCTTCCCGGAGGAATGATTCTCTCTGTTTTGGCATTGCTGCTTATCGCAACATTCTTCATCACCTCCGCGGATTCAGCTACATTCGTTCTAGGAATGCAAACGACTAACGGAGATTTGAACCCCTCCAAGACAGTGAAATTGATCTGGGGATTGGTCCAATCAGCAACTGCTGCAATTTTATTATGGGTTGGTGGAGAGGATGGTCTGGGTGCACTGCAGACAGCTTCCATCATAGCCGCCTTCCCATTTGCGATCATCATGATTCTTGTCGTAGTTTCACTCATCAAGACCTTGAGCCAAGAAGCAAAACGTCTAAATTTGATAGATAAAAAAGATAAGCAGGAACAAAAGGCAGGAGATTAAATTAGACTATCCTAGCCAATGGACATAAAAAACACCCTTCAATTGATACACTTATACAAAGTGCTAATTTGGAGGGTATTTTTTATGGGGAAATGCGGAATAAAGACTATATGTCAGATTAAATATGATGTATCATAATCAAGAGCGCATCCAAAATAATCAGCCGCTGCGCACCATAAAATCCTGGTAGCATGGCAAGCCTGAGAATGTCATTTATTTCATACCGCTCTATGTCATCTGGCTATATCTTTTATCAATGAATAGGCACTAAAAATCCACAATTCTATCTTCACCTTCTTCTTCACGATATATTGGGTTATCTTGTGCAATGCCATTACTACCATATTTCTGTCGTTCATGGATTAAATCGTCATGTTTGATCCACTGCTTAAAATCCCTCATCATCTGACAATTTTTTTGACTTCCATACGGACCTACTGTTCTTAAATATACGACTTTACATTTAGGTATATCTTCTATTTTTATTATCATAGTCGCACCACCTACTTCAAATCATGGCTATTCAGACCGTTTTTCAAGTAAATTTTTAAAAAGTCAGATAGGAATATCTATTTCAGTAACAGTAGCAACTTCTTCCTAAGCCTGCTTATTTTCTATCTGGATACGCTTGGTTATGTATGATTCTTCCAACGGTTCAAAAATAGCAAGGATTAATCTCAAAAGGGGTGATTATATGGATGAAATTAAAGCTGACATCATCCAATGCAGAGGAAGCGCTTACGAAATAGGATGGAATACAGCTGCTGTTTATGTCAAAAATCCAGTACTCAAACAATTTAGCCAGCTTTCCGACATGCAAACCGATTATACAGAGATTCAAGCTTTGTTTTCTGCCTATGCTCCTCATTTGCTGGAAGAGCTGCGTGGTTTGGCAGATGGTTTAGGTATTGCTCGAGGGGATGCTGCCGCATTATACAGTGGTTACAATCTAATGAGACCGCAAGCTCTTGGCTGTACAGCTTATGTCGATAAAAATCATTATGTACGTAACTACGACTTTGATCCTTCTCTTTATGATCATTGTCTTAGCTTTATTGCACCAAATGAAGCATTTGGATCAATCGGCTACAATCTTCAACTGATCGGAAGACATGATGGTGTCAACGAGAAAGGTCTGGCAATCGGTCTGCATTTTGTGAGTAATACCAAATACCGAAAAGGCTTATCTGCCTGGACCGCCCTTCGGATTGCGCTGGACACCTGTGAAACAGTTGAACAGGTTATTGACTTATTTGGACAGCTTCCACATGCAGCCTGCTATAATTTCTCCCTCGGGGATGCCAACGGTACAAATGCTGTCATAGAAGCAACCCCTGAAAAAATTTCCGTAAGATCTTCGCCTTCAGGATTAAATTGTGTCAATCACTTTATGAACGCTGAACTTGAAGTGTTTAATCGACAAGATATGACGAGTTCTGCGAAGCGAGATAGCTTTCTTTCAAGTATGAACCTATCAAATATGACCCAAGAGGAACTACATTCACTTTTCTCAAATCCGGCTTCTCCGCTCTTCTTTGAAGACTATGACCAGTTGTTCGGCACTTTACATACGATTGCATATTCTTTTCATACAAAACGGTTGATGACAGCCCTGGCGCGGGGTAATCGATTAGATGTGGATGTTGCGGATTGGTTTGCAGGTAATGATTTGAAGATTGAGAGGATGTCTGGAACACTAAAAAAAGGGCCTATCCGCAAGGGATAGGCTCTTTTCCAATTATTTTACGATATGGATCGGTGTCCCGATTGCAACTTCAGCAGCTTCCATAGTGATCTCACCAAGAGATGGATGAGCATGGATTGTAAGTGCAATATCTTCAGCTGTGATTCCAGATTCAACAGCAAGGCCAAGTTCAGCAATCATATCGCTCGCGTTAGGACCAGCGATTTGAGCACCAAGGATGACACCGTCTTCTTCACGAGTGATTAGTTTCATGAAACCATCACTATCGTTAAGAGAAAGCGCACGACCATTTGCAGCAAATGGGAATTTGGCAGCTTTGACTTTGTAGCCAGCATCTTTAGCAGATTGCTCTGTATGACCTACAGAAGCAAGTTCAGGCTCAGAGAAGACTACCATCGGAATACCGTTGTAATCGATAGCAGATGGTTTACCGCTGATTGCTTCCGCAGCAATCTTACCTTCGTAAGAAGCTTTGTGTGCAAGTGGCGGGCCTTCTACGATATCACCGATTGCATAGATGTTTTCGATGTTTGTGCGGCATTGCTCATCGATTTCGATAAGTCCGCGGTCAGTCATCTTGATGCCTACTTCTTCCAAACCAAGTTCAGAAGTGTTCGGACGACGTCCAACTGTAACAAGTACATAATCAGCATCGATAGTTTCTTCTTTACCTTTTGCTTCATATGTTACTTTTACGCCGTCGGCAGTTTCTTCAACGCCTTTAGCCATAGCTTCCGTTACGATGTTAACGCCTTTTTTCTTCAGTTTACGGGAAACAAGTGATGTCATTTGCTTCTCGAAACCACCAAGGATATCTTTCATTCCTTCAAGGACAGTAACTTCAGTACCAAAGTTAGCATAAGCAGTACCAAGCTCGATTCCTACGTAACCGCCGCCGATAACGACTAGTTTCTTAGGAATTTCTTTAAGGTTAAGAGCACCTGTTGAATCCAGCACACGATCAGTGTACTTGAAGCTAGGAAGCTCGATTGGTGTAGAACCTGTCGCAATGATACAGTTGTTGAAAGTATAAGTCTGAGAGCTCTTCTCATCCATTACTTTAACAGTGTTTTTATCTACGAAGTAAACTTCACCGCTGACAACGTCTACTTTGTTACCTTTCAATAGACCGCCAACACCAGAAGTAAGCTTGTTAACGACACTAGCTTTCCATTCTTGTACTTTAGAGAAGTCTACTTTTGCACCTTCAGTAGAGATGCCAAGGTCAGCATCACCATGAGCATATTCCGCTTTGTGGCCAGCTTGGATCAATGCTTTGGAAGGAATACAGCCGACGTTCAAGCAAACACCGCCAAGGTTTCCTTTTTCTACTACTGTTACTTTTTGCCCTTCTTGTGCAGCGCGGATGGCAGCTACATAGCCGCCAGGTCCCGCACCTACAACAAGTGTATCTAATTCGATTGGGAAGTCTCCTACTACCATTTCTTATCCCTCCATCATGATTAGTTGTGGATCAGCCAATAGACGTTTCAAGTGGTTCATTGCTGTTTGAGCAGTGGCACCGTCAACGATTCTGTGGTCGAAGCTTAGAGAAAGTGCTAGTACTGGAGCAGCAACGATCTCGCCATCTTTAACGACTGCTTTTTCAGCAATACGTCCAACACCTAGGATAGCCGCTTCAGGATAGTTGATTACCGGAGTGAACCACTGACCGCCAGCAGAACCGATGTTAGAAATTGTGCTGGAAGCACCTTTCATTTCGTTCGGAGCAAGTTTTCCATCACGCGCTTTAACAGCAAGCTCGTTGATTTCCTGGGAAATAGTAAAGATGGATTTGCGATCCGCATTTTTCACAACTGGTACAAGAAGACCTTTTTCAGTGTCAGCTGCGATACCGATGTTGTAATAATGTTTTGTAACGATCTCATCTGTCGCATCATCGATGGAAGAGTTCAAGATCGGGAAGTTTTTCAATACAGAAACAAGCGCTTTGGCAACGTATGGAAGATACGTAAGCTTGATTTCTTTTTCAGCTGCAACAGCTTTGAATTTCTTACGATGAGCAACAAGCTCGGTTACATCTACTTCATCCATCAACGTAACGTGAGGAGCTGTAGTTTTGGAAGTAACCATCGCCTTAGCGATTGCACGGCGGATACCGCTCATTTTCTCTCTGGATTCAGGGAATTCATCACCAGAAACAACTGGAGCAGATGCTTTTTGTTCAGCAGCAGGCTCATTGGAAGCTTCAGCTTTCGGAGCAGCTGCAGCACCACCGTTTTTGAAGCTGTCGATATCTTCAGCCAGCACGCGGCCGCCTTTACCGGAACCGGATACTTGTCTGATATCAACGCCTTGCTCGCGAGCATATTTACGTACAGAAGGCATCGCGATGACAAGCTCACCTGAAACTTCCGCTTTAGGGCCTTCTTCTTTGATTTCTTTTACTGTTTCGTTGGATTCAGTAGCGTTTGCCTGGATGGAAGTCTGTTCCTGCTCAGCCGGAGCCGGAGCATCTCCGCCTTCTTCGCCGCCTTCACCTTCGAAAGTGATAAGTGTGTCGCCAACAATCGCAACTTCACCTTCACCAACAGAGATCTTAAGTACTTTACCTTCATATGGAGAAGGGATTTCTACAACTGCTTTATCATTTTGCACTTCGCAAAGTACGTCGTCCTCTGCTACTGTGTCGCCTTCTTTGACGAACCATTTTACGATTTCACCTTCGTGAATACCTTCACCGATATCCGGCATTTTGAATTCGAAAGCCAAAATAATTACCTCCTGATTCTGCTTTTAGAAATTGATTACTTCGTTTGCTTTTTCAACGATGTCGCTATGGTTTGGAAGCCATACTTCTTCTGCTTGTGAGAAAGCAAAGACAGTATCCGGTGCTGTCACTCGCATAACTGGAGCTTCTAGGTGCAGGATAGCGCGCTCTTGGATCTCAGAGATCAAGTGAGCTGCAATACCAGCCTGACGCTGTGCTTCTTGTACAACTACCACACGGCCAGTTTTCTTAACAGAAGCAAGTACTGTGTCAAGGTCGATCGGGCTTACAGTACGCAAGTCGATGACTTCAGCAAATACATTGTTCTTTTCAAGTTCTTCAGCCGCTTTCATGGAAGCTTGCACCATTGCGCCATAAGCGATCAATGTAACATCCGTACCTTCGCGCTTAACAGCCGCTTTACCAATTTCTACAGTGTACTCCTCTTCAGGAACCTCTTCACGGAAAGAACGGTAAAGTTTCATGTGCTCAAGGTAGATGACCGGATCGTTATCGCGGATCGCGGAGATCAAAAGACCTTTTGCATCATAAGGGTTGGAAGGGATCACCACTTTAAGACCAGGCTGCTGCGCCATTAGTCCTTCAAGGGAGTCCGCGTGCAATTCAGGAGTGTGCACACCGCCGCCGAATGGCGCGCGAATTGTAACCGGTGCATTCTGTGTGCCGCCGGAACGATAACGCAAACGAGCCAATTGTCCGCTGATTGCGTCCATTACTTCGTAAACGAAACCAAAGAATTGGATTTCCGGTACTGGACGGAAGCCTTCAAGCGCAAGACCTACAGCCATACCGCCGATTGCAGACTCAGCAAGCGGTGTATCGAATACACGCTCTTCGCCGAATTCAGCTTGCAAACCTTCAGTCGCACGGAATACACCGCCGTTTTTACCAACGTCTTCCCCGAAGATCATAACGTTTTCGTCATTCTTCAGTTCTGTACGTAGAGCATCAGTGATTGCTTGGATCATTGTCATTTGTGCCATGACTTACTTCGACTCCTTTTCTTTGTACACTTCCAATTGTTCTTCAAGGTTAGAAGGAAGGACTTCGTACATATTGTTGATCAAGTCGGATACTTTCATTTTCGGATAGTTATCCGCTTCTTTGATCGCAGCTTTGATTTCTTCTTTCGCTTGCTCGATCACTTTGTTTTCTTCTTCCTCGGACCATAGACCTTTAGTTTCCAAGTACTTGCGGAAACGTACCAATGGATCTTGTTTTTCCCACTCAGTATCCATATCTTCTGTACGGTAGCGAGTCGGATCGTCACCAGCCATTGTATGAGGACCGTAACGGTAAGTAAGCGTTTCGATCAATGTAGGGCCTTCGCCGTTGATTGCGCGCTCACGAGCTTCTTTAGTAGCTGCATAAACTGCCAAGACGTCCATACCATCAACAACGATGCCAGGGATTCCTACTGCAACAGCTTTCTGAGCAAGTGTTTTCGCTTTCGTCTGCTTCTCACGAGGCACAGAGATGGCGAATTGGTTGTTCTGTACAATAAAGATAGCCGGTGCATCATATGCCCCTGCGAAGTTCATGCCTTCGTAGAAGTCACCTTGTGACGTACCACCATCACCTGTATAAGTAATTGCTACGGATTTTTTACCGCGGCGTTTCATACCTAGTGCAACACCAGCTGCTTGCGTATACTGAGCACCGATGATGATTTGCGGGCTTAGTGCATTTACACCTTCAGGGAACTGGTTGCCATGGAAGTGTCCGCGGGAGAATAGGAATGCTTGATAAAGCGGAAGACCGTGCCAGATAAGCTGCGGTACATCACGATATCCAGGCAGGATGAAGTCTTCTTTCTCCAAAGCGAAATGCGTTCCAAGCTGAGAAGCTTCCTGACCTGCTGTTGGTGCGTAGAAACCTAGTCTACCTTGTCTATTCAATGCAATGGAGCGCTGATCAAGGATGCGCGTATATACCATTCTGTGCATTAATTCCTTCAATTCTTCATCTGACAAATCCGGCAAAGCTTCTTCGTTTACAACTTCGCCATCTTCGTTAAGGATTTGAAACATTTCAAACTGTTCTTCAATACCTTCTAGCGTACGTTTCAAAGCTAGTCACCTATCCTTCCTAGAACTATATTTACTGTAATAGCCTTTCCAAAAACATAGGAAGTACCACAATAGTTTACTGTACCCGCTGCATCCCCTCTTTTAACCGGTTACAACAGAAGTACACAAAACTGTTACATAAATCATGATAACGAAAAGTGATACAATTCATGTCCTGTTATAGTTTAGCTTATCTTGCCGGAAAACGTCAACATCTTAGATTGGATATTGCCGATTATTTATGAAAACGGTATTAAAGAAATCTTCACAATTATCGGTTCACCAACTGTACTACACAATATTTTTATACTGTATCAGTGAAAATAAAAAACCCTCTCTCATTCCGAGAAAAGGGTTTCCGTTCATTCCATATCCACATTCAGGCCAGCCGCTTCATAGAACTGCTGTTTTTGTTCATTGAATGCTTCTGTCTCTGTATTGAATTCTTCATTAGCCGCTTTGATTTCTTCGTAGCCGGCATTGATTTTTTCGATTTGGCTCGTCAATTCATCCTGGGTAATATCATCTTGCTGAAACATTTCATATAAAACAGTATCTTCATCCAAGGCTTTTGTATAAGCGGCATGGAGTTTATCATAAGCACTGTACCTGGCTTCCATTGTTCCATAAAGTGTTTGTGCTTTTTCTTTGGCATCATCGCTTTCCAGTTCATCGATGATGGAATCGATTTTCTTGAACTCAGCTTCTGCTTCATCCAAGCTTTCCTTTTCCTTGGCTAGAGCATCCTTGCGCTGTGAGATCAAGTCGATTGCTTCCTTTGATTTGCTCTTGATTTGATCCAGTTCATCCTCACCATACTGTAAAATCTCATTGTATAAGTCCTGTTCCTTCTTCTCCAAATCCGTCAAAGAATCTTGCTGTTCGACATATCCTGATTCAAGGGATATAGTCTCCTCCAAGTGATTGTAAACCTGCTCCTCCGGCGACGCATTGTTACATGCAGTGAGTCCCACGGCGCTCCCCATCAGGAGTAGGCCTATTCCTAACTTGCGCAAAACGTATCCTCCTCTGCCATGTTTCCCACAGCCTCTATGTATTCTCCTACATTGTATAACAAAGCCTAAAAACGTTAAAGAAATACGATAAACGAATCTGCAGAGTGATTCTGGTGTCATACAGACATTCTTGTGATACACTAAAGAACGGAAAAGTAACAGCGCAAGGAGTGATCAGCATGATTACCATGGATGACATTATCCGTGAAGGCAATCCCATTCTCGAACAAGTTGCAGAAGAAGTCGAATTGCCTGCTTCGGATGAAGATAAACAAACATTGACAGAGATGTTGGAGTACTTAAAGAATAGCCAAGATGAGGAAATAGCGACAAAATACGACCTCCGTCCGGGTGTTGGCCTGGCAGCACCGCAAATCGGCCTATCCAAACGCATGATTGCGATTTATTTCGAAGATCCGAACGGAACCTTCTATGAATATGGTCTTTTCAATCCGAAAATCGTCAGTCATTCTGTCGAAAATACGTATCTGATGAGCGGTGAGGGCTGCTTGTCCGTAGATCGCGAAATACCTGGCTATGTACCGCGGTATTCCCGTATCACAGTCAAAGCTGTCACATTGGAAGGCAAAGAAGTCAAATTACGGCTCAAGGGCTATGCAGCTGTTGTCTTCCAGCATGAAATCGATCATTTAAACGGAACGATGTTCTATGATCGCATCAACAAGGAAGATCCATTCGCCCAGCCCGAGAACTCCAAACCAATAGAATTATAAAAAATGCGCACTCAGGCAGAGTGCGCATTTTGTTTATATCAAGCCGGCCTTCTTCAGGCCTAGTGCGAGTCCGTCTTCATCTACATGTGCTGTTTGGATGTCGGCTAGCTCTTTCAGTTCGGGAACGGCATTCCCCATTACAATGCCTGTACCCACAAAATCGATCATTTCCAAGTCATTCAATCCATCTCCGCAAGCGTAAGCTGCATGTACGGGGATATTTGCCGCTTCCAGCAATTTCATCACACCGATTTTTTTGGAGCCATCGCCAGGCAGAACGTCACAGGAAAGCGGATGCCACCGTATGAAACGGACATGCTCATGATGGGCGGAATATGCTTGCTCCTCCTCTTCCTCGCAAAACAGGAGTGCTTGGTAGATCGGTTCGTGGTGGAAGTAATCTTTATCGATTTCCGGATATGTAAAACCAAGGGATGCCAAGCTATCCCGGATAAAACCATTGTCCGTTTCCGATGCCTTCATGATCGTATCACCCATGAAAACCATGGCATGTTCTTTTTCGGAGGCCTCATCATATAAATGCAGCAATTGCTTTCGTTCAATCGGATTGCGATGGATGACTTCCCCTTCAAAGACGACATATTGTCCGTTATAGCATACGTAAGAATCGATCTCCAGTTCAGTGCGGATTTCCTCAAACATGAACGGAGCTCTTCCCGTCGCTATCGCCACGTAATGCCCGTTAGCCCTCAACATGCGGATGGCTTCCTTGGTTGCCTTCGGAATTTCACCTTTTGTATTCAGGATTGTGCCATCGATATCCAGGAATACGATACTTTTCCCCATTGTACATCCTCCTCCTAGTCTTTCCTGCCCTTGCATCTTTCCTCGCCACTTCTTATAATCGAGTATAAGTTATGCAGGTTCGTCGAAAAATATCTTTACATGAATCCCAAGAGAAAACAACCATCCGCTCCCTTTTATCGGCAGTTTTTTTGAAAGTATGCTTTGTTTTTGTTTCCATCTTAGCGTTTTCATACTATACTGTAAGTAAGAGGGATTGGACCGGTAAACGTTTTTTCTTGCTTTTCTGCGAAACGAAAGGAGTTGCTTCGTGTGCTCAAGCGTTTGAAGGAAAAGTTAAAGAAACGGTGGAAAGATTTATTTGGCCAAAAACGACGAGTGCCTACTACGTGCGGACAAGATCTAACTGAATAGCAATACGCCAGCAATTCGGTTTTATACAGACTTGCTCCGTTCGTTATGGATATAGAAAGCAATTTTTGTCAACCATGAGAATAGGAGAGATAGATATGGTATTTAAAGTATATTATCAGGAAAACCCTTCCGAGATTCCTGTACGCGAGCGCACTGAGAGCTTGTACATGGAAGCGGAAAACGTAAGACAGGTTCGAAAAACATTAGCAGATCGTGATATCAACATCGAGTTCATCCAGCCGCTCGATGAAGCACATCTTGAATATGAAAAACAATCCGATAGCTTCAACTTGGAGCAAGCGAAATGAAATTCGTAAAAAATGACCAAACAGCTGTTTTTGCCATCGGCGGACTCGGAGAAATCGGCAAAAACATGTATGGTGTACAATTCCAGGATGAAATCATCATCATCGATGCAGGGATCAAATTCCCGGAGGACGAGCTTCTTGGTATCGACTATGTCATTCCTGACTTCACTTACATCGTCCAGAATCAGGATAAAATCAAAGGCTTGTTCATCACACACGGTCACGAAGATCACATCGGCGGCGTACCATACCTCTTGAAAGAAGTGAATATTCCGATCTATGCAGGGAAACTTGCAATGGGGATGATCAAAAATAAACTGGATGAGCATGGCCTTTTACGTAATGCCAAGCTTAATATTTACGGAGAAGATGATATCATCAAATTCAGAAAGACTTCTGTAAGCTTCTTCCGTACTACCCATAGTATTCCGGAATCATACGGTATCGTCGTCAAGACCCCTCCTGGCAACATCGTGCATACCGGTGACTTCAAATTTGATTTCACTCCAGTCGGACAGCCAGCTGATATAGCGAAAATGGCTGAAATCGGCAAAGAAGGCGTACTTTGCTTACTTTCCGACTCAACCAATAGTGAAGTGCCAGGATTCACCATGTCTGAACGTGTTGTCGGTGAAAGCATCAGCGATATTTTCAGACGTGTCGATGGCCGCTTGATTTTCGCTACTTTTGCTTCCAATATCCACCGGTTGCAGCAAGTAGTTGAATCAGCAGTGAAAACAGGCCGTAAAGTTGCCATTTTCGGAAGAAGCATGGAAACGAACATCAACTTGGGGATCGAACTAGGTTTCATCAATGCACCGAAGGATACATTCATCGATTCGCATCAGATCAATCGTCTGCCAGCGAATGAGGTTGTCATCCTATGCACCGGATCCCAAGGTGAACCTATGGCTGCCCTTTCCCGGATCGCTAATGGTACACACCGTCAGATCCAGATTCAGCCTGGTGACACAGTTGTGTTCTCATCTTCCCCGATTCCAGGGAATACAGTCAGCGTAAGCCGTATCATCAACATGCTTTATCGTGCGGGAGCAGACGTCATCCATGGCGCGTTGAACAATATCCATACTTCCGGTCACGGCAGTCAGGAAGAACAGAAGCTCATGCTTCGCCTGATGAATCCAAAATACTTCATGCCGATCCACGGGGAATATCGTATGCTGGTTGAGCATATGAAACTTGGCAAGCTTACTGGCATCAGTGAAGAAAATTCCTTCATCATGGATAACGGAGATGTATTGGCATTAGGTAAGGATAGTGCTGCCATCGCGGGTAAAATCCCTTCCGGCTCTATCTATGTGGACGGTAGCGGTATCGGTGATATCGGAAATATCGTACTGCGCGATCGCCGCATCCTGTCCGAAGAAGGACTTGTCATCGTCGTTGTCAGCATCAATATGAAGGAATTCCGAATTGCTTCCGGCCCGGATATCATTTCCCGCGGTTTCGTCTATATGC
Organism: Terribacillus jepli; assembly: GCF_047228925.1. Taxonomy (NCBI): domain Bacteria; kingdom Bacillati; phylum Bacillota; class Bacilli; order Caryophanales; family Bacillaceae; genus Terribacillus; species Terribacillus jepli. The sequence continues at coordinate 171,403 of NZ_JBFEGH010000006.1, read as the reverse complement.
GTGAATCGGAAGACCTCATCAATGAAGCACAAAAGATCGTTTCAGCTCATTTGAATAAAGTAATGGAAAGAAAAACAACACAATGGTCTGAAATCAAGAATGAAATCACAGATACTATCGCGCCGTTCTTGTTCGAAAAAACAAAGCGCCGCCCAATGGTACTCCCAATCATCATGGAAGTATAAAAACAAGCCTGAGCTTACGCTCAGGCTTTTCTCATTTCAAGAGACGCTTGACAGACTCTTTCATATTCGGAAGCTCTATTTTACCAGTGGAGAAAAATTCCTTGATCAGATACTCGGTGTATTTTACTGCTTGGTGGTAGGAAATCTTTCCTGGCAGCGGCGCCATATCCTCGATGACCACATCGATGATGGCTGGCTTGTCAGAAAGGAAAGCTTGCTTGATGCTCGTTTCCAAGTCTTCGAACTTTTCAACACGATAGCCCTCACCGCCGCAAGATTGACCGAATTGCGCGAAATTCATTTCTCCCATATCAATTCCATAATTGGCGGCACCGATTGTTGCTTGTTCAAATTTAATCAGGCCAAGCTGACTGTTATTCAATACAATCACTTTCACCGGCAAGTCGTATTTTACCGCTGTGACAAAATCCTGCATATTCATACTGAAGCCACCATCACCGCAAATTGCAATCGCCTGCTTATCTGGGTATGCCAACTTTGATGCGATTGCTCCAGGCAGCCCGCAACCCATCGTTGCCAGGCGTCCCGATACGATGAAGTCTTGCTGGGTCAAAGGCAGATATCTAGTTGTCCAAACTGTCACATTCCCTACATCACAAGAAATGACAGCATCTTTATCCATATTGTTTTCCAATGCATACATAATTTGCGGCGGCTGTATAGGTGATTCTTCCCTCTTCTTCTGTACTTGCAGCTGGGTGTGCCATTCCTTCATTTTCCCTTGGTACTTTTCTATATAAGCCGTATCTTGTTTTTCTTCCGTCAATTCAGTCAGTTCCTGGAGCACTTCCTTACTATCTCCGGGTAAGCCCACTATTACCGGATAAATGCTCCCGATAGCACTTGGCCTATTATCAATCTGGATAGCAGGCAGATCATCCGGCAAAAACGAACGATACGGGAAGCTTGTACCTACAAGCAGCAGCAAATCCGCTTCATTGATTGCTTCATAGGAAGGTGTCGTTCCAATCTGCCCGTGCTGCCCAAGATTATAGCTGTGATGATCCGGAATGATACCTTTGCCAAGCAGACTCAGAATAATCGGAGATTCAATATGTTCAGCAAATGTAAGCAGCTCCAAACGGGCTTGCTTCGCTCCTTTACCTGCTAAGATGATCGGTTTTTTCGCCTGGTTGATCAGCTTGACTGCTTCTTGGAGATCCTGCTTGGCCGGAGCAATCCGAGGTTTGGCATAGTTAGCTGACGTTTTACCGGGTTTCTCCGGATGCTTCTGGGCAAATAAATCATCCGATACGACCAGGACACTGACTCCGGAGTTGGCATAAGCTTCACGTATCGCTTGATTCAAAAGATCCGGCAGCTGTTCGAATGATTCTGCCCTTTCGTTGAATACAGCTACATCTTCAAACATCTGCTCAAGCTTCACTTCCTGGAAAGCACCTGTACCCAGCTCGTTGGATGGCACTTGTCCGACAATGGCGAGGACCGGTGCCTTATCTTCGCGTGCATCATATAGTCCATTCAGAAGGTGGACCGCGCCAGGTCCTGCAATCGACAAACAAACCCCAAGCTTTCTGGTTAGCTTGGCATAAGCAGCTGCTGCAAGTGCACCTGCCTCTTCATGTCGGACTTGGATGAACTTCAACACATCCTCCTTCTTATGTAAGTCACTGATGAACTCATTGACGGAATCGCCAGGTATTCCATACACATGATCCACACCCCAGTCGATCAGTTGATCAGCCATTACTTCTCCTGTTCTTCTTTCAAACATGTTATCATCTCCCGTGTCTAATTTATCCTCCTTTTGTATGTAACCTTTTTGATCGATAAAAAAACCCAAACAGTCTGAAACTGTTTGGGTTCTTAAATCAATCGTCGGCAATGGCACGCTCAAAACGAGCCAAGTCACGATCTGCACCAATGACAATCAATATGTCTTCCGAATCGAGTTCGGCATCCGGCGAAGGACTCACATTAATCTCATTTGCCTGCTTGATAGCCACGACGTTACAGCCAAAAGCCGCGCGGATGTCAAGATCTATGAGGGTCCTGCCAGCCATTTTCTTACCGGCTTGCACTTCTACGATACTATGCTCATCACTAAGCTCCAAGTAATCGAGAATGTTGTTGCTGATAATTTTATGAGCAATCCTTCTTCCCATATCTCGTTCTGGATGGACAACGTGATCAGCCCCGATTTTGCTCAATACTTTTTCATGATAATCATTTTGGGCTTTGACGGTTATTTTCTTGATACCTAGTTCTTTTAGCATTATTGTCGTCAGGATGCTGGCTTGGATATTTTCCCCGATGGCGACAATCACGTGCTCGATGTTTCGGATTCCTATTTCCTTCAGCACCTGTTCATCCGTTGTATCGGCAATAATGGCATGGGAAGCGATATTACGGAATTCATTCACTTTATCTTCTTCCATATCGATCGCCAGTACGTTGAATCCCTCCCGGCTCAATTCCATGCAGATACTCCCGCCGAAGCGGCCCAATCCGATTACGGCAAATTCTCTCTTCATCGTACTTCCTCCACTATCTTATAAACTAATCCTAGTCTATCACAAACAGCTGAGGTTGTATCATTTCTTTCCTTTTACATACTCGGCATCGAACAAGAACATCCGCATCACAAGAATCAGGGATGGAATCAGCATGAGAAGCCCGCCGGCGAATGCAATCAACAATGCCGTACCCATTGCCGGTAATGTTGCATCTGCTGTTACCTGAATCTCATTGTACAGTAAGTACGGCATATGGCCGATGCCATATCCCAAAAGTGCAAAGAAAAACTGCAGCATGACACAAATGAATGAAAGGCCATAATGGCTTTCCCTATAGTTCAAATATATACCAATCAAAAAGAACAACACTGAAATCCCGAACATCCACCAGAGATCCAGCATGTTGTTATAATGCTCGGGATTCTGCCTGCTGATAAAGATGAATGCTGTCAAGCTGGCGATGATTTGCGGAGCAGCCCAGAAAAGCGCATAAGAACGAAGCAATTTTCGTGCAGGCTCGTCACCAGCTTTATTCGCATAATACGTCAAGAAATGGGCGCTGATATAAAGAACGGATACAACGGCCAAAAAGACAACCGCCCATGAAAAAGGGTTGGTCAGCAATTCTTTATAGCGTAAATAGACACTGCCATTTTCATGGCGCAAAAACCCTCCCTCGGATATCGTCAAACCAGTGGCGATCGCTGCAGGAATGAACAATCCACTTGCCCCATAGAGGAAGGTATATAGTTTACTTTTTCTTGAACCATAATTCTCAAAGGCGTAAAAAGAGCCACGAATACCAATCAATAACAAAATGATCGAACCAGGTATCAGCATGGCTGATCCATAATAGTAACCAGCATCCGGGAAGAAGAAAGCCAAACCGTAGAAGAAGAATATAAAGAATACATTCGTGATTTCCCACACTGGGGATAGGTATCTGGCAATCAGCCGATTCAGGATGTGATCTTTTTTTGTCTGCAAAGCATAATAAGCGAAAAAGCCCGCACCGAAGTCAATGGATGCGATGATTAAGTAAGCGAACAGGAAAAACCAAAGTGCCGATAACCCTAATATTTCGTAACTCATTTTTGATCACCTCCAAATAACGTATCAGGAAAGCGCATTTCCCACTCTTTTTGGATCGGATTCTTTTTATAAAGTCTGACAAGAACCAGCGTCACGAATGTTCCCAGTAATACGTAGAGGACCAAAAATGCGGCAAATACATAATGGACATATGGTGATGAGATTGCTCCTTCTGCAACACGCATATATCCCCGCAAAATCCAAGGCTGACGCCCCACTTCTGCAAAAATCCATCCAAATTCAATCGCCAGCATGGCAAGCGGTGCATTCACTACAATCGCCCTTAGCAGCCACTTATTATACTGATCTCGTTTTTTCCAAAACATGAAAACGATAAATAGCATGCTGATCAAAATACCGAAAGCGCCAAAAATAACCATCAAATCAAACATATAATGTATCCATAACGGCGGTATAAGATCTGCATCCACTTTATCGAGACCAGTAACCTCGCTGTTGAAATCACCAAAAGATAAGAAGCTCAGCAGCTTGGGAAAATGTATGGCACCTTGTATTTCATTATCCTCCGTCAGCCTGCCGAACAGGATTAAATCCGCCCCTTTTTCTGTCTTGAAATGCCACTCAGCGGCTGCTAGCTTTTCCGGCTGATAACTTGCTAAGAATTTTGCAGAAGTATCACCGGCAATTGCCGTGAAGATGGAAAAGATCAGCGTGATGATCATGGTCAGCTTGAGCGCTTTCTTATAATACGCATTGTTTCCATATTTCAAGATGAAAAATGCTGTGATTGCGGCAAGAATAGCTCCTGATGTCATATATGACGAAGTGAGTACATGAAATACCTTTGAAGGTGTAGCAGGATTCAGCATTGCCATTATCGGGTCAACCGACGTAATGGTACGCCCGTCCAAAGTGAAGCCTTGCGGCGTATTCATAAAGGCGTTTACAGTAGTAATGAAAACAGCACTCATCCCTCCGCCTATGACAACTGGAAGCGAAAGATACCAATGTGTATACCTGCCCTTGAATCGATCCCAAGTATAGATATATGCTCCCAGGAAAATCGCTTCAAAGAAGAAGGCGAAGGTTTCCATGAATAACGGTAATCCAATTACGTGGCCGGCAATCTGCATGAAAGTTGGCCAGAGCAAAAACAGCTGCAAACCAATTGCAGTCCCGGTGACCACACCGACCGCGACGATTATGACATAGCCTCTTGTCCATCTCCGAGCCAGCAAGACATATTTGGGATCCCGCTTGCGGATACCTACATATTCCGCTGCACATATCAATAATGGAACACCGGCACCTATTGTCGCAAAGATAATATGGAAAACAAGCGTCATAGAGGTAAGCATCCGCGCTAAAATTACACTATCGTAAGCGAACAAAATGTATCCCTGCTTTCTGTATAGATAATCGCTCCTCTTGTTATGCCCAAAGAAATGAAAAATACCCAAAATAAAGAGCGTATCCCTGATGAGATACGCTCTTTGTCATTTTTCGTCAGATTGAAATTGTGTCTTTACCAGTTCGTAATACTTACCTTTCCTATCCATCAACAACTCGTGGCTGCCTTGCTCCAAAATACATCCTTGTTCCAATACAATGATATTATCGGCTTCCCTGATAGTCGAAAGACGGTGGGCGATCATAATGGCTGTGCGTCCTTGCAATAAGGTTTTCAATGCATACTGAATCTTCAGCTCTGTTTCTGTATCAATGCTGGCAGTCGCTTCATCGAGGATGATGATCCGCGGATCGGCGAGCATGGTCCGGGCAAAAGACAGCAGCTGCCTCTCTCCTGCCGAGAGGATATTTCCACGCTCCTCCACCTCCGTCTCATACCCATCAGCCAAGCGGCTGATGAAATCGTCCGCTCCGACAATACGTGCTGCGTCCTTCACTTGCTCGTCAGTTGCTTCCGGGTTGCCAAAGCGGATATTCTCCATGATAGTCCCAGAGAAGATGAAAGTATCCTGCAAGACGACACTGATTTGCTCCCTTACATCCTGGAGCCTGACATCACGTAAATCTTCTCCATCAATCTTGACTGAACCTGATGTGGGATCGTAAAAACGGCTGATCAGATTGGCGATAGTCGATTTTCCCGAGCCTGTATGACCGACTAGTGCCACCGTCTGTCCTGCTTTCATATGCAAGTCGATTTCATGGAGTGCAATCCGATCTTGATTATAGGCGAACACCACCTTTTCGAATCTGATATCGCCTGTAATTCTTGGTAACGGCTTTGCATCCTTCCGAGTCTCCACATTCGGTTTTTCATCCAGAAACTCGAAGATACGCTCCGAGGATGCCATTGCGACAAGCAGCTGATTATAGATCTGTCCCAATCGGGAAATTGGCTCCCAAAACATGCCCAAGAAGAACGCAAAGGTAACGAATGTACCGATCTCGATTTGATCCGTTAAGATCAAATGTGCTCCATAAGCAATGAGTATGACTGTCCCGATTGCATTGCTCATCTCAACGAAAGGACCGAAATACGCACTCTTTTTTGTGGCAATCCGTTCACTTTCGTAATTATCCCGGTTAAGTGCTTCAAAATAATCCGTGTTCTCCGGCTCCTGCGCGTAAGACTGTGTCACCCGGATTCCCTGGATTGCTTCATTAAGATGTGAATTCATGCGGGATTTCTGCATCCTCACTTGCTGCCAGGACCGCCTGATGCTCTGCCTCAGTCTTGTTGAAATGAAGAACATGAAAGGCAGGATGACGAGTACCGCAATGGCCAATTTGGGACTTAAGAAGAACAATATCCCGATGATACCGATCAGCATGACAGAATCAGTCAGCAAGTTGATGATTCCATTCGTGAACAGCTCCTGTAACGAGTTGATGTCATTGAGTACCCGTACAAGAATCGAACCAGCAGACCGTGTATCAAAGAAACGATGCGACAGATGCTGGATATGGCGGAACAGTGTTTTCCGCAAGTCATAGATCACATGCTGTCCAAGGATATTGACCCATTTGATCCGAAGTATATTTGCCGCATAGTTCAGCACATACAAACCTCCGATTCCTGCTACCAAATAAATAAGGAAACGGGTGTCCCCAGATGCGATGGCCATATCGATCGCCACTTTACCGATCAAAATCGGTATGAGCAGCCGGATGATCGTGGACAGCAGCATCGTAACAATGGATCCCGGCAGCAATGTTTTGCTATATGGTTTCATAAACCCAAGCAACCGCCTGATTTGAGCCCAGTCGAATGGCTTTTCCATCACTTGATCTTGTGAATAATGGAATCGATTCGTATGCCGCTTTTTGCTATATTGCAGATTTTCCATGAGCTCCCTCCTTACTGCGCTGAACGCATGATCGCTTTTTGATCCCGGTACTGGATTTCGTAAATACGCTGGTATAAGCCGCCATTTTGCAGCAGGAATTCATGTGTTCCTCGTTCGGCAACCTCACCTTCATTGAGCACAAGTATTTCATCAGCATGTTTAACAGACGATATGCGATGGGCAATGATGAATGTCGTACGATTTTTCATCACTTCTTTCAATGCCTGTTGAATCTTCACTTCCGTCTGCATATCAACAGCGCTTGTAGCGTCATCCAGAATCAGGATGCTCGGATCGATCAGCAGTGCCCTCGCGATCGCGATTCTCTGCTTCTGCCCTCCGGACAGACCCATTCCGCGTTCGCCAAGCATCGTATCGTATTGATCTGGCAGCTCCATGATGAAATCATGGGCTTGCGCGCGCTTGGCTGCATCTACGATTTGCTCGAAACTGACAGTATCTGGGTTACCGTATGCAATATTCTCTTTGATTGTTGTCGAAAAAAGGAATGCCTCCTGCAGCACAAAACCAATATGCTGTCTCAGAACCCTTAAATCATAATCTTGTACAGGATTGCCATCTATGTAGACACTCCCTGCAGTAGGTTCATAAAAACGGGTCATCAACTGAGTGATACTCGTCTTCCCCGATCCAGTGCCGCCGACAAGACCGATGATCTTCCCTGGCGGTGCATCGAAGCTGATATCCTTCAATGCCAGATCATCGTCTTTTACATATCGAAGTGTGACTCGATCAAATGTTACATGGCCGCTGATTTGTTTTTTGTTGATTGGGTGTTCCTGCTGCCCGATATCTTCTTTTGCTTCCAGGACTTCCAGAAGCCTTTCACCGGATGCTTTTGCTTGAGAAAACATATTGATAATGAAACCAAGGTTCGCGAGCGGACCAAGGATATAGGAAACCAGGCTGAAGAATGCAACCAATGCACCAAGTTCAAGTTGTCCCGAAATGACCAGATACCCTCCATAGGAAATGAGGACGACCATACATATGTTTCCGATCAGTTCCATGAGGGGAAAGAACTTTGCCCATACTTTTGAAGTGAAAATGTAGTTATCTCTATATGTGGAGTTGTTATCTGTAAAACGATCAATCTCAAATTCTTCTCTTGCTAACGATTTTACTGTATTCATTCCGCTGATGTTTTCCTGTACACGTGTATTGAGTACTCCCAGCGACGTTCTTATGCTGCGGAAAGCAGGATGGACAAGTTTATCGAAGCGGTAGACGACCACAGCCAAAAAGGGCATGGAAACCATCGTAACAAGCGCAAGCGGTACGGAATATGCGAACATGACAGCCAGACTGATCACGATCAGCAGTACTACACGCAGGAATTGCCCTATTCCCGCTGAAAGGAAAAAGCGGATTCCTTCCACATCAGCAGTCAACCTGGACATCAGATCGCCTGTGCGCGCATTATCATAATACGTAAAACTTAGCCGCTGCAATTTTTTGTATAGACTATTTCTCATCTTGAAAACAGTTTGAACACCGAATAAATCGCCAAGATACTGCTGCAGGAAATTGGCTATCCCCTTTAAGAGCATCATGACGATGAATCCAGCTGAGATGATTGGAATTAGTCCGTATTGATTCCCCAAAACGACGTCATCAATCGTAATTTGCAATACGATGGGATAGACTACCGTGACGGCTGTCACTATCGCAATGAATAGAAGCGACAAGTAAAAATTTCGCCGATATGGCCAGTAGAATTCCTTTAATTTCTGGAAAATACGCAAACCCTTCTCCCCCTCTTCAAATAGTCGCATGTTCTAATATATCGGGTTCCGAACTAATTTACCAGAGGTAAATTAACGATTATTTAAAAAAGTTTGAATTCAGAACATAAAAAAGCATCGTTTATACGATGCTCTGGTAATGTTCTTGCAAAAACCGCATATACCGTTCCAAATCCTCTCTTCTTTGGAAGCTCGCCTGGGCAGTCTGTACGCTGCCACCTCCCTTTCCTCCAAATTCGGATAGAGACGAAGAGAATAACTTTCCGCAATGAAAGTCTTTGAGATCATGGGATACTACCAGCTTCTGTTCCCCTTGATCTGAAAGCATGACGAAATCCTTGCCTGCTTCCAGCAGCTTTGCTGCCATACGCTGCAGTGCTTTGACGTTTTTTCCTTCATATGATCGAACTACCGTGCTTGCTTCCGCTTGGATAAGCTCCTGTAACTCCAATTCCTCCAGTTGTCTTTCCAGTTCCTCTGCCCTTTTGACAGCTGAATGCAGATCAGTTGATTGCTTTTTCAACCGCGGCAGAACATCTTTACTGCTCGTCTGGAATTGGGACGCGACCTGATCCATGATGCTGAATATCCCCCTGGTGGTTTCCAAAGCACGTTTCCCGCATTGGAAATAAATACGCTGTCCCTGTTTTTGTTTCTCCGTTTTGAGGATTTTGATCATTCCTATTTGTCCAGTAGATGCTACATGCGTTCCGCCGCAAGGATTGTATTCCACTCCATCGATTTCAACGATCCTTATGTCTTCTGTGACGTGCGGCTGCTTGACGACGGGCAATTCAGCTAGCTTGGCAGCGGACACATGGTAACTGGTTATCAGCCGGTCATCATAAATTAGTTCGTTCGCTTTCTGCTCAACAGAAGTCAGTTCATCCTCTGTTAATTTATCTCCGGGCAAATCAATTGTGACATCCTCTTTCCCTAGATGAAAACCGATCGTTTCCCTACCTGAAACCAGACGAAAAGCGGCCGAGAGCAAATGTTGTCCAGTATGCTGCTGCATGAGATCGAAGCGATACGCCCAATTAATCTGGCAGTCGACCTTTCCTTCTGCTTTTGATTCCAGACCGTAATACGGCACACCTTCCTTGCTTTCCACAGCTCTTATATCCAATTCGGCAATTGTCCCTTGGTCTGCTGGCTGTCCGCCTCCGCCCGGGTAAAATGCCGTTTCTTTCAGTGAAACAAAATAAAGTCCCTCTTTTTCATATGTATCCTCGATTTCCGTCTTCCAGACTTTATGGAAGGCGTCTTCTCTGTATAGCAGCTTGCTCATATCGATCATCCTTTACTAACTGATAGAGCAAGCTTACCATGAATCGCAGCTGGAAGCATACTAGCTGTATTTTAAAGCATCCAGCTGATTGATCAGCAACGTTGTGAAGTTACCGCCGGATTGTATATGTCGAATCCTTCCATTCCTGTCAAGCAAAACAATGCTGGGCAGTTTTTGAACTCTGAATCTATTCTTCATCTGATGCCTTTGATCCAAATAGACGGGAAGTTCTATGCCATTGTCAAGCACGTAATTGTTTATCAATTGTTCATCCAAATCAGTAGTTGAACGTGGGACATGGACCAGTACGATATCGAAGAACTGCCCTTCATATTTTGCATAGTCCAGCAAGAGAGGGAGCTTTTCCTTACATATAGTGCAGCTCACAGACCAAAAATAAATGATGAGCGGTCGTCCTCCAGCTTTTGTGTCGGGTGGATAAAGCCAATTTGCCGTTTGTTGGTCAATTGCATCCGGGAGTTGGGGTATCATGACGATTTATCCTCCTTTGGAAGCAGCTCATCACCAGGGTGCCAATTCACACCACATGCTTCTCCTGTCTGCAACGCTTCCAAAACACGCAGCAATTCCGATGTATCGCGCCCCACCAAATCTGCATGCATCAGATAATAACAAATTTCACCTTGGGGATTTACTATTATCGTTGCGCGGACAGAAGTATAACTTTTACTATCAAGTACTCCGTAGGCCTGGGACACATTACCTGTAAAATCCGAAGCCAGCGGATAACTGATGTGCTGAATACCATTATGCTCACGAGGTATCTTCTGCCAATCGGCATGTGAAAGGAGACTATCAGTTGAAATAGCAACTACCTCCGCATCCAATTCGCGCACTTCATCAATCCTATCTGCTAAATCATTCAATTCAGTTGGACAAACTGTGCTGAAATCACGAGGATAAAAAAAGAGCACCAGCCATTTTTTCGCTTCCATCTTCTGTTTCAATCTGATTACAGCTGTCTTTCCATCAGGCAAGACGGCCGGCAGCTCAAACTGTGGTGCAACATTGCCGATCACGGGCTCTCCCCTCCTTTTATACTGTGTCACTATATGCTTAACAGCGGCATTTGTTACAGAACGTTTCAATACAGCTCAATCAGGGTAATTTTTAAAGAGCAGTAAATCGAAAAAGGAGACAGGCTATGAACTTTCTAACAGACGGACTACAATTCAACTATGATGGTTTAATTGAAAAAGCCGTATCGATCGGTTTGCAGTTGCTGCTTATCATCATCGGTTACTTCATCCTACGAGCCGTTGGGAAAAAACTGATCAGCACCGGCTTGAATAAAGCAAGCTCCAAACAGCGTATATCGACAAGCAGAATGAAAACGCTGGAGAAGCTGCTTATCAATACATATGGATACACCTTGATATTCCTGCTGATTGTCATGGTTTTCGGTACTTTCAATATCCAGATCGGCCCGCTGATTGCGGGTGCTGGTATCATCGGACTAGCCATCGGATTCGGCGCCCAAGGACTTGTAAGTGATGTGGTGACTGGATTCTTCATCCTGCTGGAGCGTCAAATCGAAGTTGGCGATGTCGTCACTACATCCGGCTATAATGGAGTTGTCGAGGAAGTCGGGTTACGGACAACACAGGTTCGAAGCTTCGATGGCACGTTGAATTTCATTCCAAACCGTAATATCAATGGCATCAGCAACCATTCACGCGGCAATATGCGTGCGATGGTCGATATCGGTATCAGTTATGAAGATGATATCGATCATGCACTGCGAGTCCTGCAGGAAATATGTGAAACGTTCCAGCAAGACGAACGCTTCCGTGAAGGACCGGATGTCATCGGTGTGGAAGCACTGGGAGCATCGGAGGTTACCTTACGGATCATCGGCCATACAGCCAATAATGAACAATACGGGGCAGAACGCGATATGAAGAAAGCAATCAAAGAAGCCTTCGACAGAGAAGGAATCGAGATTCCTTATCCACATCAAGTTTTTCTTCAGCGAAAAGAAGAAAGCGCAAAGCAATGAGCTTTGCGCTTTTGTTATGCTTGATTGATATAAGCTAAAACCGCTTCGACTCCATACGATAGTGCTTGTTCATCTGGCTGAAGCTTGCTGTGGTGCAAGCCATATGGGGAGTCGACTCCTAACCAGAACATAAATCCAGGGATTTCCTTCAGCATATATCCGAAGTCCTCCCCGGTCATGGCCGGTGCAGCTTCTTTAAACGTCAAAGAAGCTGCACCCAGCGCTTCCTGGAATGCTTCGACTTTGTCTCTGTCATTGAATACTTGGTAATAATTAGAGCCATAATCGATATTGATTTCACAGTCATGGCTGATTTCAAGGCCTCTTGCCTGTTGCTCGATATGTTGTTTGACCAATGCAATAGCGTCGGGATCCATCGTCCGGATCGTTCCTTCCAGACGAGCAGTTTCCGCAATGGTGTTTTGAACGAAGCCGCTTTCCAACTTTCCGATCGTAATGACAGCACTTTGGAGTGGGTCCAAGTTCCGGGCAACGATCCCTTGCATATTTGTTATGAAGGTACTCGCCGCCACTACCATATCCCGTGTCAAATGCGGATATGCAGCATGTCCACCTTTTCCTTTGAAATCGATAAACAGTTCACTCGTATTGGCGAACAATAACCCTGCTCTGGAGGAGACAGTCCCGACAGGCAGCTCAGGAGCGATATGGAGCGCGAATATTTCATCCGGCCACCATTCTTTTAAAATACCACTTTGCATAAGCGGCAGAGCCCCGCCGGGACCTTCCTCAGCAGGCTGGAAAATGAAAATGATATGCTGTTCAGGCTGGTCTTTGGCACATGCTGTCAATGCACCTAAAGCGATTGTCATATGCAAATCATGACCACAGGCGTGCATACGGCCTTCATGTTCTGACTTATATGGCAGACCAGTCGCTTCCGTGATCGGCAGTCCATCAATGTCAGTACGGTAGGCAATCGTTTTCGATCCGACGGAACCTGTGACCTTCACAATGATACCAGTGCGCCACAATTTGATATTCAAGTGTTCCTGAGGCAGATTACGGATATATTCCAATAAATACGCCTGTGTTTTTACTTCCTGGAATCCAAGCTCAGGTATACGATGCAAATCCTGCCTGATCTTGATCAATATATCTTCCATACAATCACCTGCTATCTGATAATAAAAAAAGGAGCAGCAGCTGCTCCTTTTTTGTTAGTTCAATTTACGAAGTTCCTGACGAATTTCTGTCTTGGATTTTGTCTGTTCATCGATTTTCTTCAATACACGCGCTGGTGTTCCGCCAACTAGTGTGTTCGGAGCAACATCTTCCGTGACGATTGCGCCCGCAGCAACAATCGCACCTTTACCCACTGTAACGCCTTCCAATACTACAACATTCGCACCGATGACAACATCATCTTCGATTACGACTGGTTTAGCGGATGGCGGCTCGATAACACCTGCCAAGACAGTACCGGCACCGATGTGGCAGTTTTTTCCGACAGTTGCGCGACCGCCCATTACCACGTTCATATCAATCATCGTACCTTCGCCGATGACAGAACCGATGTTGATGGAAGCACCCATCATGATGACAGCGCCATCACCGATTTCCACTTGGTCACGGATGACCACACCAGGCTCGATGCGGGCATTGATTCCCTTCATGTCCAAAAGTGGAATCGCTGAATTACGGCGGTCATTCTCGATGACGTAATCCTCAATTGCAGCTGTATCTTTCAAAAAGCCTTCCAATTCGCTCCATTCGCCGAATAGAACTGCTGTGTTCGCTTCCGGGAAAGCTTTGACACTTTCTGGATAAGTTAGTGTGTCCAAGCCTTTCCCTTTCACGTATACTTTAACTGGTGTAGATTTTTTACTATTCGAAATGAAAGAGATGATTTCATTTGCGTCCATCATTTTCACGGTTTTTGCCTCCTATGTAACAACGTATGGAACTACTTTATCAAAACTTTTACTAATCAACAAGCATTTTGGGGCATGCTTTCCTGTTGCCGGGTAATATGCCTTTAGGCATTGGTCTTATGGGCGGTAGGATGATAATGAACTTGTTCATGCAAGTATCTGTTCATCTTTTTGAGTATCGCCCGCCGAGTCAGGATACCTTCGAAATATCCCTCATCATCAAGCACGCAAAGGAAAGCCTGATTCACAACAGCTTTCAATGCAGTCAGGAAAGTATCGGATTTCTTCAATACAGGCACATCCGTCAACATTGTTCCCGACACCTTCAACTCGGATAACTTCTCCATTTCGAATCTTTCCATGCCGAGCACTTCGTTCAGGATTGCTGTCTTTGAGATCATGCCTTTTAACCTGTACATATGATCAAGTACGGGAATGACAGAATAACCTGATTTGACAAGCACGAGCAAAGCGTGCTCCAGCGGGTTATTCAATTGGACATGAGCTACTTTTTCTGACTCGATCATCAAGTCCTCCACCGTGATTCCGGTGAGTTCCTGCAACTCTAATTTCGCCATTCGATCTCTCCTTTTGTCAGCGGCAGTAGAAGGAGGTCAATCACCATTTCCAGTTTACCACATACCCTTCTCGGCTACCAATTTCGACAATGTCCGCAAAGTGTCACATTTGGGCATCTGCACCATAAAATATTTCTAGGATTGACCCGGTTTTTATGGTGTAAAACTAGAAAAAGCATTATACTGAAACAAAGCAGAAATGAGGTAAATAATTGGAAACTTACATTTTCACGAAAAAAGAAGAAGCAGCCCACTCCATCACCCATGGATTCGGTGCATTACTTAGTATTGCAGCGCTTGCTGTTGCCGTCGTATTGGCAAGCTTTACGAGGGATCCTTGGATCATTGTCTCCGTAGCTGTTTATGGTACGACAATGCTGCTTATGTATCTCTCTTCGACAATCGTCCATGCATTGCCTGAGGGGAAAGTGAAAGATATTTTCCAGATCATCGATCACGCAGCCATCTATCTCTTCATAGCCGGCACATATACACCCTTACTGCTGATCAGCCTCAGAAGCTCGCTCGGATGGACGATCTTCGGCATCGTTTGGGGAATCGCACTCGCAGGGATCATCTTCAAGATTTTCTTTGTGAAGAAATTCTTGATTATGTCGACAATCTTTTATGTCTTGATGGGCTGGATGATCGTTTTAGTATGGGAACCGATGCTTGCGGCTTTGCCGCAGCAGACAATCCTGTATCTGATCATTGGCGGCCTTTTCTATACAATCGGTGCTGTGTTTTATGTTTGGCGTAAGATTCCCTACCATCATGCGGTATGGCATCTGTTCGTTCTGGCAGGATCGGCGTTTCATTTCTTCGCTATCCTCTTCCTCATCTGATGAAAAAAGGCATTCTCCCTATTGTATAAGGGAAGAGTGCCTTTATTACGGAAAAGAAGGTGCATTTATGAAAAAGACTTGGATTTCAGCTGCAGCGGGCACAATTTTAGCCGGAGCCGGCATTGGATATACATATGCACGTTATATCGAGCCGGCCAAGCTGGTGACAAAATCATACAATCTGACCAGTGAACGGCTTCCGAAAGCCTTTCACGGGCTGAAAATTGTCCAGTTCAGTGATTTGCATTTAGGTTATCATTATTCCATTAAAAAACTCAGACGCTTAGTGCGTCAGATTCAAGCACAGCAGGCAGACGTCATTGTATTCACCGGTGATTTTGCGGATCGGCCAATTCGGCTTAAATGGAAACAGGAAATCGTCGATTGCCTGACGCTGCTTCATGCCCCGCTTGGAAAGTTTTGGATATACGGAAACCATGATTATCGGGACGAAAGCGAAGCAATCGTTGCGAAATATATGAAAGCAGGCAGTTTCACACCCCTGCACAATACGGCGACATTATTGAAGCGCGAACAAGAACATATCGTGCTCGCTGGAATTGATGATGTCATACGCAGTTCACCGAATTTACATGCTGCCACCAAGCATAGTGATGAAGATTCTTTCACCATCTTGTTGGCTCATGAACCCGATTTAGCTGAGAACGTAAAACACCTGCCAGTCGATGTCCAGCTGTCCGGTCACTCGCATGGCGGTCAGGTACGGATTCCATTTTATGGGGAAGTAATCGTTCCGCCTTATGGCAGACGTTATGTGGATAGCCATTATGAAGTGGGTTCCAGGCCCCTTCATGTTTTTGTCTCAAGAGGTGTCGGTACGACCAGGATGCCTATCCGTTTTGCATGCCCGCCGGAAATATCCGTCATCACCCTGCAGCACGGACCGGGACATGTGGAAATTAATTAAGAAAGAGCTTGCCAATCGTACTTCTTTTCTGTACGATAGTACCATTCTCCGATAGGGTCTATTCCTGCACTAGGAGGTTACTCGAATGAAAGTGAACTGGACATTAGAGGATATTGCAAAAGCGTTGTTCGTTGTGAATCGGCACGCGAAGACAGCTCCTGATCCAAGCCACTTATATCAACTAAAAAAACAAGCAGTAGCAAAGCTGCTGGAACAAAACAAAGCAAAAAAAATCGGATTGCACTTCTCTGAACACCCAAAACTCAGCAGACAGCACTCCACTGTGCTAGTACAAATAGCAGACTATTACTTTCATATCCCGGCTGCAAAGGAAGATTTCAAAACACTTCCGCACTTAGGAGAATTGGACAAGACTTTTCGGAACCCTAGACCGAACCTTTCCCTTTCACAGGCTAAGCGGATCCTTTCCGGCTATTTGGATATACCGCAGCAGGGTACGAGGGCCAAACAGCAAACATCCGTTAAAAGATCGGCATTCTATACGCCATCCTCACTCGGTCAGTTCACCTGGCCCGACAAGAAAAAGCGGCGCAGCTAAACTGTACGCTTTTTCTTTTTATTTCCTATAAGTACACTCAATTTAAGCAAAATAAGCATGCTGCAAATCAAGGTCATCAACAATAGGAGCCTGCTTTTTGAAAGCTCCCACTGCAGCCCGCCAACACGATGCAAATATCCTAAAATAGCATGTGCAATTATCACGGACAGAATCGAATACCACTGATTCTTCACCAACCACCTGATACAGAAAAATATTGCCGCAAACATAGACAGTGCAGCTAACAGACCCATTATCGGTAAAATCATCATCATCCCTCCTTCCCCTCAGTTTCTACTTAAATCCATTCAGTTAAACAGAAAAGGAACCCCTCTTTTAACGGGATTCCTTGTCATCTTGCACTATGGTATAATGTATCAATCGTTATTCCAACTGATCAGTCTGGATGCCATATTTATCATCCAGAGATTCTTCTATACGAAGCATAGCCTGATCATCCTGTAATAACTCATTTTTGTTTTGCGTGATCAATTCCTCTAAAGAAAGCTTACGGGGTCTCATTAGTCATTAGCCTCCTAATTATTTTCCTTTAGCTATTCCCAATACTATCACGTTATAATCAAAATTGTTTGAACATTATGTTAAGAAAGTATGTAAATGGAGGTACATAAGATGGAACAGCTTATCAATTCGCATGTTAAGAACATACAGATCTCCGGTATTCGCCGTTTTTACAACCTGGTAGCAGATAAAAAGGATATAATCAGTCTGACAATCGGTCAGCCTGACTTCCCCACTCCACTTCATGTCAAAGAAGCCGGAGTGGAAGCAATTCAGTCAAATCAAACGACATACACGCCAAATGCAGGACTGCTTACTTTACGAAGCGCAATCAGTGATTTTTATTTAAAATATGCTCCCGTCTACCGAGCAGAAAACGAAATCATCGTCACTGTCGGCGCATCACAAGCAATTGATATTACACTGCGAACTATCCTGCAGCCTGACGATGAAGTGATTTTACCGGGCCCAGTCTATCCGGGCTATGAACCGCTTATCTCACTGGCAGGGGGAATCCCGATTCTAGCGGATACTGCCTCGAATGGGTTCAAGCTGACAAAATCCATCTTGGAACAATATATTACGCCGAAAACAAAGTGCATCATCCTGCCATACCCTTCCAACCCGACCGGTGTCACACTTACATATGATGAATTGAAGGAAATTGCCGACTTTTTGGCTGAAAAGGACATTTTCATCCTATCTGATGAGATTTACAGTGAGCTGACTTATGATGAAGGCCACGTCTCGATTGCCAGCTTCCCGCAGGTAAGGGAAAAGACGATAATCATCAACGGGCTAAGTAAATCCCATTCCATGACAGGCTGGCGAATCGGCTTTACATTGGCACCCGCATGGCTGAGCGCCCATATGCTCAAAGTACATCAATATAACGCTACTTGCGCCACTTCCATTAGCCAGTATGCTGCAATCGAAGCTTTGACAAACGGACTAACAGACCCCGTCGAAATGCGTGAAGCATATCGAATAAGGAGGGATTACTGCCTGGAACGCCTTACGAAAATGGGACTGACTGTCGAGAAACCAAATGGAGCTTTCTATATATTTCCGAAATTCCCAATCAAGAAGATGACATCATTGGAACTAGGTTTGGCACTGGTTGATGAAGTTGGTCTTGCAATTGTACCCGGGGATGCATTTTCTGAATATGGAGAAGGGTATATGCGGATATCCTACGCATACAGTATGGAGCAGCTGGAGAAAGGAATGGACAGACTGGAAAGCTTCCTTGATTCCCGTACTTTATTATAATAAAAAGGACAGGTGGGGGTACCTGTCCTTTTTATATCTTCCTTTTTGCTTCATATAAGTTCAACAGCTTGTCCAATTCCTGGCTCTTCGCTATCGATTCACTGCTTGTGAAACCTTTTTCAAATGCTACTTCTGCCATCTGCTCACGCAGTACTTCAATCTGCTGCGTCAGCCTATTTAAGTTGATTAGTTTATTGGAGTGCTGCAGGCAATATCTGGCGTGTTCAGGCAATATCATTTGATCACCATTATTCCTTCTATAGTTACAAATCTTTTCCATTACTTATCATGCCAAAAGATCGAATGAAAGTAAAGTTAATCAAGCACTTTTCACACTTTTTACATACATACCTGACAGTTTTCCCCCTTCTCTCCCATCTTTCGTCAATAGATGACAAAGCAATTCACTTCTATTTTCTCAGGAACAAGCAGTCAATTTGTCACAGATAAGATCTCTTCGGTACGTAACGAAATCATATTTAAAAATGGGCAAACGACCATACGCCTTCATCCACTGTGCCATATAGTAAGGTGTAAGCTTTAGGAGGTGAAACAGAATGGGTTACGGATACGGTGGCTTCGGCGGTTTCGGCGGAGGATGCGGTGCTGAAGGCGGCTACGGCGGTGGCGGCTACGGCAACGGCTTTGCTTTGATCGTTGTACTTTTCATCTTGTTGATTATTGTTGGTGCAGCATTTTACTGCTAAGACCCAATCAAAAAGACGGCATCCTAAAAGGGTGCCGTCTTTGTTTATCCGATGATGATCCGTTCCTTCGGATAATGGAAATTAGCCGCTTGTGTGTTACGATGGAGCGAATACAGGAATGTCAAGATACCGACACGTCCCAGGAACATGAGAAGCATCAGGACAATCTTGCTGGCATCACTCAATTCAGCTGTGATCCCTAGGCTTAAGCCAACTGTACCAAACGCGCTGCATACTTCGAATAACACCTCTGTGAGAGAAAAAGGTTCAATCGAAGCCAGGATGACAGCAGATACAAATACGAGAATCATTCCGAAGATCGTCACATTGATTGCCTTGAATAAATCTTCCGGATGGATTTCCCGTCGAAGGACCGTGATTTGTTTATTCCCCCTGGCAAAGTGGTATAGTGCGATGACAACCAATGCCAAGGTGGTGGTCCGTATTCCGCCTCCAGCACTGCTTGGTGAAGCACCAACGAACATCAGCGCCGACATGAACAATTGATTTTGTTCAGTTAGACTCGCAATATCCATTGTGGCAAGTCCCCCGCTTCGAGTGGTAACTGATTGGAACAGGGAGTAAAACAGCGTCTCATGCCAGGATTTCCCGACAAAGAAATTCCTGGAGTCAAGCAATGCAATAATGATCGTACCAGCTACAATAAGCACCAGGAAAGTGATGGTGGTCAGCTTTGTGAATAAGGAAAATCGGATGAAGCTGCGCTCTTCTTTAGAAGCGAACATGTAATGCTTCACTTCAATTAGAACCGGGAAGCCGATTGCACCAAGAATGATCAGCAGCATATGTACAAACTGTACGAAATAATCATGCTGGAAAGGGATTAGTGACTGCCCCGTTATATCGAAGCCTCCATTGGTCGTTGCGCTGATGGAGGCAAATAAGCCTTGAAAATATGCTTCACCTGCTGTAGGGAAATATTGCAAATAATAAGTACCTAAGACAAGGAAACCGATCAATTCTATTGATAGAACAACCACCAGTATCTGCCGCATGAGATTGACTGCTCCGCGAAACGACATTTGGTTCTGATCAGCCATGATGAGACGCCGTTCCTTGAAGCCGATTTTCTTCCCGAACAACAGCCAGACGAAGGTTCCTAGTGTCATGACACCTATCCCCCCAAGCTGCATCGTGAATGCAATCAATACGATTCCTGTAGTATTGAAATATTCCTGAATCGGGACAGAAGCAAGTCCTGTCACGCTAATCGCACTGACAGCTGTAAAAAGTACATCCACGAAGGAGATATCCATTCCTTCTTTATGTGCCACTGGCAAAGCCAATAGACAGGTAGAGATAATAACTGCTACCAAATAAAATAAAATGATCAATCTGGTTGGCGAAATATTATTGAGCCACCGCCAACGCGGGTCATAGGTACGCATACATGGACTCCTTCATTGCATGTTTCAAACGTAATCAATTATAGCAGGAATATAGAAGAATAGCTCGCTTTTTCAGAGCTGGTCACTCAGCTGCACCGACTCTGCTTGAGAGAATTTCGTCCTCCCCCAGCCCGTCCTTGCGCAATTTACTGATTGAAGTGAGCAAGTCCATCCTATCTTCCCTTGCAAGGCTGCCCTTCATGATTACATTTCCTTCTTCCTCTAGATCATTGACTTCCTGCACTTGAATAACGAACAATGCAGGACGATTCTCTGGTTTTGTGATCCTAACTTCAGCAAGCTGAACTTTGCGGCTCTCAGATAATGTCTGTACGTAATCCAAATCTGTTTTGCCAAGGACAGCTTCCAATACCCATTCATTATCTTCTTCCTTATTGATGATCAAGCCCTCCGCCAGTTTCATTTCCTTCCCTTCCACCGAGCCTTGATCTGTCGGGTACAAGGTTAGTTCAACCAGTTTGAATGTTTTCACCGATTCCACTCCTTTTAATGTATCCAATTATATCTTTTTCTCTATCTTATCAGAACTAACCCTTTTCGTATGTATCGGAATATGGATGTTTCCAATACATAGCGCCGGGGTACAGATCCAGATAATGTCAGAAAGGATGATACGATGCGAAAATATGGACCTAACCGACAGCAGAAAGTGACATCCCGAGCATGTTCCAATAAGTACTTATACGCAAAAAAACCGCCCTCCTGGCGGTTTTCTCATGCTTTATATGCTTTTACATAATATACTTCCTCATTCAAATCTCCTGACGTCACTTCGAACCCTGCCTGCGTCAATTTATCTGAAAGCAGGTCTGCACTGTGATCCTTGGTGTAACCAAGTGCAACCACAACGCCTTTTTCGATGGTGACTCTGTGTATTTCTTGAGCAGCCAATTCGAGATCATCGGTATTGTCCAAAACAAATGCCGCCAGCCCGCGCTGGAAAGAAGCATCCGGAAAATTCAATCTGCCTACCCCGCTCGGCATCCGATCGATATTCGACAGCGTTTCCTCCTCCGCTCGAAGCGCCAACTTTTCTAGTAAAGCTTCATCTTTTTCCAGGGCCATCACACGATCCTTCGTTTTATGGGCAATCGGTATTACCAACTCCCCATTGCCAGCTCCAAAGACTATCACTTTTTCTCCGCCCTCTATTTCCAGCAGTTCCAGCACCTCTGCTGCAGAAACTTCAGTTGTCTTATTCACCATACAGCTCTCTCCTTTTGCAATCGATTAGTTCTGTATTGCCCTAACAATACGACGCTAAACGTATCTTCCATAGGCTTTCACGGATTCATCTTTTCTATCCTAAAGCAAAAAAGACAGCTGTTACGTTCCAGCTGTCAGATCAACTCATATATTTATCTTTTTGTATTTTGCGATCGATGAAGAAACACAAATCGCCTATCTTCGGAAAACGTTCGATTTCTTCATTAGCAGGAATCTCCTCCAGTGTGATATCCCAATAGCGCAGCAAGTCATAGTAACTTTTTAAGAAGAGTTGCCGATCACCATTGTATATTTCAGCCAAATCAGAATCAGTCGTTTTGAACGAAAACCTTGGCAGCATATTCTTCGAATATTTATTTACATATTTAACGACAGTCAAATAAATCTCATATTCGCCTGGCGACCTGACATAAGCATTTTTTTGTCTGTACTTGATCAAGATCTATGATATCAGCCATATCGTTTCCTCCTCGGCAGATTTGGAAACTTCGATTTTCATACTGTTTAACATAACCTAATTCTTCTGTATGTCTAATTTCGTCTAAACAGCAGACGAAGTTGAATATTTTCATCTATATAGGGGGATTGTTTCGTTTTTTGCCGAGCGGGTAGATAATTAATACACGCCAGTAATTAAAGGAGAGATAAAAATGAAACCATATCTAAAAGAGTACACAAACGATGAAAAGCTTCAGGAAGACATTCAGCAGCTGAGTACCAAAGGGGTAAATAAAGACAATATCTATGTCTTATCACATGATGATGACAGAACAAAGCGCGTCTCCAGCAAAGTGGATGCCAATACGATCGGGCTATCCGAGATGGGAGCCAAAAGTGCGGTAGGAAGCATGTTCAGCAAACCTGGTGATGAGCTTCGCACGAAATTGCAGGAAATCGGCTTCTCTCAAGAAGAATCGGAGGATTTCGAAGAGGATTTGGATGAAGGGAAAATCTTCTTGATTGTAACCGAAACAGAAAATGTCGAAGGCTTGCTTATTTAAATGAAAGCACTATTCTGATGAGGTGGCCACAGAATAAGTGGTTAAAAATCAAAAAAAGTAGAAGGAGCCTACTACATATAGGTGCCTTCTACTTTTTTATTTGCTCTTAGATAGATATTTTACAATCTCTGCAAAAGAATCATTTAGCTTTTCAGTCTGATAAGCAGTGCCTTTATTATTACTTCGGTAAGATGAGCTTTGGCTGAGCAAGAATCAGAATGAGAATGACCACTATGCTGGCTATGAAACTCGGAAGTAAATAAGATCCATTATAGAAAAGAGAGTAGGCCCAAACAGTTTGCCCTGGAGCAGCTGCTGATCCGAAAAAGACCATTCCTCCTACAAAATGAGCTGCGAACCGCCCGAGACTGCCAATCAACGTGCCAATAACCAAGTATCCAACAAGTTTCGTCCGATTGTTCTCTTTTGCAGCTTTACGTGCAGATCCTGCCGTTACAGCTGCCAGTCCAACCAAAGTGAAAGCTAAAGGGTAATCCAGGAACCCTTGGACAACATGTATTATATAAGGGTTGGTGACTAATTGCAGCAATCCTACAACTAACCCAGTTGCAAGTCCACCTTTCCATCCCCAGCGAAACGCCATCAAAAATATCGGGACCATCTGTAAGGAGATACTGCCTCCTTGCGCCCATGCTTTGAATGAAAATAAATCCAATACGAATGCGAGTGCGGCGAATATTGCCACCTCCACTAAAAATAAAACCTTGCTTCTTGATTGCATATTGCTTCTCCCCTAATAAAAGAATGCAACAAAAAACAATGCCGCAGAGAATCCTTCCGATGGCCCCAATGCGCATTGTTTCCCCATCAAAGAAGCTACATCCCTACGCGAGTGCTAACTCACAGGTTCGAAGGGTCTGGACGAATGTCCATCTCAGCCGGAATGGCTCCCCCTGCAGGCTTTTTTGTACCGATTTGTTTTCTGTTGTCCATCCATTATATAGAAGAATGACAGCGCTAGCAACAATTATTGATATTTCCTATAGATGAAATATAATCCAAGTGTTAATTTTAGCAATTTTATTACTTTTACTTCATCTAACGAAATTGTTTGAATTCGAGAAAAACTATGACGTATAATGGACACTGTTCTTTAAAAAGGGAGGATTAAAAATGGATACACCGGCTACAATCCCACAAGGGAAGAAGCATCCAAAGGGATTGTATCTTCTCTTCTTCACCGAATTGTGGGAAAGATATAGCTATTATGGAATGCGCTCTGTGTTAATGCTTTACTTGACTGCTGCAGTAATAAGTGGTGGCCTGGGAATGAGCACACAACACGCTGCTTTCATTTACAGTTTATACGGAGGAGTCATTTACTTCACGCCTATCATCGGCGGTTATTTAACAGACAGATATATTGGACTGCGTAAAGCAATCACGATCGGTGGTATCATCATGGCGATCGGAGATTTCACAATATTTCTATTCAATAGCCAATTAGGTCTTTATTTAGGGATTCTTTGCTTGATCATAGGTAATGGATTCTTTAAACCGAATATCTCAACTTATGTTGGTGAACTGTATGACCCCAGGGATAAACGGAAAGATGCTGCCTTCACAATCTTCTACATGGGAATCAACTTGGGAGCATTCTTCTCCCCATTGATCGCTGGTTTCCTTGCAGAAGATTTATTCCACTCCGTGGATGCTGACGGTATTGAGCACTTTGGATTCAAATGGGCATTCTTGGCCTCTTCCATCGGTATGATTATCGGTCAATTGATTTTCAGCATGTTAGGTAAAAAGTATTTGGGGAATATCGGAACAAAACCTGCTCGAACTGAAGTTACTGCAAAAAGTGCTCCTGCAGCAAAAATGACAAAAGCTGAAAAGAAACGGACAGGTGCAGTACTAATACTGTTAGTATTTGTTATCTTCTTCTGGGCTGGCTTTGAACAAGCAGGTACTTCCCTGACACTTTATACAAGGGATTTCATTGATAGAAGTGTGGGCGGTTATACAATACCTGTTTCCTGGTTCCAATCTGTCAATCCGCTATTCATTGTCATCCTTGCACCAATAATATCTGGTATCTGGTTGAAACTAAGTAAATCAAAACGCGGTGATTTACGTACAACGACAAAGATGTCTATGGGTATGGTTCTATTAGGGCTAGGTTTTATGGTTTTAGTTCCAGCCGTACTTTATACAGGCAGTGATGAAACGGATATTGTTCACAAAGCAAATATCTTATTCATCGTCTTTACCTATCTATTCCATACCATAGGTGAGCTTTGCTTGTCACCTGTAGGTCTATCGATGGTAAGTAAAGTAGCACCTGTAAAAATTGCTTCACTTTTGATGGGTGTATGGATGGCAGCTAACGGTATTGCTGCCATTATCTCCGGATGGCTTGCCGGATTGACAGCTACCCTCGGTTATGTGGAGATATTCAGCATAATCGGTGCAGCTGCTATCATAGTAGGTCTGATCCTGCTTACAGTTTCCAAAAAACTACAAGCCATGCTGGATGCAAGAGATTAAATTTCAGAAACACAGTTCCTTTTCGGAGCTGTGTTTTTTATATGTATTCCTTCTCCTTCGCTATGTAAACTGCTTGCGAACGATTCTGAGCTCCGAGCTTATCCAGAAGTTCGGAGAAGTAGTTCCGGACAGTCCCTGGAGATAAAAATAGTTCTGCAGCTATTTGTTTGGTAGAGTATCCTCGTTCAGCCAGCTGGAGAATTTGCTTTTCACGTTCACTTAGCGGATTATCGATTCCCTGTACGAATTGATACGTTATTTCAGGGCTTATCACCGTGCGTCCATGATTCACGATATCTCTTACAGCATGTGCCAGCTGTTCACTCGGTGTATCTTTCAATAGATATCCTTCCACTTTCATCTTCATCGCTTCTTTTACATAGGCAGCAGTGGAAAAGGTCGTCAGCATCAGCACCTTTTCGGAGCGGTTGTTTTGCCGCATCCAATCCACAACTTCCAAGCCGCTATATTTCGGCATCTCGATGTCCAGAATCAGCAGATCATATGTTTTTGTTTGCAGTGCTTGCAGAACTTCCTCACCAGTGGCAGCCTGACAGTCAACATAGAAATCTTCCTCTAAATCAAGCATCGTTGCCATTGCGCCTCGAAGCATGTTTTGATCATCCGCCAACAGCATACGAATCATGCGAAGTACCTCCTTCGGTTTGCATCGGAACATGTATTGCCAGATGTAATCCGCTATTTTGCCGTTTTTCGAAATGGACTCTCCCCTTCATCAGCCTCACTCTTTTCCTGATTCCATCCATGCCATTTCCTTCTTGCCACTCCCTGCCATCGAAGCTGCCATTGTCCACTACTTCCAAAAGTAGCTCGCTGCCAGATTGACTGACTCGAATCTTACATAATGTAGCATTGCTATGACGGATGACATTCGTGACAGCTTCTTTCACAATATAAGCAAGCAGCGTTTCCTTAGAACTATCCTTCATCAGCGGCATTTGCCGTTCCAATTCAACATCAATACCAGCTTCCTGTAATCGATAACGAGCAGATTCCATTTCCTCTTGCAACGAAACATGACGCAAATCACTGACTATTTCACGCATGTCCTGAAGCAATGATCTAGCTAGCAGCTGGATATCGTGCAATTCCTGTTCTGCCCGATCCCGATTGTGATGTAAAAGCTTTTTCGATATATCACTTTTCACCGAAATAGTCGATAATGTCTGCCCGACTGTATCATGTAAATCACGGGCAATTCTATCTCGTTCCCTCTCTTTGATCAATTCTTCGACTCGGTTGTTCGCTTCGGATAATTCTTGGTTGACTGCTTCCCACTTTCGATACCATGTCTCTTGAGCTTTCCAGGCTGCAGGTGTAATCAAGCCGATTAAAATACCCGGCAAAAGATAACCCCAAATTATATTCGTTAAACCAAGTATATCTACAAGCAGCAAGCATACTGTCACACTATTGATAGCAGCATACCCCACCCAGAATTTCCACGGCTTCTTCAAACCATACAGCATGCTCATTGCGTATAAAAGTAAATAAAAATAAGATGCTGATACGAAGAAAACGAGAAAAGCAATAAGCGGTGTCATGATCATGGAAGCAGCAAACGTATGTTCAGGCCGCCAATATATTTCTCGATAGCAGATAAAAACAGCAACCAAGGTCAGCAAAGTGAGCCAAAAACAAAAACCTTCAATATTAAGTAAACCCAAGCATGAATAATAAAAATACAGCAGCCAAAGATGCGGTATATAGCCATCCTCTTTCGGAAATAAGCGAAATTTCTTCATCTATATACTCAACTCCTTTGTCTGTACTGCAACATCATTGCTCCTATAAAGCATAACAAAAAATAACAGACAAGGATTATTATATTAGTAATTTCAATACCCTCACCCGCAGCGATGTTCCACGCGCCTCTTGCGTACAGATGAGATGGCAGCCACTCCCCGATCATTTGCACCCATTCGGGAAATGTCCCTAGCGGCATCCAAAGTCCTCCTAAAATCGCCAGGACCAATACAACAATATTGGCTGTTACAGATGCTGTTTGGATTTTTTTGGATTGGGCAATCAAGATTCCGATCGTTAAAAATAAAATCGAGACAACCAACAGCCAAACACTTGTCATGATCCATTCTCCGATGGGTCGGTCAAACTGTTTCCAGGTATTTATGACAAGGAAGAATACCGAGACGATCATTGAATTGAGCAAGAGCTGGGTAAAAATACGAGCGATGAAATATTGTGATGGCGTGACAGGATGCGTAAAAAGATAGTCCATCCAAGTTTGTCTGCGATCATACATAATTTGAATGCCGAATCCTTGCACGGAATTCACTACTAAGCTGTAACAAGTCATGGAAATAAGAAAGAAATAATCAAAGTCCATTCCACTAACAGCGACGCCTTTATTAATGTAAGTAAACAAGCTATAAAAAATGAAAGGCATCAGCAATGAAAAAAATAGAAAATATCTATCTTTCATCATCCGCTGAAGTTCCATACTAACTGTCAGAATAATCGATTTCATAAGCCTGCTCCCTCCCTTGACAACCCCTCCACATACTTCTCAAGTGTATCTCCTTTGATTTCAAGCTGCTTTAGCTGGATGCTCCTTTGGATAAGCAGCTGCAGTTCCTTATCCGCATCATCTGTCAGTTTCCGAAATAACCCTTCATGCAGGCTGTACCCCATGGATAACAGCAGTTCCTGATGCTTTTTATCTGTCCGAAAGCTTACTGACTGCCTAAGCTGCCTGATTTCATCGATTGACCGATCCACTGTTAACATCCCGTCTTCCAGATATAACAATCGGTCGGCAATCTCCTCTGCTTCAGCAAGTATATGTGTCGTAATCAATACGCTGACTCCATCAGCACGTACCGCTGATAGTTGCTTCCGAAACAGGCGCTTGGCTTCCACATCCATTCCAGCTGTCGGTTCGTCCATGATGAGCAGCTTTGGCTTGGTCACTACAGCCAGCTGGAATAATAGACGCTTCATTTGTCCTGCACTTAAATTTTCTGCCAGCATTTTTCTTTTGGCATCCAACCCAGCATCTTTCAGAACAGTACCGACTTGAAACCGTCTGCCATGTAAGGAAAGCACATAGGAAGCAAATTGCCTGACTGTCAAATTCCCTATCATGGAAGGCGACTGTGGTACATAACCGATTCTGGGACTTTTCGTTGCCCATTGGATCCTGCCGGCATCTTGCTGCAGCATTCTTAAAATGATTTTGATTAAAGTGGATTTTCCAGCTCCATTTGCACCAAGCAAGAGGATACTTTCCCCTTCTGACATCTGGAACGTAATATCTCTAAGAACCGATTGTCCATGGAATGATTTACTGATATGATTCAGCATCAGCATATAGCCACCTCCTGCTATCAAGATAACAAGTCATAACACAGGAAGTAAGGAAGAAATGTCATGAAGAAAGATGACATTTGTCATAGTAAAAGACCACTTCAGCAAGTGGTCTTTTACGCTAATCAAATCACTGGAGCATGTTGTGAAAAGATGATGGTAACCCATTAAGATAAAATCATCTTTTTTGACTTTCTTTAAGCAATTGTTTTTGATTTGCGCAACGACTCCTCTTTCTCCAGCAAGCTTTGAAATGCTTTAAGTGAAACCTCTATATGTTCTTCCTTCGGTTTCGATGTTGTCAGGAACTGCGATGCGTATGTAATCCACTTAAACGGTGTGACAACCATTCGGAAGTACTTGTTTTGATTCATGATTACTTCTCCGTAAAAAGGAAACCACAAAATGATCTTGAGCCACGTAGGAATTGGAATGAATACCATGATCACCGTATATGTAATTAGTAAAAATATACATCCCGTCCCGCACCACTCATGGATTCTCGATGTGTTTTTTCCTTCTTCTACATTAAGCGGTCTTCCCTGTAAATATAAGTTATGGACAATATGCTCTGCAGCATGGTATTTACCAGTTGGAGTTAATTTCAGCACGATGGTTACCATGATCAAACCTGTAAGCATTCCGAAAATAAATCCCGCCTCAGCGTTTCCTGATTGAGAAGTGAATAAGTCCATTACTGCCTGGATACGATAATTCATTGCAATAGGCGCAATAAGGAATAGGAGACCTACCCACCATTTCATATAAAAGGCATAAATCGTATCAGCAAAACCTCTAAGTACTGGAATTAGCAGCATGTTGTTCAACCAATTGGGTAATGATTTAAGCTTTTGAATCTCTACACTTATCTCACCAGTTTTATTTCTTTTGGCGCGGGATTGATAGTTCTTACCGTAAAATGAGACCGCATCCCCATGTGCCATGCCGCCATTAATTGATAACTCATTTATTTTCATAATAATTCTCTCCTTTTTAAAATCACAGTCCTACGCTATCCCTACATCACCACTCGTTATATCGCAACACGATATAACGGACATTGATATATTAATCCCTATTGCTACAATTTTCAACCCTTAATTTCCCTTTTGTTAGAAAAATGGGCTGATTCTGATATGCTATAATAATGTAGCCACTATAGAAGGTATGATAAACAGCAAATTGGAGGTAGCAGAATGAAAAAAACCTCACCAGTACAATACTTACCACTTACACATACAACTTTTTATATATTGATTTCCCTCACCACCCCTCTTCATGGGTATGGCATCATGCAAAAAGTAGAAGAGATGAGCAAAGGTGAAGTTAAGTTAGGTCCAGGAACTTTATATGGCGCATTAAGTAAATTGGAAAAACAAAAAATCATTGCTAAAACCCAAGAAGACGGAGAACGAAGAAAATGCTACATACTTACAGAGTTAGGGAAACATGTTGTGAAGTTAGAGTGGAATCGACTGCAAAACTTAGTTGAAGTAAGTCGAAAAAAGGTTGAAAGCATTGAGGTGGAAGAGTAAATCTATGAACACAGATAAAAAAGTATTCAAGGTCTTTTTAGCGTGGCAGGACAAGAGTGAAGAAATTTGGTTAAACAGGATGGCAAAAAAAGGATGGGCCTTGAAGTCCTATAAATTTCTCTATACCTTTGAAAAAATCGAACCTGCTTCTTACATATATAGACTGGATTATAAATCTACCAGCGACAATGACCTGAATGAATACAAAACGATTTTTCAGGATACTGGCTGGGAGTATGTTACACGGTACGGAAATTGGCACTATTTCCGTACAAAAGAGTCCCAGGAGCATACCCCTGAAATTTATACCGAGCATGAATATCAAATTGAAAAATACAATAGCTTGCTGCAACATCTGCTTACAGTATTCATTACATTCATCATACTTGCAGTAAGCATGGCCTTTTTGCAAAATTCAATAGTATTGGATGTCTTTTTTACCTTATTAATCATGATCTTTATTTTATGTATTTTCAAAGTTGGACAAAAAATTTCTAAATTAAGGGAATAAATAAAACGGTTTAAAGTGGTTCCTCTACTTCAATGAAAGTAGCAGGAACCGCTTTTGTGTCAACCTGCAAAAAAACGCCTGTATCCCAGACAAGGTTTCTATTAATACCTTACATAAAAAAGATTGCAGAGAAACTGGAGTTCCTCTACAATCTGCCTACCACTGTCTGTGGCTCTTCCCATTATTCTGCAGTCAATTTCAGGAATTCTTCGATATCCTGCTTACATACCTCGATAGCTTTTAACCAAAATGCCTTATCCGTCAAATCTTCCTGCAAATGCTTCATTGCCAAATCTTCTACCGTCATTCGCCCAGTATCCTCCAGCAATGCATTGTAGGAGCGTTCAAAGTCTTCCGGATTCTCAGCAGCTTTGGCATAGATGCCCGTACTGAACAAGTAACCGAACGTATACGGGAAATTATAGAACGGCACGTCTGTTGCATAGAAATGCAATTTGGATGCCCAGAATGTCGGATCATATTCATCAAGCTGGTCATTGTATGCTTCTTTCTGAGCTTCGACCATCAACTCGCGCAAGCGTGCTGCGGATACGAGTCCTTCTTTGCGCTCCTCATAAAATCTAGTCTCAAACAAGAATCGCGCATGGATATTCATGAAGAAAGCGATACTGCGCTGAATTTTTTCCTCGATCAATGCAATCTTTTCTTCCTTCGTTTCCGCTTCTTTTACCGCGGCATCCGAAACGATCAGTTCTGCCAATGTAGAAGCTGTTTCCGCTACGTTCATCGCATATTCCTGATTCAGCTGTTCCACATCGTTCATCGCATAACTATGATAAGCATGACCCAGTTCATGCGCAAGTGTCGATACATTGGAAGCTGTTCCGCTGAATGTCATGAAGATCCGGCTTTCTTTTTTGTCAGGGAAGCTCGTGCAAAAACCGCCAGGACGTTTGCTATTACGGTCTTCCGCTTCTATCCAGCGCTTCACGAATGCTTGCTGTGAGAAATCAGCCATTTGGCTGCTGTAAGCGCGGAAATGCTTCACGATGAAATCAGCTGCTTCATCGTAGGATACATGTTTCGTTGCTGAAGAAAGCGGCGCATCAATATCATACCAGCTCAATTTCTCCAGTCCCAAAATCTCAGCTTTACGCTGCAAATATTTTACGAATGCATCTTTCTCATCCGTAATGGCTCCCCACATAGCATCCAATGTTTCCTTAGACATACGGTTATAAGCAAGCGGTTCCTTCAACACATTATCCCATTTGCGGTGTTTGTATGACTGCAGACGGAAACCAGCCAGGTGGTTAAGCGTTTCAGCAAAGAAATCTTCCTTCTCTGTCCATGCTTCCTGCATTCTGGCAAACACATGCTGACGAACTTTCCGATCCGCAGCATCAAGCTTATTAGCTGCTTGGCCGACGGAATAATATGTCTCTTTTCCATCGATTTGCAACGGCACTTGAATGCTGCCGACAATCGTGTCATACATGCTTCCCCAGCCATGATAACCATCGATGGCCAAATCATTCAGCAATACTTCCTGCTCAGGTGCAAGCTTCTCAGTCGCTTCTTTTTTGCGCTCATCAAGGATGAATGCATAATTGATCAATTCCGGCTGCTCAAGCAGCTGCTCCCATGTCTGCTGCGGTACTTGTGTAATCACTCTATCCACACCGGTAAGTGTCCCGCTATAAGCAGCCATTAGTTCATCTTTTTTCCCGGACCATTGCTTCGCTTTCTTATCCGTCACATCTTGCGCTACCAAACATTCAACGAATGCAACAACCTCAAATACATGTTTCGCAGATGCTTCCCACTTTTCCAAGATACGCACCAAGCCCGCAGTATCTTCTCCCTGATCAGGTACTTGGAAAGATTTTAAAGCCTGTTTCCATTCACTTATGGCCTGTTCTGCTTTTCCTGCATATTCCGCCAGTGCAGGGGAATTGCTTCCTCCCGGGAAAATCACATCCAAATCCCACGTTTGTCCATATTTATTTGTCATATGTATACCTCCCTTGAACTACCTTCCTATTATACGCTTCGTTGTATTGACTGAAAAGTCTTAGTGTTCGATATTTTTCGGCATGGATAAAAAGCAAGAAGGTCATAGCTATAAGGAAACTATGACCTTCTTTGTGTTAAACGAATCGTGTTCCATTCAAATTACGTGTTTCTGCAGTAGCTGATGTGATATTCGCAGTGGGGACTACAGTGACGCTCAATGTATAGGTCACGGCTCCTGTAGTCGGAACCACGTCTATGAACGTGTTTGGCAAAATGATCCGATAAGTCCCCGCAGCCGTACCTGTTCTGCTGATAGTCACCTGATTAAGAGTAGTGGTGGCATCTCTCCGCAGAGTAGCAGTAACACTTACTGACCAGTTCGCAGTTGCTACAACTGCAATCTGTGAAGTGAAATCCAATTTCACATTATTACCCGCTACTACTGTTGGAGAAATTGTATTGATTACTGTATCGGTGTTAAGCGGGACTGGAAGTGCTGCTGTTGCCTGGTTCGCAGCAATGGCACTAACAGAAGGAAGAGCACTACCCGTAGAACCGGTCGCTCCGGTTGGGCCGGTAATCCCGGCTGGACCCGTGGTTCCCGTCGCTCCGGTGAGGCCAGTGATTCCTGCTCCTCCGGTCGGGCCGGTAAGACCCGCTGGACCGGTGGTTCCTGTTGCTCCGGTTGGGCCAGTGATTCCTGCCGCTCCGGTTGGGCCGGTGATTCCCGCTGGACCGGTGGTTCCTGTTGCTCCGGTTGGGCCGGTGATTCCTGCTCCTCCGGTCGGGCCGGTGAGACCCGCTGGACCGGTGGTTCCTGTTGCTCCGGTTGGGCCAGTGATTCCTGCCGCTCCGGTTGGGCCGGTGAGGCCGGTCGCTCCTGTTTCTCCGGTCACTCCGGTAAGGCCTGGGGCTCCCGTTTCTCCTGTCACTCCGGTGAGGCCGGTCGCTCCCGTTTCTCCTGTTGCTCCGGTAAGGCCGGTCGCTCCCGTTTCTCCTGTCGCTCCGGTAAGGCCCGGGGTTCCCGTTTCTCCTGTTGCTCCGGTGAGACCCGTGGCCCCCGTTTCTCCGGTTGCTCCGGTAAGACCGGTTGATCCTGTTTCTCCTGTTGCTCCGGTGAGACCGGTTGATCCCGTTTCTCCTGTCACTCCGGTGAGACCGGTTGATCCCGTTTCTCCTGTCACTCCAGTGAGGCCGGTCGCTCCTGTTTCTCCTGTTGCTCCAGTGAGGCCGGTCGCTCCTGTTTCTCCTGTTGCTCCAGTGAGGCCGGTTGATCCCGTTTCTCCTGTTGCTCCGGTAAGGCCCGGGGCTCCCGTTTCTCCTGTCACTCCGGTGAGGCCGGTCGCTCCTGTTTCTCCGGTCACTCCGGTAAGGCCCGGGGCTCCCGTTTCTCCGGTGGGGCCGGTAAGGCCGACGGCTCCTGTTTCTCCTGTCACTCCGGTGAGACCGGTTGATCCCGTTTCTCCTGTTGCTCCGGTAAGGCCCGGGGCTCCCGTTTCTCCTGTCACTCCAGTGAGTCCGGTCGCTCCGGTTTCTCCTGTTGCTCCAGTGAGTCCGGTCGCTCCCGTTTCTCCTGTCACTCCGGTAAGGCCCGGGGCTCCCGTTTCTCCTGTCACTCCGGTGAGGCCGGTCGCTCCCGTTTCTCCTGTTGCTCCGGTAAGGCCCGGGGCTCCCGTTTCTCCTGTCACTCCGGGGAGGCCGGTCGCTCCTGTTTCTCCTCTTGCTCCGGCGAGACCGGTTGATCCCGTTTCTCCTGTCACTCCGGTAAGGCCCGGGGCTCCCGTTTCTCCTGTCGCTCCAGTGAGGCCGGTTGTTCCTGTTTCTCCTGTTACTCCGGTAAGGCCCGGGGCTCCCGTTTCCCCTGTTACTCCAGTAAGGCCCGGGGCTCCTGTTTCTCCTGTTACTCCGGTGAGGCCCATGGCCCCCGTTTCTCCTGTCGCTCCAGTAAGACCGGTTGTTCCTGTTTCTCCTGTTGCTCCGGTGAGGCCGGTCGCTCCCGTTTCTCCTGTTGCTCCGGTGAGACCAGATGATCCCGTTTCCCCTGTTACTCCGGTAAGACCCGTGATTCCAGTTGCTCCTGTTACTCCAGTAAGGCCGGTTGATCCCGTTTCTCCTGTCACTCCGGTGAGGCCCGTGGCCCCCGTTTCTCCTGTTGCTCCTGTTGCTCCGGTAAGGCCCGGGGCTCCCGTTTCTCCTGTTGCTCCGGTGAGACCCGGGGCTCCTGTTTCTCCTGTCACTCCGGTAAGGCCGGTCGCTCCCGTTTCTCCCGTCACGCCGGTAAGGCCGGTTGCTCCTGTTTCTCCTGTTACTCCGGTAAGGCCGGTCGCTCCCGTTTCTCCGGTGGGGCCTGTAAGGCCGACGGCTCCCGTTTCTCCTGTTACTCCAGTAAGACCGGTTGATCCCGTTTCTCCTGTCACTCCGGTGAGGCCCGTGGTCCCTGTTTCTCCTGTTGCTCCGGTGAGGCCGGTCGCTCCCGTTTCTCCGGTCACTCCGGTGAGACCGGTCGCTCCCGTTTCTCCTGTTGCTCCGGTGAGGCCGGTCGCTCCTGTTTCTCCGGTCACTCCGGTAAGGCCCGGGGCTCCCGTTTCTCCTGTCGCTCCAGTAAGACCGGTTGTTCCTGTTTCTCCTGTTTCTCCTGTTCCTCCGGTGAGGCCGGTTGCTCCCGTTTCTCCTGTCACTCCGGTGAGGCCGGTCGCTCCCGTTTCTCCTGTCACTCCGGTGAGGCCGGTCGCTCCTGTTTCTCCTGTTGCTCCAGTGAGGCCGGTCGCTCCCGTTTCTCCTGTCGCTCCAGTGAGGCCGGTTGTTCCTGTTTCTCCTGTTACTCCGGTGAGGCCGGTCGCTCCCGTTTCTCCGGTTGCTCCGGTGAGACCCGTTGATCCCGTTTCCCCTATTACTCCGGTAAGGCCCGTGATTCCAGTTGCTCCTGTTACTCCAGTAAGACCAGTTGAACCAGTCGATCCTGTCACTCCAGTGGGGCCGGTTGAACCAGTTGATCCTGTCACTCCAGTGGGACCGGTTGAACCAGTTGATCCTGTCACTCCAGTGAGACCGGTCGTTCCCGTTACTCCGGTAGGTCCAGTCGGCCCGGTTGCACCGGTAGGTCCGGTCGGCCCAGTTATACCTATGTCATCTTCAAGAAACGCCAAACTCACGTCATCTACCAAGATACTGCCATTTGCAAGATTAGGCAGTGTGTTAATTAATAAAAAAACTTGTGCCGTTCCCTCAGGTGCCGTGGCTGAAACTCCCGTAACATGTGTCCAGCCTTCTTGGGAAGCAACGGGAATGCTGTCTGCCGGGACATCAAGCAGCAACCCACTGCCTATTGTTTGGAAATCCTCAGATAAGAAAACTATCTGTGCCTGTACTGCTGGTGCTGGCAGTTCACTTTCTCTTGCCAAATAAAGTGACAGCGTATAATTATAACCCGATAAAACTGGTGATACATATTGTGCGATAAAAGCAGTTACCTGACTGCCATCCAGTCTTGCTGCATAGTTTCCGCTGTGTGCAAATTGCTGGGTGATGGATGCAAAAGATGAAACCCATGGCATCAGACTACCCGATTCAAATCCACCATTTTCTACGATGTTCGGGCCAGGCATCGATGATTTCTGCCTCCTTCATAAGAAATAAATTAATCCTAAGCTCACAATCTCTCTATAACTATTCACACAATTATTTCCTGTCCCCTCGTCTGACCTATATCCCTATAAGTTTTCCATAAATGTACAAGTCATTGTTTATATAAAATCAAGGGATATAAAAAAGTTTTTTGCCAGATTTTCTTACATACAATCCCAACGCCAGTGTATTGGTAGCGCTTACAAATAGATTGACTTATTTAAAGAATCTGAAAATTTATTCAAATAGCTGTTGACCTAGCTCTGGTTAGGCGTTATGATAACTGACAATCAATCAAATAAATGAATTTTCTAATTATTTAATTCATTCGTTTTTCGCATTCAATCACACGTAAAAAAGAGAACTTTTGCAGCTGGGAGGTGTTTTGATCCAATGCGAAGTGACATGATCAAAACAGGGATTGACCGCGCCCCGCACCGCAGTTTGCTTCACGCGACCGGGGTAAAGACATCTGATTTAGGAAAACCATTCATCGGTGTATGCAACTCTTACATCGATATCATTCCAGGTCATATGCATTTAAACAAATTCGCCGAAGTAGTAAAAGATGCAATCCGCCAAGCTGGTGGAATTCCTTTCGAATTCAATACAATCGGTGTAGATGACGGCATTGCAATGGGCCATATCGGTATGCGTTACAGCTTGCCAAGCAGAGAGATCATAGCAGACAGCGCTGAGACTGTCATACAAGCGCACTGGTTCGATGGCGTCTTCTATATACCGAATTGCGATAAGATAACACCCGGCATGTTGATGGCTTCAGCAAGGACTAATGTCCCTTCTGTCTTTGTTTCCGGAGGCCCGATGGAAGCTGGAGTTAGTCCGGATGGAAAACCATTGAACTTGGTGTCCAT
Organism: Terribacillus jepli; assembly: GCF_047228925.1. NCBI lineage: Bacteria > Bacillati > Bacillota > Bacilli > Caryophanales > Bacillaceae > Terribacillus > Terribacillus jepli. The sequence continues at coordinate 133,928 of NZ_JBFEGH010000006.1, read as the reverse complement.
GTTCGAGGGTGTAGGTGCTGTTCAAAACGGTACAATGACCGAACAGGAATTAGCAACGATCGAAACACTGGCATGTCCAACATGTGGATCTTGCTCGGGTATGTTCACTGCCAATTCGATGAATAGCTTGATGGAAATGCTCGGTATGACAGTACCCGGGAATGGAACATTACTTGCCACATCCGATGAACGGCATGAACTGATCTACGAAGCTGCCCGACATTTGATCCGACTTGTCAAAGAAGATATTCGTCCTCGCGATATCATGACGAAAGAAACCTTTGATAATGCTTTTGCCTTGGATATGGCCATGGGCGGATCGACAAATACGGTCCTCCATACAATCGCTATCGCACATGAGGCAGGCATTGAATACAATCTGGCAGATATCAATAAAATTGCCGAAAAAGTTCCATACCTATCCAAAATCAGTCCTGCATCCGATTATTCCATGCATGACGTCCACCTGGCTGGTGGTGTCAGTGCCATCATCAACGAGTTATGTAAAATCGACGGTCTTCTTCACAAAGAAAGAATTACCATCACCGGCAAGACAATTGCTGAGAACGTAGAAGACTACGAGATTCTAAATAAAGAAGTCATTCGGCCATTGAATAACCCGTATAGTCCAGTTGGAGGACTTAGTGTCCTGTACGGCAATCTGGCACCTGACGGAAGTGTGATCAAGGTCGGGGCAGTAGATCCTTCCATCAAGAAGTTTCTTGGCGAGGCAATCGTCTTCAATTCACAGGATGAGGCCCAGGAAGGAATTACAAATGGGACTGTGCAAGCCGGTCACGTCGTTGTCATACGCTACGAAGGTCCAAAAGGCGGTCCCGGGATGCCGGAGATGCTTTCTCCTACTTCCGCCATCGCCGGCCGCGGCTTAGCAAAAGAAGTAGCTTTGATCACAGACGGGCGCTTCTCCGGTGCTACTCGCGGTATCTCGGTCGGTCATATTTCACCAGAAGCAGCCGAGGGCGGTCCGATAGCATTCGTTGAAAATGGTGATCCGATCCTCATCGACTTGGAAACTCGCAGCATTGAATTACTCGTCGACGAAGATGTTCTCGAGACCCGCCGCCAAACTTGGAAACAGCCGGAGCCAAAAATCAAATCGGGTTACCTTGCAAAGTACGCAAAACTTGTAACTTCCGCCAATACTGGCGGTGTGATGAAAATATAAACAAAACGAAGACGGGACCTTAGTGACGGAAGCATTATATTCACAGAGAGCCAGGGGTGCTGAAAGCCTGGCAATATAATCCGTCATTCTCTTCCCTGAGTGCTTAGCTGAAACAACTAGTAGGCTTAGCCAGGTGCAGTGCACCTGTTATCAAAACGGAGCTTTCATGAAAGCTCCATGAGGCAGCTTACCGTAAGGAAGTTGTGAACTTGGGTGGTACCGAGAAAAGCAAAGTCTTTTTTCCCCATTTCTTGCTGAATTGCTTGAATGGAGAAAAAGGGCTTTTTTATATATCAAAAATTACTGGAGGGATATAACCATGAAGGTGAAGGCACAAGCTGTACAAGAAAGAAAGCCTGCTGCCAAAACTCCCAAAACAGGTGCTGACTTATTCGTAGAAGCACTGCAGGCAGCCGGAGTCGATACCATTTTCGGCTATCCGGGAGGAGCCGTACTTCCGATTTATGATGCCTTGTATCGCGCAGAACCCCGATTTCAGCACATCTTGACCCGGCATGAACAAGGAGCCATCCACGCTGCCGAAGGATATGCCCGCGTTTCCGGAAAACCTGGAGTCGTAATCGCAACTTCAGGACCTGGCGCAACGAATCTTATTACCGGAATTGCCGATGCCATGATGGATTCTTTGCCTCTTGTCGTATTCACAGGGCAAGTCAGCAGAAGCGTCATCGGTACCGATGCATTTCAAGAATCGGATGTGATTGGCATCACCACACCGATCACCAAACATAATTATCAGGTTCAAAAGCAAGAAGATATGCCCCGGATCATCAAGGAAGCATTTTATATCGCAACAACTGGAAGACCTGGACCTGTGGTGATTGATATCCCGAAAGATATTTCCGGTGAAGCTTATGAATCTTCTCTAGACGGGGGTGATGTCCACCTTCCTGGTTATCAGCCGACAACGAAGCCAAACAGCAACCAGATCAAAAAACTTACGCAAGCGATTGTAGAGGCAAAACGCCCGATCCTCTTGACAGGTGCAGGCATCGTGCATGCCAAGGCATCAGAAGAAGTGCATGCCTTCGCTAAACGTTTCCAGCTGCCCGTCACCTCCACCCTGCTTGGTCTCGGTGCTTTTCCTGCCAGCGATGATCAGTTTCTTGGTATGGCTGGCATGCACGGGACATATGCAGCCAATCGCGCGTTGTATGAATGCGATTTGCTGATCAATGTCGGTGCCAGATTTGATGACAGACTCACTGGTAACTTGGAGCATTTTGCCCCACAAGCCACGATTGCACATATCGATATCGATCCGGCTGAAATCGGTAAAATCATTCCTACTGCCATTCCGGTTGTGGCAGATGCCAAAGCAGCGCTGCAGGCGCTTCAAGAAGCAGAAGCAGAGATACCGGACATCCAGCCATGGCGTGATCATTTGCAGCAGTACAAATTAGAATTTCCGCTTTGGTTTAACAATCCAGTACAAGAACTCATCCCGCAATGGGTCATGCAAGCTGTGCACAAAGCAACAAACGGAAATGCCATCATCACGACAGATGTTGGGCAGCATCAAATGTGGGCAGCGCAATATTATGGTTTCGATCAGCCGAACCGCTGGGTGACCTCCGGCGGACTCGGCACGATGGGCTTCGGTTTCCCTGCTGCCATCGGAGCCCAGCTGGCAAGTCCCGACAGTACAGTCATCAGCGTAGTCGGCGACGGTGGGTTCCAGATGACGATGCAGGAACTATCCGTTCTGCAAGAGCGAAAGCTGCCGGTTAAGGTACTGATTGTCAATAACCAAAGCCTCGGCATGGTAAGGCAATGGCAGGAATTCTTCTATCAGGAACGGTATTCCGAATCACTGCTTGATGTCCAGCCTGATTTCATCAAATTGGCGGATAGCTACAGTATCAAAGGCGTTCGTTTGGACACACAGGAACAGCTCGTAGCTGAGCTGCCTGCCCTGCTTCAATCGAAAGAACCAGTTGTGATCGACTGCCGTGTGCTGCGACAGGAGAATGTGTTCCCGATGATTGCGCCTGGAAAAGGACTGCATGAAATGATTGGAGTGAGTCGATGAAACGAATCATTACCGCCACCGTCCAAAATCGAAGCGGTGTGCTGAATCGGATAACCGGTCTGATGCAAAAAAGGCAATTCAATATTGATAGTATTTCAGTCGGTAAAACCGAAGTGGAACAAATCAGCCGAATGACATTCGTCGTCGAAGTGGAAGACATGCAAAAGCTGGAACAGCTCACAAAGCAGCTTCACAAGCAGATTGACGTCCTGAAGGTTGCCGATATTACCGATAATGCCATCGTGGCACGGGAACTGGCACTGGTGAAGGTCGTCTGCCCCCCTGCCAGCCGCAATGAGCTGCAAAGCATCATTGCACCGTTCCGGGCAAGTGCAGTCGATATCAGCAAAGACAGCATGATCGTCCAAGTAACTGGTGACACGGATAAGATCGAGGCTTTCCTCGAGCTGGTCCGTCCATATGGAATCAAGGAATTGACGAGAACTGGAGTCACGGCCTTCCTACGTGGGCATCAGCCGCAAGCTGCGGATGGAAACACGTATTCACTTATAACCAATTAAAAATGGAGAGGAATGACTAAATAATGGCAAAAGTTATCTATCACAATGACATTCAAGAAGAGGTATTGAAAGGTAAAAAGATCGCAGTTATCGGTTATGGCTCTCAAGGTCATGCCCACGCACAGAATTTGAAAGAAAGCGGATTTGATGTCGTGGTCGGCGTTCGTCAAGGAAAATCATGGAATCAGGCAGTCGAGGATGGACATGATGTACGATCTGCATCTGAAGCAGCAGAAGCGGCCGATATCATCATGATGCTTGTACCGGATGAACTTCAGCCTGCTATCTATAAAGAAAGCATCGAGCAAAATCTGGAAACTGGGAATGCCTTGGTATTCGCTCATGGTTTCAATGTTCACTTCACCCAAATCACACCTCCATCTAATGTGGATGTATTCCTTGTAGCACCGAAAGGTCCGGGACATCTTGTCCGACGCACTTATACAGAAGGAGCCGGCGTGCCTGCCCTATACGGCATCTACCAAGATGTGACCGGAACAGCCAAAGAGGTAGCACTTGCTTACGCCAAAGGTATCGGCGCAGGACGTGCCGGCATCTTGGAGACGACGTTCCAGGAAGAAACCGAAACTGATTTGTTCGGTGAGCAGGCAGTACTTTGCGGCGGACTTACAAGCCTTGTCAAAGCAGGCTTTGAAACATTGACAGAAGCAGGTTATCAGCCGGAAGTTGCCTACTTCGAATGTCTGCATGAATTGAAACTGATTGTCGACCTTATGTATGAAGACGGCCTGGAAGGCATGCGTTACAGCATCTCCGATACCGCTCAATGGGGCGATTTCGTTTCGGGTCCACGGGTAGTCAATGACGAAACCAAGGCTCGCATGAAAGAGGTATTGGAAGATATTCAGAATGGAACCTTCGCTAAAGGATGGATCTTGGAAAACCAAGCAAACCGCCCGCAATTCAATGCGATCAATACAAGAGAAGCCAATCACCAAATCGAAACAATCGGCCGTGAGCTTCGTGAATTGATGCCATTTGTCAAACAAGGGAAGAAAAAACAATCCGCTGAGGAAGTGATTGTCCATGGCTCAAATAAAATTTTTTGATACAACGCTGCGGGATGGCGAACAGACACCAGGAGTAAATCTGAACAAACTGGAAAAGCTCGAGATCGCCCGTCAGCTGGAACGCCTCGGGATGGATGTATTGGAAGCGGGCTTCCCCGCTTCCTCCGAGGGGGATTTCCTGGCTGTCCAAGAAATTGCCCGCTCCATCAAGACGACAGCAGTCACGGCCTTGGCCCGGGCAAAGAAAAGTGATATCGACGCTGCTTGGGAAGCATTGAAAGATGCGGAACAGCCAAGAATTCACGTATTCCTTGCAACCTCCCCTATCCATATGGAATATAAGCTCAAAAAAACGCCTGCGGAAGTATTGCAAACAGCTGTTAAAATGGTCACCTATGCGAAGGAGCGTTTTCCAATCGTCCAATTCTCTGCCGAAGATGCTTCCAGATCGGAACTGCCTTTCCTTGCACGTGTTGTGGAAGCAGTCATCGAAGCTGGTGCAACAGTTGTAAATCTGCCCGATACTGTCGGATATGCTACCCCAGCCGAGTACGGCAAGATGTTTGCTTATATGAAGGAACACGTTCCGAATATCGAAAAAGCGGATCTATCGGCACACTGTCACGATGATTTGGGCATGGCTGTCGCCAACAGCATCGCCGCTATCGAGAATGGCGCTACCCAAATCGAAGGAACAGTGAATGGCATAGGAGAACGTGCCGGCAATGCCGCCTTGGAGGAAATCGCAGTTGCCCTTCATATCCGGAAAGATGTGTATCAGCACTCTACCCGTCTCATATTGAATGAAATTAAACGGACCAGCAGCCTGATCAGCAAGTTGACTGGCATGACCGTACCGGGCAATAAGGCAATTATCGGAGACCATGCTTTTGCCCATGAATCCGGCATCCATCAAGACGGAATGCTGAAGCATGCGGAAACGTATGAAATCATCACACCGGAACTGGTTGGCATGAATGCTACCAATCTAGTACTTGGAAAGCACTCCGGCCGCCATGCATTCAATACGAGAGTTGCGGAACTTGGCTTTGTCCTTGAAGAGACGCAGCTACAGGAAGCTTTCAACCGCTTCAAACGTCTGACTGATAAAAAGAAAGAAGTAACGGATGAAGACCTCTTCACCATTGCGCTGGATATCCAGACAAAACATGATCCTGTGAAGACTTACGAAGTAAAAGCCCTTCAAGTGACGATGGGTCCGCAAAATCTGCCGACGGCCACCATCGCCCTACAAACACCTGAGCAAGGCATCAAGGAGACCGCACGGACTGGACATGGAACTGTGGAAGCCATTTACAATACGTTGGCTGCCCTGATCGATGAACAAGTGACACTAACGGACTATCGTATCCATTCAGTCGGCAAAGGCGAAGATGCTCTGGCTGAAGTGCATGTCCAATTGCAAGTCGACGGTGAAGCCTATACCGGCCGCGGCACAGCCAATGATGTTTTGAAGGCTTCCAGCCATGCCTTTGTCAATGGCGTGAATCGCGCTTTGCGTGCTGCAACACTGAAAAAAGTTCAAGCTTTAATCTAATCTGACCTGGAGAGTGCTGACAATGCAAAAAAAGATCGTACTGCTTCCGGGAGATGGAATCGGTCCTGCTGTGACAGAAGCAGCTGCTTCTGTTTTGCAGCAGGTAGCCGATAGTTTCTCCCACACCTTTATATTCGATGAAAAAACAATCGGCGGTGCTGCCATTGATACATTCGGGGAACCGTTGCCAGCAGACACACTTCAGGCTTGTAAAGAAGCGGATGCCATTTTACTCGGTGCTGTAGGGGGACCTGAGTGGGATCGACAGCCTCCTCATCTGCGGCCGGAAAAGGGACTGCTTCAGCTGCGCAAAGGATTGGGCCTCTTTGCAAATCTGCGTCCCGTCAAAACCTTCCCTCCCCTGCTCTCCAGTTCACCGCTGAAGCAGGAAATCGTCGCAGGAAGCGACTTGTTGATTGTACGGGAACTGACTGGCGGTCTATACTTCGGTACCCCAAGTGAACGGCGGAATGAAGGGCAAACGGTTGTTGACACTCTGCGCTATGACAGAAACGAAATTGAACGGATAGTCGAGACCGGGTTTCAAAGTGCCATGCTCCGTAATAAACGTCTAGCTTCCGTCGACAAAGCAAATGTACTGGAATCCAGCAAACTATGGCGTGAAATCGTCGACGAAAAGAGTAAGGATTATCCGGAGGTGACCGTTGAGCATATGCTTGTTGACTCAACAGCGATGAAACTCATCACCAATCCGACTTATTTCGATGTCATTGTTACCGAAAACCTTTTCGGCGATATCCTGAGCGATGAAGCATCTGTACTGACCGGATCACTCGGCCTCCTTCCTTCGGCCAGCTTACGGGATGATGCACTTGGTCTTTACGAGCCAGTCCATGGCTCCGCTCCGGATATAGCCGGTAAGGATATTGCCAATCCGCTTGGCGCTATCCTATCCGCTGCCATGCTCCTCCGCTACTCCCTCAGCATGGAGAAAGAGGCAGACGCCGTGGAAGCAGCTGTCGATGAAGTGCTGCAAAGCGGATACGGAACACAAGATATGCAAGTGAATCCGGAATCAATCGTCGGTACAGAAAAAATGACATCTCTTATCATCGAGCAGCTGATGACAGCAAAAGTGAGTTCTTAAGAAAGGACCTGAGAACAATGAAGCAACCGAAGACGATTATCGAAAAGATATGGGAAAAACATACCGTTGTACAAGAGCCTAATAAGCCCGATCTCATGTATATCGACTTGCATCTTGTACATGAAGTGACCTCCCCTCAAGCTTTTGAGGGGCTGCGCCTGGCAGGTCGGAAAGTACGACAGCCAGAGCGGACATATGCAACCGTAGATCACAACGTACCAACGATTCATCGTTCGGTGATCCGCGATGAAGTTGCCCGCACACAGATGGAAACATTAAGAACCAACTGTGCGGAATTTGGCATCCGGCTGGCAGATATCGATCATCCGGACCAAGGAATCGTGCATGTCATCGGCCCGCAGCTTGGTCTTACACAGCCCGGCAAAACTATCGTATGCGGTGATAGCCATACATCCACCCATGGAGCATTCGGTGCCTTGGCTTTTGGTATCGGTACGAGCGAAGTGGAGCATGTTCTTGCTACGCAGACACTTTGGCAAAGTAAACCAAAGACATTGAATGTGCAAATTGAAGGCACTCTTGGAACTGGCGTGACAGCCAAGGACCTGATTCTGGCCATCATCGGTAAGTTCGGTGTCAAATTCGGTACCGGCTATGTGCTCGAATATACCGGCGAAGCCATCCGAAACCTGTCCATGGAGGAACGGATGACGGTCTGTAATATGTCGATTGAAGCAGGGGCACGCGCTGGTTTGATAAGTCCGGATGAAACGACTTTCGAATACCTCCGCGGCAGAAGATATGCCCCGGAAGGTCCTGCTTTTGAAAAAGCAGTTTCCGAGTGGCGGCAGCTTGCCACCGATGAAGGTGCTGCCTATGATCACACGGTACATTTGAACGCATCCGAAATCGAACCTCAAGTGACCTGGGGTACGAATCCAGGCATGTGTCTGCCGATATCCGCAAGTGTCCCGGATCCGGCACTCATAGAAGATAAAGAAGAAAAAGCATCTGTCGAACAAGCACTTGCATATATGGGATTGGAGCCGAACCAGCAGCTGACTTCCATCGAAATCCAACATGTTTTCATCGGCTCCTGTACAAATTCACGAATCACAGATTTGCGCAAGGCTGCAAGTGTCATCCAAGGAAGAAAGGTCCATCCTTCCGTTCGTGCCATGGTCGTACCAGGATCTTTTACTGTTAAGATGCAAGCGGAACAAGAAGGTTTGGATAAGGTTTTCAAGGATGCAGGCTTTGAATGGCGCGATGCTGGCTGCAGTATGTGCCTGGCAATGAATGATGATGTCGTACCAGCTGGCGAGCGCTGCGCTTCCACTTCGAACCGGAATTTCGAAGGTCGGCAAGGTGCTGGAGCCCGCACTCATTTGGCCAGCCCGGAAATGGCGGCCGCAGCTGCAATCGAAGGAAGGTTTGTCGATGTCCGGCAAGTCGCTGCACCAACTGTGTAAGGAGGATGGGAAATGGAACCGATCAAAACACATAATGGACTTGTCTATCCGCTTCCAAAGCGAAATGTCGACACAGACCAAATCATACCGAAACAATTTCTCAAACGGATAGAACGAACTGGGTTTGGACAATTTCTTTTTTATAACTGGCGATTTGATGAGAAAGATCAGCCACGCCAGGACTTCACGCTGAATCAACCGAAATACAAAGGGGCATCCGTTTTGATTGCCGGAGACAATTTCGGCTGTGGTTCTTCTCGTGAACACGCTCCTTGGGCGCTTTTGGATTATGGTTTCAAAGTGATCATTGCACCTAGCTTTGCAGATATTTTCTATAATAATACGACAAAGAATGGCATACTAGCTATCAAACTATCCGAGGACAAAGTAGACTATCTGCTCAATCAGGCAGAGATAAATTCGTATATACTGACAATAGATCTAGAGAAACAAAAAGTGTATGATGCGCTAGGCTTTGAGGCAGACTTTGACATTCCTGCCTATCATAAGCATATGCTATTGAATGGACTGGACGAGATTGGCATTACATTGACTTATGCTGATCAGATAACGCAATTTGAACAGACATATAATTAAAGGAGCGTGAAGGCATTGGGGATTGCTTAAGTCAGAAAAAAATACAAGCAGCTGCAGTCTTTTTGAAGGATTTGGTACATCATACACCTATCAAGACCTCTACAACGCTTGACAGGTTGATGGACAGGAACGTATATATGAAGATGGAAAACGAGCAGAAATCAGGCGCATTCAAGGCTCGCGGAGCGATTTTTAAAATTGGCAGTATGAGTGAAGAAGCTGCAAAGCGTGGCGTCATCGCCGCTTCTGCCGGAAACCACGCTCAAGGTGTTGCCTTGGCAGCTGCCAAACGCGGCATTCCGGCCAAAATATATATGCCGATCCGTACACCGAAGCCAAAGGTGGAAGCGACAAGGAGCTATGGTGCAGAAGTCGAGCTGACAGGCGACACATTCCAAGAAGCACTATTCGCTGCCCAGAATGCGCAGCAGCAGTCAGGGGCGACATTCATCCACCCTTTCGATGACGTGGATATCATCGCCGGGCAAGGTACGATCGCTGTGGAAATGCTTGCAGATCAGCCAAATCTTGACTGTATCATCGTTCCGATCGGTGGCGGCGGGCTTATCAGCGGTATTGCTTTTGCCGCCAAACAAATCAAGCCTTCCATCCGTATCATCGGTGTACAAACGGAAGCAGCCTGTGCAACTTATCATGCATTCCACAAGCATCTGATACCATCACTTACTTGTACGACGATTGCGGAAGGCATTGCCGTCAAGGAGCCTGGCAAGGTGACGATGCCATTGATCCAGCAATACGTGGATGATGTCGTCACTGTTTCGGAGCGTGATATAGCTGCTGCTATTCTGCAGCTGCTCGAACGGCACAAGACGCTTGCTGAAGGAGCCGGCGCTGCGGCATTTGCAGCCTTGATGCGCCATCATCAAAGTATTCGTTCCAAACATTGCGGTATCGTCATCAGCGGTGGGAACTTCGATCTTCAAAAGCTGTCTGAGCTGCATGAACTCACTATGCATCTCCCCGCCAACAGCTTGGCATAAAGAAAGAGCAGGAAGCATCACCCTTCCTGCTCTATTTTTCTTTTTCCGGCTTCAGTCTGCCGGCTTGCTTCAGCTGTTCGCGAAGCAGATATTCAATCTGAGCATTCACACTGCGAAAATCATCGTCTGCCCATTTCTGAACCATGTCATAGATTTCCTGGTTGATGCGCAACGGAAAACTCTTTTTATTCGCCATAACATCCCTGCTTTAATACAGTGACCCATTGTTCACGACGGGCTGTGTCCCGCGATCGGAAACAATGGCCACCATCAAATTATTCACCATCTGTGCCTTGCGCTCTGGATCCAGCTCCAGCTCGCCTTCATTCAAAGCTTCGACAGCATCCATCGACATACCGACTGCCCCTTGGACAATCATTTTGCGGGCCGCGATAATCGCTGCAGCTTGCTGGCGCTGAAGCATCGCCTGGGCAATTTCAGTGGAATAAGCCAGATGCGTGAATCGCGCTTCCATCACTTCCACTCCAGCTTCATTCAGACGTGCTTCCAGTTCCGCTTGGAGTTTACCAGTGATCTCATCCCCATTTTCGCGCAAAGAGTAGCCTGTTTCATTGAAATTATCATAAGGATAGTTGGAGGCGATACTTCGTACAGCTGCCTCACTTTGAATGGCAACAAACTCTTCGTAATCATCCACATTGAAGGCTGCTTTTGCAGTATCTATTACACGATACACAATCACCGCAGCGATTTCAATTGGATTACCTTCTACATCATTCACTTTAAGTGTCTTGGAATTGAAGTTGCGGATACGCAGCGTGATTCGCTGTCTTGTTGTCAGAGGGATGGTCAGGAACAAACCGTTAGCGCGGATTGTTCCGATATACTTACCGAAGAACGTCACGACGTAGGCTTGATTAGGAGGTACGATAACGACTCCGGTTGCCAGGACTACAGCGACTATGAACAACAGGATAGCTGGAACAATCGCCTCCTGTATCAAACTGAATACACCTGCACCTGCACAAATAAGGATGATCAGTACCCCAAGGAAACCATTCAAGGCGGCAGCTTGTTTTTCTTTCATACACGTCACTCCTACATTTTCATATTAAAGTGATATCACTTTAATATTATTATATATTCTGACAACATACTTTGCAACATGCAGGCAAGCCTTTATACTGAAAATAAAAAAGAACGGGGATCTCATATGTTCTATCATATTTTCAGACCTTTACGCCTGCTGCACCGTTATCTTGTCGATAAAAAATATCCCCAGGGGACTTATATTGCAAAGAGATATCTTGTCATCCGTAAACTCGGTTCCGGCAGCTATGGAACGACTTATCTCTGCAAAGATATTGCCCAGCAGCAAACATGTACGGTTAAACAGCTTCGGCGCAGCCGCCAAAAAAGAAAGAAATATTTTCGCATGTTCCAGCAGGAATATGAATTGTTGAAAGAACTGAATCACGCTTCCATCCCAGCTTCCACTTCTTTTTTTCACACGGATGACGGTTACTTTTTCGTCATGGATTTCGTAACTGGTGAGAACCTGGAACAGCATATATTCGATACAAAAAAACAATACAGTGAAAAAAAGGCGCTTGAGCTGACAATCGATATAGCAAATGTTGTCGCTTATCTGCACGATCGCCGCATTTACCACGGTGACATTCGAATTCCGAATGTCATGTTAGCGAATGGACATGCCTCGCTTATCGATTTCGGACTGGCACAACAGTTCAGCGGTCCAAAAGAAATCGAGGAACAAAATCGTTTGGAACAGGATTTATTTGATTTAGGGGATATCCTGCTCTACCTTTTATATACGACTTTTGAGAAGACAAATAAAAAAGCTCTCCCATGGACGGAAGAGCTTACTTTATCAAGTGCATGCAGGCATGCTCTTGAAAGATTATTAGGCATTCGGGATCCATTTCCTTCTGCCTCTCGGGCGATTGACGCGTTGGAAAAAGCAAAAGAAGCAGCAGATTAACTGCTGCTTCCATATCCGCGGCGTTTGTAACGGCTGCTGCCGCCATAACGATTCCGGCCATAGCCACTGCTGCCGCTCGAACCATAACGTCTTCTGCCACGATGGCCGCTGGAATCATAACGGCGTCCGCGATAGCCGCTGGAATCGTATCTTCTGCCGCGGCGATGACTGCTGCCGCCGGCTGATTCTTGTATTTTACGGATGAATTTTTTGAACATAGGTTTACCTCCCTAAATAGGAACTAATCCATTTACGAAAATGATACCATGTTAGTTTCAGAAAGTAAGTTTCTTTACACATTCTTAATAATCCGTCAATGAAATGAGCCTTTCCAACTTAGCCTCAAAATCCTCCATACGGATAAACCGACCTTCTCTGAACTGTTCTTTCCCCTTGGCAAATACCAAAATTGTCGGTGCTCCAAATGCCAGAAATTTACCCGTCACTTCCTGGACCTCCCCTGCATCAACATACCCGAGCTGTACAGCTGGATATTTTTGTACCATGTCATCCATACGAGGCAGCAAAGCTTGGCAAACACTGCAGCCTGGTGAAGAGATGAACAAGATAGCAAGTCCATTGCCATTGATGAATTCTTCCACTTCTTCGACGCTGTGCAACTTCATCCTCAACTCACCTGCTTATTGGTTCTTTTCTCCATCATATAGAATCATACCCCTCGTTGGCGAATGATATGATATAGTAGAGCGTGGGGATATCCAAACAAATTTTGACAAAATTCTAGATTAGCAGATTAAAGGAGAAACATATATATGCCAAAAGATGAAAGACAGGAGATGCGCCGTTCACAGAAAAAGCGGAAGAAATCCCGCAAGAAGCGCATCATCCGCAATATATTTCTGATTGTTTTACTTTTGCTTCTCATTCCGGCAGCATATGCTGGGTATCTTTACGTAAAAGCCGGGAATCTTGCCAATGATTCCTTCGTGGATGATGGCCGGGAGAAATCCACGCTGCGCGACAGTGCCGTTGATCCGGCAGAAGACAGCGTCAGTGTGCTATTCATCGGATCCGATTCCAGTGCCAAACGGGAACAAGATAATATCGGAAAACGATCCGATACGATGATTCTTGCTACCTTCAATAAAGATGATAAAAGCATCAAGATGCTGAGCATCCCGCGGGATACGTACACGTACGTACCTTACCTGGAACGCAACACAAAAATCAATGGTTCCTACAATGGCGGTCCTACAGCTACCGCCGAAGCAGTGGAAGAACTGCTTCAGGTACCAGTCGATTATTATATCGATGTGAATTTCGAAGCTTTCATCAGTGTGGTCGAAGCCCTGGATGGCATTACAGTGGACGTACCATATGAACTGGAAGAAATGAACTCCAAGGATGAAAAAGGCGCCATCCACTTACAGCCAGGTGTCCAGACCTTGAACGGAGAAGAAGCACTAGCCCTTGCTCGGACACGGAAGCAAGATAGTGACTTTGCCCGTAACGACCGCCAGCAGCAGATCATTGAAGCGATGATGGATAAAGCGACGGATATGAGCTCAGTACTTAAATATTCCAGTCTTCTGGATGCTGTCGGCAGTAACATGACGACGAATATGACATTCGATGAAATGAAAAGCTTCATTTCCTACGGTGTGAACAATGATTTGGCAGTGGAAAGTCTGAAGCTGGAAGGGCAAGGCGGAAATGAGATTGTCCCTGGCTATAACGCCTACGCATTTCTTCCAGATCCAACGTCACTTGCTAACGCCACCCAGGAACTGCGTGACCAATTAGAGCTTCCTGCTCTCAATGATTCAACTTCAAGCTCTACAACCTCACCTTAAACAGGTGAGGTTTTTATGTTCTTTGGGAACGATAATAAGCAACTTGCTCATTGGATGCCAGTTTACCCTTCCAGATATCAGGAATCCACTTGACTGTCTTTGGAATGGATAACGCTTTCAAAACGTGATGGTCATCCACCTCGGCCTCTTCAGCAAACTTTTCGAAACCTGCTACGAATATCGACTGCGTTCGTATGATAGTCCTTCACTAAAGTCAGCGCTGCTCAGGTTTACAAGGAATGTTCAAAGCACGGGCAAAATCATTCACAGTGCCCAGCGGCACAAAAGCAAAAGTGGGCTTTTGCTCTTTTTCGCAAGCCATTGATGCATTCATTGATTGCCCCATCACCGCCCATGGCAAGCAGCGTTTCATATGTGTTTAACAGTACTGTTACTATGATTTGATTCAGATTTAATCTGTTTTGAGTTAATTCAACTCCCGCTGTAACTTGAATAGATCTCCAAAAAATCTTCAGCCGAAGAACAACAATGCCGCTAAAAAAACAATCAATATGAGCAGAATGATCCCTGCCACTTTCCAGCTTAAGCCGCCAACCAAATCAGTGAGGTTTCCATTTTCATTCCTATTGAACGCATCACTTAGATTGCCTGCTGGATTCTGTTTTATTTCTTCTTGTCTCAATTTTTCCCTTCGCATTTCCGGAGTTTCTTTGCCTTCACTCATAACAGCACTCCTTTTTCTTTAAATAGAGCCAGCTCTCATCTTGAAAGCTGGCTTCTATCATTTAATTCAATCCTTCGATGGATATTTGTTCGATTGTTGCTGATTTTGCCCCATCATGCATCGCAGCCTCAAAGCTGACTTGATCGCCTTCTTTCAGGAAAATGGCGTATGGTGCATCGGTTGCGTTGATACTGTAGATGACATCCTGATCTGTCAGCAAGAACTGAATCGTCTTCGATCCGGCATTGTCTCCGGAAATATAAAGGCGATTCACTTCCCCGCTCACTTTGTGCACTGGAGCATCTCCTGTCGATTCTGCAGTACTTGTATCTGTTGCCAGCTGCAGACGATACGCATCCAACGTACTTTTTGCATCTTCACCGAAAACGACATAGTCGGAATCAGCCGCTCGTACATAAGCATACTGCTTGAAGATTCCATTGGAGTCGAGCACGCTGATCACCCAGGTTGGATTACCGTCAATATTGTAGAGAACTGGCATTTTCCCTTCCCATTTCTTTTCAGGATATTCTTTCTCCACCACTTCCACGGCCCCCGAAGAGTCCATGATTCCATTGTTCTTCTCCCCACCATAGAATGTCACTTCCCCGGTGCGGCCATCGACCATCGAGTAGCCGAGCGCAGAGTCGATATTCTCCTTCGGCGATTTGAAATCAGTGAAGTACTGGATGCTGCCATCCTCAGCGAATACAGCTGTGACACCATGCTCCGTGCCATTATCATTCGGAATTTTCACACCGGATTTCCCGAAATGACGATTCCAGAATCCGCCACTGTACTCTCCGTAATATGTGTTCAACTTACTAGCCATTTCTGGTGAAATCGTGTTTTCGATAAAATCAGGTGCCTGGTCAGCGTCGTAAATAGCAGACTCTCCATTATATGGATTGACCACGACCACTTGGATATCGTCACCGTTCGCTTTGTCAGTGAACAATTTGGGCTGATAAACGGTCTGAATGTACCATGCCTTTCCTTCTTCATCGACCTCCAAACGCGCCTCTCCTTCCTGGATGTAAGAAGGGTAACGAGAATAGATGATTCGTTTCAGATCCTTATGAAAATAAGCAGATGGTACATACGATAATTCATTTTCGACAAACTCTGGTTGTGCGCCGAGATCAGTCGCATCAATGACAAAGTAACCTGTTGTTTCGCCGCCTTTTAGCCATTTGAAGAAACCATCGAATTCAACAGGCGCGATGTATTCATTGGTTCCCCCCACTGTTTGGGTCTGCAGACTGCCTAGATGATAAAGCTGCGTATTCGGTACGACACTCATCTTCTTGTTCATCTTGTTCCGGACCGAGCTAGGTGCAATTGCAATCGGTGTCTTATCTTCATCCAATGGCTTTGCTTCTTCTTCAGTGGATTTGACGACATGGTCATACGTAGACTGGTATACTGCGAAATTGGCAATCACACAAACAATTCCCCCAATCACAAGTAATGCTATTAATACTCCCGCAAGTGAAACGCCTATATTCCTTTTTTTCTTTGCCGCTTGATTGCTGCTTGCAAATAGCCCAAAAGCAGCAAAGAATATTCCGATTGCGTTCAACCACAAGATATTTTGGATAATGAATGCAGGTAAAACGAAATAGATGGTGATAAGCAGTACAATATAAGCAACAATTCCTGCAGCCAGGTACTGCTTAACCTTTGTTCTTCCTCCTCCAGCTGCCAAATCAGCCAAAGCTATTAGGATAAAGCCAGCCAAGCCGGCTAATGCAATAAGAAAAATCATCCTGTTCCTCCTTTTGATGTCGTATTAGATATACGATATAGAGAAGGAAATGTTTCATCTATATAAAATTAATGTTCCCCTGACATCAATCTGCAGATAAATATGGAACAGATGACATCTTTCTAATTTTAGCTGCAATGCATCATGTAAACCGGGTTGGCCGCAGTAAAATCGCAAACCCAACCAGAATGTTTTAAATGATGCTTTTTTTAACAAAAGGACCAACGATGAACATATTTGCTCACCATATGGCCCTTTGTTATACCTTATTTGATCGAATCCTTCATATTCTCATACATACCGGCAACAGCTTCATCGATTTCTTCTCTTGACATTTTTCTGGCTTTTTCTGATCGGGCATAACCCATTTCCAAGCTGCCTGCTTTTATTTGTTCAAATATCGCATCGGCGAACTCATCCACAGGCGTCCCGAATGTGTGCAGTCCTACTCCGCCCAGATCCGTATTTACTGCCGGTGGTGCCACCTCGATCACTTGGACAGGAGTATCGGAAAGCTGGTGTCTGACGCTGACCGTAAAGGAGTGCATTGCTGCTTTTGTTGCCGAATAAATCGGCGCGATTGCCATTGGTGTGAATCCTAAACCAGATGTGATGTTAATAATCGCTGCAGCATCTTTTTTCGCAAAATACGGTACAAACAACATAGCAAGATGCATAGGAGCTTCAATATTGGCTGTTATTTCTTGCTTGTAATAACTCCAGTTATCCTTTGCATCCGCCGTCAAGATATTATACCGCTGCTGTATACCTGCATTATTTACAAGTACGTTCACTTCTGGATGGTTTTCTGTTACCCAATCAAATAGTTCAACGCGATCCGTTTCCGATGAAACATCCGCCACACGCGTGATAAGATCCGGATATTTTTCCTTTGCTTCCTCTAGCTTCGCTTCACGACGACCGCAGACGATCACCTTGCTGCCTGCTTTGATGAACCTTTCCGCAAAAGCAAAACCGATTCCGGAAGCTCCGCCGGTAATCAGTACTGTGTTTCCTGACAAATTCATATTTGTCCCTCATTCCCATATCCTTGACTAGCGTATTTATTTTATCCCAGATACAATTTTGTCATCAAACAATCTGTATCCATAAGATATATTCATTTGTTGAAAATCTTATCAAAGCAGAAATACAGTTGATCATTTATCGGCTTCGACTGGAATTTAATTTCTCCCACTTTTACATAGCCTTTTTTCTCGTAAAAAACCAATGCATTTTCGTTCTTGGAAAAAGCGTCCAAGCGAATTCCGGTATACCCTTGTTTCAATGCCATTTCCTCAGCGAATTTCAGTATTTTTCCGCCATAGCCTGTCCCTTGTGCCCGAGGATGTATACAAAAAGTATGGACAATTAAATTATTGCCATTTTTGTTCCGCCAATTCACTGTCTTCCATTCAGGTGATTGCCATTCATTCAACACAACCGCTCCCATGACTCTTCCGTCTATTTTCAGTACATACAGTTCTTTTGCTCCTATTGTTACTTTAAAATAATCTCGGTTGGGATAGTTTTCATCCCATTGAAAAATCCCCTCTTCTTGAAGTTCTTTACTGCTTTCATCGAATAATTGTTGTATGGACTCCAAATCCATTGATTTTGCTAATTCAATTGACTCATTATTCACTTTCATATTGCCTCTTCTCCGCAGCTTTATGCTATTCGTTCAGTTTTTTCCTCGGCTATCCAAGACTTTGAATAAGGACGATAAAGCAGGCTTTCTTTGTCCGGTATTTATTATGACACTATGCAAGTAATTAATGTAAGAAAGACCCCCTGAAGGAGTCTCTTGAGTGGTTCAGATATTTTGTTTTTATAGAATGCTAAACAGGATTTCTCCTTATCATAAATCCCTATAAAATCTCCATGCGCTATTCACACTTGCAGAATATCCTGTAAGGTATGGTCAAGTGTTTTATAACGAAACATATAACCTTCACGCTCTAACCGATCAGGTATAACCCACCGGCTCTTCAATACCAATTCCGTTTCGGTCCGGATGAAAATGGCCCCCATCTCCAGCATCCATTTAGGTGCAGGCAATCCGAAAGGAGCCTTCATTTCGCTTCTCAGTATTTGCATCAATTCACGATTTGTCACAGGGTTCGGTGCCGAGCAATTAAAAACGCCGCGCAGCTCTTTTCTTTCTATCAAGAAGAACGTGATTTGAAACAAGTCTTCCATATGTATCCAGCTAAACATTTGCTCACCAGTGCCTTGTACACCACCAAGTCCGAACTTCACTAAATTTCGATAAGGTGTCATGACCCCTCCGTCTTTCCCCAAAACAATTGCAATTCGCAATGCGATTTGTCTTGTTTCTGGCAGTTTGAATGAGAAGAATGTATCCTCCCATTTCGTGGCAACATCCACGGAAAAGCCCGCCCCGATTTCGCCTTCTGCTTCTGTCATCGGACGATCCTCCGCATGTCGATAAATGGTTGCCGTACTGCTATTGATCCATAGTTTGGGTGGATTCTTGCAGGACTGAATTGCCTCGCCTAATATTTTCGTTGTCGCTACTCTTGAATTCATAATTTCTTGTCTATTACTCTCATTGTATCGGCAATTCACCGACTTACCAGCAAGGTTGATAAGGAGATCTGCCTCTTCCAGTGCCTCATTCACAGCCGCATTATCATGCCAGGATATATGCTGTTTCTGCCTGGAAATGATACGCACCTCATATCCTGATTCCGTGAATCGTTTCGTGAAATATTCACCAACGAAGCCTGTTCCTCCAGCTATGATCACTTTTTTCATTGTTCAGCTCCTTTGCTGATTTTGTCATTCTCCACAGTGAACTTGCCATAAACGACTATTCCGTTTCCATCGGATGATAGAACCTTGATTAGCCGATAAACACCATCAGTCAGAGATTGGTCCAAAACATCTATGTTGACAGATTCCCTGCTTTGTGAATCGGGCTCGATGATCCAAGCATCAAGCTGGTGTGCACTGCCTTCCCTAAAAGGTATCTGAAACCACTTTTCTTGTTTGTCATCATATTTTTCTATTGCAAATTCCCTGCCTTCGGTCAAAGAATGGTCACTTTGATTTTTTATCAGATAAGGTATCTCATCGGGAACTGTCCTGGTGTCAATTTCTATTTCAAGTGTTACCAAAGGATCCGTCTCTTTTATGACATCTCCGTACGCACTCGGCTCAAGCTCTCTTGTACAACCAGAGACAATGAACAATAAACATAGAATAATGAATCTTCTCACCTCAGCCCCCCTTTTCCCTAACTTTATCACAATAGCCCCATTACAAAAATAACCAAATCACCGAACACATTGTAAATTCAGAAAAAAACAAATTAAAGGTTGATTCTGCATGAACAAAGCATTATCATAAAAACTTATAAGAATACTCGGATTAAGAGAGGTGTAACAATGATTCAAATGATCCTGACGGGTTTGCTTTGCGGGGCATTACTGGGATTTGTGATGCAGCGAGGGCGTTTTTGTTTGACTGGCGGCTTTCGCGACATGTTTTTAACGAAAGATAACCGAATGTTTTATGCCTTGCTGATTGCAATTGCGATTCAAAGTATTGGCGTATATGCTTTGATCCATTTAGGAGTCTTTGAATTCCACGCAGGTACGCTGCCAATCATAGCGGTAATCATAGGTTCATTCATCTTCGGCATCGGTATTATTCTTGCTGGCGGTTGTGCGACAGGTACTTGGTATCGTGCTGGGGAAGGGTTAATCGGCAGCTGGATTGCACTGGCCGGCTATATGCTAGTGGCAGCCATCATGAAGTCAGGTGTATTGCTGCCATTGGACACAGCTGTAAAGGTGGTGCAGTTGGAGAACAACTCCATTGCAGCTACATTAGGGGTAAATAACTGGATATTGATTGGCACCTTTACCGCAGTAGTCGGGTTCATCGTTTATCGTACTTTGCGCAAACCAAAAGTCAAGATTCCAGGTTTGAAGCCAAAAAGAACAGGTCTGGCGCATATTCTTTTCGAGAAGCGCTGGCATCCGTTTGTCACTGCCATTCTCGTAGGGCTCATCGCCATCTTGGCGTGGCCGTTGAGTGTTGCTACCGGGCGTATCTCAGGTTTGGGTATCACAACGCCCTCGGCAAATATTCTTCAATATTTGGTTACAGGGGAATTGAGTTTTATCAACTGGGGTGTTTTTCTTGTCCTTGGTATCTTTTTAGGTTCTTTGTTCGCAGCAAAAATGAGTGGTGAATTCAGATTCAGGCTGCCTGATTTGAGAACAACCATTCATAGCTTCAGCGGCGGACTGATGATGGGCTTCGGTGCAGCCTTAGCAGGTGGCTGTTCAATCGGTAACGGTCTTGTGATGACTGCCATGATGACGTGGCAAGGATGGATTTCGTTAGCCTTCATGATTTTAGGAACATGGACTGCTTCTTATTTTGTTTATGTACGACCACGTAAAAAAGCAAAGCAAACTACACATGCTGTACCAGCATAAAGGAGTGTCTGGAAATGAAAAAAACATTGGAAGTTATGGGAATGGTCTGCCCCTTCCCATTAGTGGAAGCAAAGGAAGCCATTAAACACATACAATCGGGTGATGAGCTGGAGGTTCAATTCGATTGCACCCAAGGAACCGAATCCATTCCCAGATGGGCAGCCGAAGCAGGTCATGAAGTAACTGCTTATGAGCAATTGGGTGAAGCGGCTTGGACGATAACGATTAAAAAGAAATGAAATAAGATCGCAGAGCAATTTTTTCATTCTCTGCGATCCTTTTTTAGTTGCACTAATGAAGATGTTCTATGTAAAACGCTTATTTACAATCCAAATTTCTTTGTATCATAAACCAGGCGCAGTTAATATAGTTCACCAGCGGCCCAAACGACAAATTGAGCATGTTGAAATCACAACAGTAAAGCCATCTGTCTCTATAGTTGTTTCTCCTTTTAAAACAATAGTTTTGCTTCTACTGGTAAATCAAAATGATCCTGATATACAACTAGAAACAAATCACCTTATAATTTACAGCTTTAATCCACATACTTCCGCTTCTTCTTCGACTTTAGCATATCTCCTGTCCAGCCTTTTGCTTTCAAGAACCAATAAACAAGAAAGGTCGAAAGAATGACTAAAATCATGGCTCCAATATATCCGAATTTCCACTTCAATTCGGGCATGTTATCAAAATTCATGCCCCATAATGCACCAAATGCCATGACAGGGGTAAAGAGAACCGTCATGACAGTAAGTGTCTTCATGATCTCATTGCCTCTAAAAGAAGAAACAACATCCTCAAAATCAATCAAAGCCCTGATTTCTTCTTCATAGGCGCGAACGAGATTGTCACAACGTTCAAATCGATAGTTTGTCCGTTTAAAATGCACGTTCTGCGTATATCTCTCTCCAAATGCTTCGACTATGCCTGTCTTAACCTCCATGAATGGGATCAGGAAGTTTTTCCACACCAATATTTCATGCCGGTTTTCGGCTATCTTATTAAGCAGCCTAGTGTCATTATGCTCTTTGACTTGCCAAAGCAAATCGTTCAGCCTGACTTCATATTGATCTATTTTATGTAGAAAGGCCGACATGATCTCCCCGAGGAGTATCATGAATCCTTCAATTGCATTGTTTGCATCTTGCATTTTAGCAAGAATCCCTTTTTTTGTTGCTGCTGGTAATAAAGTTAAGTCAAGTTCTGTCGTTAACAGTGTTTTTTCTTTTACGAAGAATTGTAAAAGATGATTCTCTTCCTCTTTATCCACTTCTTGTACATAGATGAGTGTTCCCCAAACAGCTAAGGATTTATGATTGGTTGTCTCCATTTGCAAGCTATTGGTCTTTGTGTCGTTTATGTGTTCGAGCCAAGGTATTTCCTCCGTGTAATGTTTTAATTCTGAACTTCTTTCTACATCTATTTCCCGATTGAGTTGAAGCCACTCCCACTCAGTATCCGAAAAAGCGTGCTTCTCCATATTTTCCCCTCCATTTTTTCTTTTTTAATTTCCCTTATGTCAAGCTATCTAATCCTTTCCCTCCCCCCATGCATACAGAAATCATGACGTTCCAACAAGAAACGCTTTACAAACTCCATTTTATTTCTTACTATGAATCTATAAATTGCATAACGAGCGACGCACTAGGGGAGCTGGCAACGGCTGAGAGGAATCCTTGATTCTGACCCTTTGAACTCGATCTGGATAATACCAGCGTGGGGAAGTGCAGCCAGAATTATCCTATTCTTTTTGTGTATATTCTGCGACTGCGCCCTATGGTGCCGTCGCTTTTTATATGCAAAAAAATAGGAGGAATCATCTTGGAAATGCAAAATTATTGCGGGACCAGCCGAATTGCCGGCTGCAGTTTTTCGGTTTATCCGATGGCAGACAGATTCAAGGAAATCATTTTGGAGGCATTGGAGATCGTCGATACCTCAAAAGTATGGATGGAGACAGATGATGTAACAACTCTTGTACGTGGGAGAATTCCACATGTATTTGATGTCACATCCGCTATTTTTCTGGCAGCAGCTAAAGATGGAGAACATGTCGTGTTCAATGGCACCTACTCAATCGGCTGTCCAGGTGATTCGACAGGGGATGTCTATATGGCCGAAGACGAGGTCAAGCTGAACTTTCCCACTACAGCAGGAGTAAAGCAGCTTGAAACGGCATCCAAATTCTCGCTCTATCCATTAGGTGGCGGTAATTATATGGATACCATCTACAGCCAGATCGAAAATATGCGTAAGCGTGGAATCACTGTTTCCAAGTCTCATTATTCCACCCGGCTTGATGGCAATGCCATTGATGTGTTTGAAGGCTTGGAGCATGTTTTCACCGAAACGGAAAGCTCCGGCTCTTCGCATACAGTCATGACGGTCACCATGTCAGCTAACAGTCCTTCTGCCAAGGGTGTGATCAAATGAAAAGCTGGCGGATGAAGGATATTGTCGTCATGGCGGCGCTTGCCGTCGTATTCGGTATTGTTTATCTATTATTCCTGCCTGTCAATGTCGTGATGATGGGGCTTGTCGGTCCGATTGGAACCGATATCATCTTCGGGGTATGGTTCCTTGTCTCCATCGTGGCCGCTTATATTATCCAAAAACCTGGTGTCGCCCTAGTCTCGGAAACGATTGCCGGAATTGTAGAGGTGCTGATTGGCAGCAGCGTCGGACCGATTGTCATTCTTTCTGCTGTCGTACAGGGGCTCGGTGCTGAAGCAGCATTTGCCATGACGCGCTACCGTTCTTATCATGTGCTCGTATTGATGGGTGCAGGAGTTGGCGCAGCCATCACAAGCTTCATCTGGGGATATTTCCGCGGAGGCTTTGTAGCGCTTGACCCTTCTTACGTTGTGCTTATGCTTGTTGTCCGGATCATCAGCGGAGCTGTGATAAGCGGACTGATCGGCAAAGCAATCAGTGAGGCGCTGGCGAAAACTGGAACATTGACGAGCTTCCCGCTCGGCAAAACATACCGCCAGCGAAAAGCAGGATGAAACAGCCCCTTCTGGAAGTAAACCAGCTTACCGTCACATTTGAGGAAGAAAGCATCCCTACTTTAACCGATTTGAGTTTTACGATACAGCAAGGGGACAGCATTCTCCTGCTTGGCCCAAGCGGATCCGGAAAGAGCACACTCACCTATTGTTTGAACGGGCTGTATCCAAAAGAACTGGATGGAAAGATGAGCGGCAGTATCTCCTTCACAGGGTCCAAGATCGAGGATTTCAAAAGCGGAGAAATTAATTTAGAGGTTGCAACTGTATTTCAGGATCCCGAAACACAATTCTGCATGCTGACCGTGGAAGATGAAATAGCCTTCGGTTTGGAAAATAGAAAGTTAGCTCCAGAGAAGATGGATTCGGAAATTGACCGCGTCCTCTCCCTTGTTGGTTTACAGAATAGGAGAAAGGATCAGATTCATACCCTTTCCGGCGGACAGAAGCAGAAAGTCGCATTGGCAGCGGTTCTGGCGCTGGAGCCTCGCTTGCTTATTCTAGATGAACCGACAGCTAACCTGGATCCGGCAGCGAGCAAGGATCTTGTAGAAACGATCCATCACTTAAAAAAACAGCAGGATATCACACTTCTGATAATTGAACACAATATTGACTACTGGCTGCCAATTATTAACCGGACAATGCTTCTGGACCGAGATGGCTCGTTATTCTTTGACGGAGACTTGCGTGATGCGATCAATCTGTATGACGAGGATCTGCAGCAACGCGGCATTTGGCTGCCCGAGGCCGTTCTTCTTGCCAAGCAAGCACAGCTTCCAAAGCCCTGGCCGCTTACAATCGACCTGCTCCCTGACGGTTTGCAATTCCAGACAGTAACGCCGGAAGTTATGCAGACAGAGAAATGTATTGTCCGTGTAGAGAATGCTATCTTCCACAATAAAGAAAAAGTCTTGCTGGATATCCCTAACCTTACTATTTGGCAAGGAGAATTCCTAGCTATTACAGGCAAAAACGGCAGCGGAAAGACGCTTCTTTCCCGACTGATGACTGGATTGCTGAAACCTACAGGTGGGGGTATCGAATTTCTAGGAAACAAACTTTCTCGTTGGAAAACGGATGAACTATATCAGCAGATCGGGTATGTATTTCAAAATCCTGAGCATCAATTTCTTACCGACTCTGTTTGGGGAGAACTTGCCTACAGTCAGACGGCATACGAGGGGGAAATCCAGAAGGCTTTAGAGGAAATCCAATTAGCTGCACAAGCCGACAAGCATCCTTTCACCTTGAGCCAAGGCCAAAAAAGACGGCTTAGCGTATCGACGATGCTCGTTCAGGAGCCTCAGCTGCTCGTGCTGGATGAGCCGACATTCGGCCAAGATAGCCATACGACCGACGTGCTGATGAATCTGATCCGTAAACATCACCAGCGCGGCTGCACCATTGTCATGATTACGCACGATATGGAACTGGTCGATCGTTTTGCAACACGTGTTCTGATTGTGGATAAAGGCAGTATTGTTCACGATGACAAACCTGCTGCCATCTGGGCGAGAACGGATTTGCCTGATCATGGCCTTTCCCTTCCGGCAAGAGAAGTTTACCTGAAGCGCAAACAGGAGGCGAGCCTTTATGCATAACATCAACCCCAGCATCAAGGCAGGGACTGTGACAATTGCAGCAATCATCATCGCTTTCCTTTTTGATCCGATGGCACTACTTTTGTACATTGGCTGGACGATGGTTGTCACATTGCTGTTCGGGAAGGTACAGCTAAAGAAATATCTGCTTTATCTGCTTCCCTTCACACTATTCGCTCTTGGTATGCTGGTTTCTACATTGTTGTTTGCAAAGGCACCGGAAAATCCGGCTGTCACCCAGCAATTCCTTTTCTGGGAATTGCCGAGAGAATCAGTACAGGACGCACTTGCATTAGCTATCCGCGTGTTCAGCTACGCCACGCTGTCTCTGTTATTCGTCCTGACAACAGATAAAGTGGCGTTTATTTTGAGTTTGATTCAGCAATGCCGTGTATCACCCAAGCTTGCTTACGGTATTCTGGCAGGCTATCGCTTCTTGCCGTTATTAAAAGAAGAACTATCAACAATCCGTTCCGCCCATCTCATCCGAGGTGCCAGAACGAAAACCAGCCGTTTTACCAGGTACAAACAATACACCATTCCGCTGCTGGCCAGTGCAATCCGCAAAGCCGAGCGTACTGCCGTTGCCATGGAGTCCAAAGGTTTTACAGGCGAGAGGGACCGTACATTTTACCGCTCCTATCACGTACGCTGGACCGATTGGGCATTTGCCATCGTCATGTTGGGAGCCATCCTCCTCTGTATCGTTGTTTCTGGATCGTTTCGGTAATCAGCAAAAGGGTTATACTGGATGGAAAAAGGAGAGATGACCATGTGCGGCAGATTCACCTTACTCACTCCCTGGGAAGAAATCCTGCGTACATATGACGCAGTCTCTGAAATGGAAGCGCTAGAGCCCAGCTATAATATCGCACCTACCCAGCAGATTGCCGCCATCATCCACGACGGAAAAAATCGGCGGCTGGGAAGCCTGCGCTGGGGACTGATTCCCCCATGGGCACCCGACAAAAAAATCGGCAGCAAAATGATCAATGCCAGAGCCGAAACACTATTGGAAAAACGCAGCTTCAAAAAAGCCTTCCAGAAACAGCGTTGTTTAATCCCTGCCGACAGCTTCTATGAATGGAAAACCGAAGACGGCAACAAGCAGCCCATGCGCATCCAGCGTAAAGATAAGAGACCCTTCGCCTTCGCTGGCCTTTGGGAAAAGTGGCAAGAGGAGGATGGCAGCAACGTTTTCACCTGCACCATTATCACAACCAAAGCCAATAGCTTCATGCAGCAGATCCATCACCGCATGCCAGTGATCCTGCCAGCCAACGCTCAGGACATTTGGCTTGATCGGGAACAACAAGACCCAGATAATTTGCAGGAATTATTGAATCCTTATTCCGAGGAATTGACGGCTTATCCTGTTTCTACATTGGTGAACTCGCCGAGGAATAATAGTGAGGAATTGATTAATCCATTGTGAAAGGAGCATGCCCAGGGGCATGCTCCTTTTAAAAGAAACCTCTTACCTTTAATAAAGTTTCCTTGGTTTGATGCTGAACTGCTTCTTTTTCTTCTTTTTCTTAGCCCTAATGCCAAAAGGTTTTAAATTCCCTTTACGATTATGATTGAAGCTTTCAAAACGGAATTTACAATATAAAATAACTAGCTGTTCGAGATAGATTTATCGTACTTGTTTAACAACTAATCAATGTTTATTTTCTCATTTACACTTAATTAAGATCTTAACATTAAATAATACTTTTTATTCCATTGATAATAGCATCATCTTTATATATCCACTTCTGATAGATTCTTTTATCTATCAGATTCATGCTTAATCTTTCCCAAATCTTATAATCGCCAGTCATAGTAACAATGGATATCATATCACCTTTTGTTTCAACCACTTCAATTTATAACCCTTATAAATTGCTTCTATCCATTTCTTATAAATTTGTTCTATGTCATTTTGATGGACATTCTTACATATATAGTATTATCAGCAATCGCTTTCTTATCAAATCCAAATAATTCAACTCTGAATCTTTCTGATCGTAAAATAATCCGTCCATCTGCTTTAATACCTGCAGCATATTCTGTTCCCTTATATATTGCAAAGATATTATTCCTATATTCACCCCATACTCAATACTAAAGCCCCTAAAAAGCTCTTCAACCTTGAAGATATAATGTCTTTACAGTTTCTATAAAATCAGAATCCGTTTTTACCTCCATTAATAAGATCATAAAATAGCTTTAACTTTAAGGAAAAATCATATAGAATGCAAGCGGCCCTAATTAAATTTCTGGATTTATCTATATAAACTTTTGCATCATCCTTTCCAAGAAACAAAACATTATATCTATCGATTGTTCCTTTTTCTAAAATTATTCTATTTGGCTTAAGTACAAAGAAAGAATAATATTGCTCATCTAAATTGGTTATGAATATCTTTTGAATTTTGATAAAGTATAAATGAATCATCTATTTTCATTTTATCTTTTGTACAATCTCATGGGTTCCATCTGATTTTTGGTTTAAACGAAATTCATACCCATTGTATACGCAATACACCCCTCTTCTAGTCATGATAATTTCTCCTAATTCTGCATCTTTGTGAATTTTTCTAATCTGTCATCGTAACCCCTACGAGAGTTGCCTTTCCATCTATAACAGAGTATAATTCTGCGGTTTCATAAAGCCGCTTGCCTCGTATTCAGCTAATTAATTTCCATCTCTTGCGGATGTAATTCCGTTACCCGTTTGTGGATAGCTAATATTTTCTCTTGCATAGGATGAATCACTTAATGAAGTTAAGTAAGGTATTTCCATTCTTTCGACTTCCTCTGTCTTAAATAGAAGGAAAACCGCAGCAGTGTTCATCCTATTAAAGCAAAAAGAGCATACCTTCTTAGGCATACTCTACTATTCTTAAATTGTTAAGTTGTGATATCCTTTCTTTCCTCGATAATGGTTACATCATCCTTAGAAATCCACTTTTCATAATAGTATTTGTCAGTTCTTTCAAAATTGAGCTGTTCAGCCAAAATACTGTCTGTTGTACCAATAAGTACTTTTCCATTTAACTCTGACGAACTTACTCCAAATTTGTGTCCTTTATAATTTACATAAGGCTCTATCTTATAGTATTCACTCAATTCATTCTGGTTTATTTCTTTTGTGTAGACACCACTATTATAAAGATCGACAAAATCACTTGTAGTTTTGGATAAATCATCTGTCATTATCAGAAATCTATTTTGCATATCTCTAGTTACCTCATACTCTATGCCTTTGTATTTACCAAAGTACCCTTTTTTCACCATAATAATACCTCCATCATTTGGTGGATACAAAAGATTTACCATTAAAAATACCCACTAATCGTTCGACACCATCTTCAACTACGTATAACTCTGCGCCAACTTTGGGTAAGCGCCGTTGATTAAATACCCACTCAGGAATTACTTCGTTATTTCTCGAACCTGTGAAACCATTAAGTGTACAAGGAGGGCCGTCATTATTAGTACCTCCTAATCTCTCTCCATATGGTATTCCTATATCATCCACATCATCTGATTTGAATTTAATTTTACCATAAGCGTTTCCGCCTTCAGGATATGGCCTTGATCCATCCCATGTAGTGTAATCTAACCTGAATGATTCAACCACATCCTCATAGTCTTTGATATGATCTACATCATCTAATTTGGCAACATAGCCCCCGATTTCTTTGTAACTACCATCCAAATATTTATCAATGTCAGAGATTGGGATTGTCTTTTGCAAATAAGTATCAGATGTTGGATGAGGAACCGCATCACGTATAGCCTTAATAGTTTTCAGCTCTTCGTCTGTTAATTCTGCTACAGGTTTGAGCTTAAGCTGTTGGAAATCATTATATGTTAAACTATAATCACCTATATTTTCTTCTAAATGTCTTTTATAACTAACTGGCATATTACTAATATCATTTTTAACTTTAGAATTGATTTTCCCTTGATATGATATAAAATCACTTGTGCTCGATATAATTTCACCTGATCCAGTAATTGAATTATTATGCCCTGGATTTGAAGTGCCTTTCCCCATCAAGATAGGTTCTGTATTCCCTGCAGTTAATTGCTCAGCACCCGATGCCTTCTGCAACTTCTGTACTTTTTCCTGTTCCTTCACAGCCCATTGACTATTACGAAGTCTATTAGCCGTCTGCTTATTTGCGTGATCCGCCAAGCTGACTACATTATCTGTATGTACGGCTGCACTATCTGCCATTGGTGTTCTTACTTCCGGCTTATCTTTCGGTATTTTCAAATCGATGACGTTATCCGCTTGGCGTACAGGACTGGTTGTCTTATTCACTTTGTTCGCGTATTGCCCTACGTCAATTACCTTGCTTGTCGTACGAGCAGTCCCAGTAAAGGTTGTGATAGCTTTTCCGATCGGCAGTATATCAATAGGGGCGAGTATACCCCGCGTCCAGCGTTCTGTCGTATCTAACTCTCGGCCGGAAGCCCAGTCTTTTCCTGAGATCGCACTACCCATTTCCACCGTCGCATAAGCTGCACCTAATACAGCACCAGCAGGCGGACATACGACTGTAACGCCAACGATGACGACGAGCGCAGCTATATTTACCCAGAACTCTTTTGTAAACTGGCCATCTTCAATGGATTCATATTCAAACGCCCGTGTGTTAACTGCAGCAGTGCGGTAATCCTCATAGCTGATATCTTCATCCGGATTCTGTACCTTCCATTCCTCAAAGGATGCTTTGATCTGGTCGGCGTAATAGTTATCCCCACTTAGTATATCATCCATGGTGATTTCTGTTTTCTCTGTTGTGTATTCCTGATAGGATCCGTAATAAGAGATTGGGATTGTTTCGGTTGCACCGATATGGTTCTTGGTCGTGTAGTTGGATATGGAAGAATCACGAACTTTCTGGACAAATTCATCTATGTCTTCATAAAATGGCTGATCGATATTGTCCTCCACGATATCCCCAACACTTCCACTATAATCTTCTAATACCTTAAAGTCCTCAAACAATCGCTGATACTTATCTTTATCGCTTGTGTAAGAAAACGAGACAACACCGTCAGAATCATACTTCGCTACCTTCTCGCTTGCTTCATCCAAATTGTCCGTAATATCTTTCATTGTATCAATCATGCCCTTGCCCCAAACACCAAGTCCAATCAGGTCGCGCAGGCTGTCCCTTGTTTTTTCCCATTGACTGCTCCGATATTTAACGTCCAATCATTACACCTCCAATGCATCAATGATTTTCAAAGCAATCGCTTCGTCTGTTTCAATCATCGTGTTCAGAGTGTCAATTACCAAAGAGGAAATACGCGCATAATGATCCTGCAGCTCCATGAACTTATCATTCGCTTCAGGGTAAGCCTCGATAGCTTCCATCGCTTTTCCTTCTTGATAGAACTTCGTATTTTTAATATTTTCAATCGCCGGAACAGCGTTTGACTGTAAATCTTCCATGATAGCTATAAGCTGCTTATAAATGTCTGTAATCTCAATCGGGTCGACTGTAATTGCTCCACTGCCTGCCATCTACCTTAACCCCACTTTCTGCCGATACGGGAAGTCCAGCGCATCGAACAAAACTTTCAAGAACCAGTACTGGCTCGCTTGGTAGTACTGCTTTTGCGTCGTATCAATCATGATCAGTCTGTCCTCTTTCGAAAGCACAAGCCATTGCTGATAATGATTCGAATTCGTGTTGATTTGCGGTTTCACACGAGGATGGAATAGTTCTAAATTGACGATATCGTTCGTCACATCCAGTTCTTTAATTGCTTCCTTATCTTCAACTGACAGCTCACGTTGCAGGAAATTCTTCTCCGCTTCAACTGGTTCACGATTCAGCAGTGGTACTTTTTCTCCAAGCAGTTTCAGGACAAGCGGTTTGTCCATAACGTAAAGTTTATAGCTCTTATCAGCTGTTTCAACAAGGATGATGACTTCTTCCGCTTCTTTTTCCTTGAAAGCAAACATCAGGTTGTTGATCCGAACATATTTCTGGCTAAAAAAGTATGTATACAAGGTCTTAATGATGACAGCGCCAGATTTTGTAAGAGAACCTTCCTTATCGAATATTCCTTTATTTGTAAGATTCGCATATGCCTGGATCCATGGTTCTTCTCCCTGAAGCTGATAGAGTTTCTTATCTGGCAAACCAAATAGTGCTTCTGCATCAAACGCCGCAGCTAGCAAATACAGCTCGGTTACATCGAAGGTATCAATATCCGCCTGGGTCATAGACTTTTCACTTCCTTCACCAATTTGTCGTTTTGGAAGTCTGCCTGATAATCAGCGATATTATCTAGTGCCTTCTTTTGCAGGGAAGCTGCATCTTTAAGGTCGGCATGATACTGAAGAAGCAGCTCCAAGTAGGCAAGGAAGCTGTCACGCGACTTCCCTTCCCACTTCGAACCCTGTACAAGAGAAAGCAAAGCTTCCCCTTGAGAATAGGTGTTATCCAGCGATTCTTTCAGCTTTGCTGCTGATGATTTGGCTGCGTCCAATTCAGCTTGGTCAATAATCACATCCTTCGCCATGCCCTAGTCCTCCTTCGCCTCGTCCATTGCTTTTCGTTTGTAGTGAAGATACCGTTCGTATGCCCTGTCACTAGCCGTAACAAGCTTACTGCGGTATTCTTTTTCGTCATCCAAGTAATCTGTCAGCTTTTTGTTAAGTCGTTCCTGTGCTGGAATGAAGTCACTACTTGGAATAGCATCCTCTGCCATACATGGAATGCTTCCTTTATAGGATGAAAAATAGGACTCCGCTTCATTGACCAACTTATCATGTTCAGCCTTTGCATCCTCGAGTTTATGGTATAGCTTCAAGTACTCATCCCTTTTCGCTTCCGTATCTGTTTTAAACCATAGAAATGACATATCTCTACTCCTTTCTTAGCATAAGAAAGCTAATTTGAATCTTATTCCGGGATTTTGACTTTCACATGCTGATGATCCATGGCTACATAGCATTCGTACGGTTCAGGATATTTTTCCTGGCGGATAAAAGGCTGCTTGAAGATATCCTGATCGCCTAAGCGCATGCCCACAAGTCCGAAAATAGCTTGGTTGCGAAGGTATTTTGGTACTTGCTCATAGCTCAAGCCTAGATAGTTGTAGTCGCTGCAGATAATGAAATGAATGCCCGCTTTGCCACCACGTTCCATCATGAGGGTTGCTTCCTCCAGCGTGAGTCCAGCGCGTTCAGTGAAGTCCTGCAGATCTGTAATAAGGACGATCCATTTAGATTCTGCTGTCCCATCTGCAATTCGCTGCTTGATCTCATTGATAATTTCATTTTTGATTGCGGCTATGCCAATGCTTTCCGATACGTATGCCTGCATGCCTTCTCCAATGTTTTCCAGGTCTTTATCTTCTGTATCAATAAGCATCGTTTGATAGACATCTTTCAATAAGGTAATGTTCTTGGCGACAGATTTGATCATGCGATCCAATCCGTCTTTCCGATCGCTGATTACTGTCAAATGATCATATTGTGCCGGATCATAGGCAACAGGCAATACTTCTTCAAAATCAAGTCCCAGCGGCACTTTCTTCTCTTCCACAATCCGTTTGGTACGGCGCTGTTCCTTGAATTCCAGGAAGTCCACGACACCTTCTGGCATCATCGGGATAGAATCAGGATAATCCCCTTTCCAGAATTCGTTCATATCTTTGGCTATATCTTGAATCCGATCAAGGATTTCCAGTGCTTCTTCCCCATTTTCAGGCAGCATTGTCTGGAATAATGCTGGTTCCTCTATTTTCACGAGACCACGTCCTGCGATTTCCTCGATTTCAATGTCGGTACGTCCGACAATCGACCTTGCTTCGTTGGTTTCGATCAAGTACAAAGCGATTTGCGTTTTAATATTCGACAGCAAAGGCATGCGCATGGCGCTTTGGCGGCCGGCACTGATAATCAGATGAATACCGATGCTGGCACCTTCGCGGGCAATCTGTGTGATGACTTTCTCGAAATCGTCACCGAAATCACTGTCCCTGACAGATTCATAGTTATCGATCACCAGACAGATATTCGGTACAGTCTCCCCGCTCGCCTTCTCAAACAAGCCAATGTTCGCTACGCTGTACTGGCTCAGTTTTTGTTTACGCTGCTTCATGACGCCAGTTAGCATCCGGGTTAATTTACTTACTTTCTCGACTTGATCGACGAGGAATGTATCCGCTACATGGGGCAGATTTTTCAATGGCAGCAATCCGTTCGTACCAAAGTCCAGCAAGTACACATGCAGATGTTCCGGGTTATGTTGTCTTGCCAAATCCATGACAACCGTCTGCAGGAATGTCGATTTCCCGTAACCTGGACTCGCAAATACTGCGATGTGTCCGTCTTTTGATAGATTTAGCGTCAATGGAATCTGCTGCTGCATTTCCGGCTGATCGAGTAAACCAATCATTGGCTCCAGAGGCTTTTTCGGCTCGTTCCATGCGTCGCGGAACGCCACTGGGTGAAGTTGAGGCCCGAAAATTTTCTCTGGCAGAGGTGGCAGCCATGGGCGTGCTAATGGCTCTATCCGCTGCTGCTCCGTGTAGTCAGCAATATGATCAATGATGGCATCGAGCTCTGATGGAATCTTTTCGATGGACTCCTTCTGCTCCAGTCCGCTTAAATCTTCCGTCAGAATATCGTATTGACCCAGGTCATTGATGCTATAGATGGTAAGATCTACGTGGTCTTCATCGTTTTTATCCGGAATATAGTCTGCTCCGCTCCACGCACTTTGGAACAGTTCATAGATTTCATTGTTACCAACTTGCAAATAAGCACGACCTGGCAGTGTGATTTCGGCTGCATCAGGTGTTTTGAGAATTTCATTCGAATCGCTGGCATTCTGTACTTTCAATGCCAGCTTGAACTTGGAGTTGGACCAGATTTGATCATCCACTACACCGCTCGGTTTCTGTGTCGCAAGAATCAAGTGGATACCCAAAGACCGTCCGATACGGGCTGTAGAAACGAGTTCCTTCATGAAATCCGGCTGTTCGGATTTCAATTCGGCAAACTCATCCGAAATCAGGAATAAATGCGGCATCGGTTCAGCTGCTTCCCCTTGTTTAAACAGCTTTTGATATTGGTTGATATGATTCACATTATATTCTCCGAACAGACGCTGTCTTTTCTGCAGCTCTGCTTTAATGGAAGCTAAAGCACGCATTGATTGTGCACGATCCAGGTTGGTGATTGTTCCCATTAAATGCGGCAGGTTGCGGAATAGATTTGCCATCCCTCCCCCTTTATAGTCAATCAAGAGGAATGCAACTTCATATGGATGGAAGTTTACAGCAAGCGAAAGAATATACGACTGAATAATTTCCGATTTACCAGATCCTGTCGTACCTGCTACCAATCCGTGCGGACCGTGTGCTTTCTCATGAAGATTCAGCTGGACAATATCTTCTTTTCCTCGCAGCCCAAGCGGTACAGCGAGTGTCTTGTATGTCTCATTTGTGGCCCAGCGGGATTGAATCGCTAATTCTTCTACCTTTTCTACGCCATACATCTCCAGGAAGGTTACTTGTTCTGGTATGGAATTTTTCAAGTTTTGCAGATGGTTTAATGGTGCCAATGCCCGTGAGACAACTTCTTTATTGAAATCCTTCGGAAAATGATCTGGTTTAAAAGCTTTGTTGACAAGCTCAGCTTCTTCCAGGATGATTTTTCCGTCATTGCTATCGCGGATATCGATGACTGTCTTCACATGCTCCGGCAATGCCCGCATCACATCTTGAACGAAGATGAGAGATACACCATATTGACTTGGATCTTCATTGAAAAACTCCATGATCGTGTGATCCAGAATCAGTTTCTCATCGGTGATTAGCACAACATAATGAGGCGAGAAATAGAGCTTCTCATTGGAATTGCTTTTTTCATCAACTTGCAGCTTCCGCTCTTTCAGCACTTGATACAAGCTGTGAAGGACCTGGTCACGGGAGCGCTCATGGTAAATGAATCCGCGAACGTTGATGTCTCGCACACTTGCATGCGGCAGCCACCGCATCCAATCCCATTCTTTCTTTTCTTCTTCTGGGAAAATGGTTACGAACTGCAGATCATGATAGCTGTGGAATAGGGACAGCTGCATCACTAACAGCTGGAGCTGCTCCAGTACAAGCTTTCTCTGTCCGATATAACCAACCGGTCCCTTCGTTAGGGAAGTAATGACTGGAACATTCTGCAATTCCTTGAACTGGTCGAGTAAATGTCTTGCTTCATCTACCAAATCATCTTGTTCTTGTGTGAATTCTTCTTCGTTGTAAGAAATTTCGAAGCTTGTATCCACTCGTCCCAGTCCTGTACGGAAGTTTAAAAAATCATGATGATATGCTGTTTTCTCATAAATGCGCGCCTCGGTAGCAGCTGCCATTTCAGATATTTTCCCTACATCAGGATAGTGGTAATGCAGTGCATGCCGCTGCTCTTCACTTGCGTGATAAAGTTCCTTCGTTTTTCGCTTCAGATAGCTCTTATACGTTGCTTCCCTGTGTTTCATATCCGCTTTGTATTTTCGCACATTCTTCACATAAGACGTGATAGAGAAGATGACCGTAACCAAAGTAGCGATTACCATTACGATAATGAAAATCCCGCGTGGCTGAATCAGTGAAATAGCAATCAAAGCAGCTATCATGACAAGCGGCGGTACAATATTCCTCGCCAATTGCTCACTAGGCTTACTAGGCTTATTGGCTGGTTTGGCAATAGTGCGTTTCTCTTCTGGTTCCCGGTAAATGATACGCGGGGAACGATGATAATCCGGGTACTCCCCGCCATAGGGTTTTTCTTGACCGATCAGTTCCACGAAAGAAGCATCCAAACTTCCATTGGAGTTGATTTCAATTGTATCTGCATATATTGTCATCATGACGCCATCGGCAAATAGGATATCTCCAGCTTCCACCCGCACATCATCTTGGAGCAGGCGGTAGTTATGGTAGACGTTTCCGCTTCGTAAATCTATGCGGAAACAAGGCGCACCTGTTTCCCGCATTAGAACAAAATCGGCTTTCCAATGCTGTTTATTAATATCATTGTAATCCGCTGCACCGAATGTGACAGATTGCTCACCAGCAATATCAAATACGTTGCACTTCTTCGTATCAATCAAATAAAGCTGTAGTTCCCCTATTTGTTTAGCAGCACGAATCTCATCCTGCTTAAAGAATAGTTTCTGTCCGTCCCATCCCAGCTCTATTTCAGTTGTCAGTCCGGCTATCGTCACCTGATCCCTGCGCTGATTCCCAATGATTACGGTCTGGCCAGATTGTTCCGGCAAATGGCATTTATGCAGTTTATCTTTATATGCTACGAGCAGTGTTTTATGTGCCATCTATTCTTCTTCCTCTCTATACACTCCATCCATCGCTGATAGACATCATTTCTCTTCTTCTTGCTTATTCTCATCTGGATTTTGATCTTTAGCGTTTTGCTGTTCCTCTGTAGCAGCTTCCTGATCAGGTGCCGCTTCACTGTCAGAGTCCTCACCAAGAGGATCCAAATTATATTCTTCCAGCAATTTATCCAGCTGGTTTTGTAGATCTTCAACTTGTCTGTCTCGATCCGTTCCAGATAGATCCGGATTGTTTTTCACTTGTTCCATCTTCTTGATCAAGCCATAGATAATCAGCTGGGGATCGTCAATATATTTAGCCTTCTCTAAAGATGTATCCAATTCTCCACGCCCATTATATATCCAATAAAGCAGATAATCCTGATCACTCTTCAGTGTCACATTTTTTAAAATTGATTCTTTTTCTTCGTCAGATAATGCTTCGACCTGAATATAAGAATACGCTAATGTATATTTTGTCTGGCTCGGCAGCTTTTTGGGATCTTCTTCTGCCAAAGTGGAAATAACGTCATTGTAATTATCCGCAAGGAACTCACCGTGCGCTTCCAATTGCTTATCTTGGAAAGGGTCCTTAATCAGCGCAAAGTAAACAAGCGGCGCAGCCAGCAAAACACTAAGGATAATCATGATGATGGATAGACGTTTATATAATCTAAACCGTTTTGTCGGCAAAAAGCTCATCGTCTTATCCGTTTTTTTCTGTGCCTTCGTATAGCTTTCTTGCAAGAAATGTCTTAAGTCTTCGATTGATTCTAGCTTTTGAATCTTCTTCTCAAAATCCGATTCATTTGCATTCTCAAGGGAACCATGATAAAGCTGATCGAATGAATACTTCTTAGAAAACATGGCGATGCTCATGCATTTATATTGTTTAAGGAATGTCTCTGACTGCATATCGAATGGGGGTACGATATCACGAACACCGCGATGAATCACTTGCGGCATCAAGTTCTCATCGAAGACGAGATTGTCAGGATGAAGGAAAAACGTGATCCGACTGGGCAAGAAGCGTTCAAGTTTGCCAATATTACTCAGAATGCGCAGTTTATCATCCTGACGCAGCTTTTGGACGTCAGACCACTTTTTATGATTGGGATTGGTGTTGTAGATGAAAGCTAATGTATCTTCCTCTTCTTGTACCTCCATCGGCACAAACTGATCGGAAGGCTGGTGCATCAAATGAAGCTGCCGGATATCTTTTACCGAGGTTTGGGATTTGGGCATTGTTATCCGGGTTGCTTGTTTATCCTGCTGCAAGGTATAGGTAGCGTTATCCAATTCTATTTTTCTCTCATTCATGTTTTGCTGGCTCCTTCACAATTAGCACACACGGCTCTTTAATTTTACAAGACTACTAGTACATCGCCGTCTGTGACTGGATAGTCTCTTAGATAGTCATCATCCGCCAGGACAAGATGCTTGGTAACGATCTTGATCGTGGAATGAATGTGGTTTGATTCAATATGCAATATATCCATCACGTGATGAAGCAGCTGCTTCACCGTCAATTGAGTGGGAATACGCAAGTCATGGACAGATCCCTCTCCGATGACAGATTGGAAGTCCATCGTGACGTTAATATGTTTCGTATTGGCCATCGTGTCTTTCTCCTAGTCTAATAATTTTCGCATCATCATATATAAGCCGATACATAACGCGAGTGCTATCCCAATCAGGAAATAAAGTACTCCGTTTCCGGAATCCGACTCCGTTTGATCTGCCGCCTTCTGACCACTTGCAGCTTCTGAAGTATAGTCTGCGGTAAACAATGTATCCTGTACTTTCTCGAGGGTAGCTTGCTGATTGATGTCGAGTGTGAAAACTTTATCTTGCAATGCTTCAACATCATCCCTCTTTTGTTCAGCTTTTTGCTGAATATCATCTGTAGTTTCGTTATTGAATAATCCTGGGAAAACTTTTTCTTTTTCCGTTTCCCGGTTATCCGTCCCAACATCTTTTTCTTTTTGTATACGGTCGACTTGCATCTGGAGACTTCCGCGTTCATTTTCATCAGAATGAGTTTCTGCTGATACTTCTATAGGTAGAAGTATCAGCAGAATAATGGTGAATATGAACGCCAAATCAACCAGCTTCCGTTTGGTTGTCATCGGCATTATCTACTCCTTTATCCGATTGGCTAATGACCAATAGGTTGGCTAGGGCGCCTATAGCTGCTGCGATGATGAGTGCAAAAATCGCAACAACGTAGTTGACCGAGCCTTCTACAATACGAAGCAT
This sequence comes from Terribacillus jepli, assembly GCF_047228925.1. NCBI lineage: Bacteria > Bacillati > Bacillota > Bacilli > Caryophanales > Bacillaceae > Terribacillus > Terribacillus jepli. The sequence continues at coordinate 94,507 of NZ_JBFEGH010000006.1, read as the reverse complement.
GAATGTTTCCATGTACTGCAGCGGAGAAAACTTTTCAATTGTCGGGAATGCTGTACTTGCTGTACCGATCGCATCTGTAAAGAATAGATACAGACTGAATACCGCCAGCAAGATAAACATTCCGATCATTTTCATCTGTCTTAACAAGTATGTCGCTATCAACAGCAGCGCCATAATAAGCAGCGCCATGACAGCTGTCAATTGAAGCTTGTTTAAATCGTCAATTGGCAAATAGTAGCTTGATACGATACCAATGACGATACCTTCCAGCAATCCAATACCAGCGGTAATGATGGTGATTGGAGCATGCTGTACCATCAGTGACGTATCAGATGCGAATTGATCATCCTGTTTTCGTCTCATATGCAAAGTTGAGATGACATAAGCCGTGAAGAGAACGACAATGAAACTGATCAGCACTAGATAATAAGGCGTGAAAACTGTCTGGCTCTGCGCTGCAATTGTACCTTCATTGCTTGTTTGGACAGGATTGGAAAGGAAATCGTATAGATTCTCGTTCTGCCTGTCACCGACTCGGCTGTTGGCCAGCACTTCCGTGAAGTTTTCCGTGAAGTTCTGGTCGTCTGACAGCTTGTCTGTCAGGTTGGAAGCAAGTGTCTCCGCATCGCTTACTAGATTTGTACCGCTCTGTTCGATTTCCCTAGCTTGCGTATCAATATTATCGAAGGTTTCATATACTTGGTCAGCTGTATTCGTATTGCTTTGTGCTTGCTCAGCTAATGTCTGACTTGACATCAAAAGTGGCTGGAATTCACTGCCCAATGTCAGGACAGCTTCCTGTTCACCCTGTGCATTCGCCTGAATCTCCGTCTGATTTTCCAGAAGTGCCAGCATTTGATCTCGCCACGCAGTGACATCTTGCAATGTTTGACCAACGTTGTCATTCAAGACAGCTGCTTGCTCTGTCGTTGCAGCAACTTGGCCGGTCAATGTGTCAGCATCAGCGATCGCTTGCTGTACTCGAGATTGATAGTCGCCGACTTGCTGGCGGAATGCTTCTGCTGGTGTACGCAGTTGTTCTGTGACGCTGCCAGTAATTTGGCCTGTCATGTAATCTGTGAGTAGATCCTTGATGTCTTTTTTCTTGAATAAGTAATACAGAGAGTCATTGCTAGCTAAATCAATTAAGTTTGCAGAACCAAAATTTTCTGGTAATCCATGCAGACCGAAGCCAAAATAGCTCTCATACTGGGATCCAAGTTCTTGATAAGCAGAGATTGTATTTGTCACTGTACGGATCAATGTCTCAGTCGTATCATCCAATTCCTCTACAGGCGTACTGATGCGATGCTGGATGAAGTTGTCCTTGATATACAGCTTTTCTGGTTCATCTTTATCTTCGTCATCTTCATCTGGTTTGTCAGTGCCAGGCTGTTCCTCTGAATCTCCAGGTCCTTCGTCCTCACCAGGATCAGTTGGCTGATCTGACCCTTCATCTCCTGGTTTTTCATCATGACCGTTTTCAGGAGGTGTGACTGGAGTTTCGGTATCATCCTCATCAGGCAAGTTTCCTTCATCCGGAGTAGTTTGACCATTCCCTCCATTATCAGATGGAGTAACATCAGCTTGTGTATCTTCTTCGGTAACATCTTCTTCAGCTGTCTGATTCTCATCATTTTTGACTTGAGTCGTTGCAAGCAGATTTCCTGTTGAAGGCGCATATGCCAAATCATCAGGTTTATCTACATCCCCCAGATCCTTCTGCTCCAGCGTCCAGCTCCAATTAATCGGCTTGTAAACATCGAAGCTTTCTTCATCTTTCCGCAGGGTGAGGTTGACTTTGAACTCACCTTCTCGGTTAGCTGGTAATCTTACTTCTCCATTCTCTATCGCTCCTGTGTATCCTTGTTCTTCTTCACCTGGAAGCTGGATGCCAAGATGTTCGATAGAAAAACCTTTTGGAACTTGCAAACGGAAAATCTGGCCTTCTTTTTTATTTTCAGGAAGTTGAACAGTATCTGTTACCTGGACACCTTCTCCTGTCAGCTTTTCATTCAATCTATCAAACTCGTCTTTTAAAGTTGGGGAAGGATCCTGATCAATACTCACGCCCTTGATTTCTTCCTGATATTTTTCTGTCATTCGAATAACATTCGTAATTTCATCTACTGTACTATCAGGTAAACCTACATTCTGAAAATCTTCACTGTTTAAAGAAGGCAGCTTGCCGATAGCTCGGTTGATTCTATTTACAGCGACTTGATTAGGGTCTTCGAACAGCATATTGATATTCAAATACTGATCTTCATCCAGTTCTTCCTCAATCGTACTCCTGATTCTATCCCTGATCTTAGCCCGGAATTGCTCATTACTTTCCGTCAGATATGCGTTAATATCCTGCTGGAGGGCAGCAACTCTTTCCGAGGAATCCTGCAGCTGCTGTTTTAGCGATACAAAACCAGAATGGATATTCATCGTATTCAAAGATGTTGCCGGGCGAGCCATTACTGTATCAACAACACCTTGCTGGTTTGCTGCAAACTGACGGTTGATTGCTTCATTCGTTGCAACAAGCTGATCCAGTCGCTGGTCCACTTCCCCAGCCGTCAATCCCTGACTGAATTGATTCATTTGTTCCTGGAAGTTTACTAGATCCGTATTATTCGTTTCCTTTAAATTCATCACTTCGTCCAAGTTGCTGACGAAGTCTTCTCCAAGCTGCGTTTCGTCAACCAGCTGATCCTCATAAGAAGCCAGCAGTTCTCCGAAACTTGTAAAGCTATCCTTTGACACTTCTGTATTTTCTCTTACCATAGCGAATTGATCGGTGTAGCCGGATAATGGCTGGAATACATTTGAATTATAAGAATTTGTATATGCCGCTTGGCGGTTGACCATTTGACCGATGTTATCCTGCGCGTTTTGCAGATTTCCGATGATGCTGGCAAAGTACACATCAATAACTCTTCTGTTAAAATCATTCAGGACATCACTTGCTGTTTTTTCCGCTTCTTCTTTCAAACGCGGATTTTCAGATGCATTGATCTTATACTGCAGCACCACTTGTTCAGGTGCCTCAGCTGTTATGTTCAGTGATTTCTCCGAAAAGTCGTTGGGAATTACGATCATCATATCGTATGTATTATTCTTCAAGCCGCTTTCTGCAACTCCCCGACTAACGACGAACCACTCATGATTTTCATTCTCACTAACCGAATTAACAAAGGCATCACCAAATGCTAAATCGGTACCATTAAACGTAGAACCTTGGTCTTCATTGACAAGTGCAACCGACATATTCTGCGTTTGCGGCTGTTCCGCTGTCTTCGTCGTTTCCTGGTGCAAGGTTAAGTAAGATAAACCAGACGCTAGCAGTACGATAAGTACTAAAAATAAAATCCATCTTTTATCAAACTTTTTCAATGTATTATCAACTCCTGGTGTCTCCAGTTTGCATAGATTGTGTTCAGTAAGGCTGCATCACAAAAATACTTCTTTTTACAGTAATTGGGCTACATAACGCATGCGTCATGCAGCCCACCCTGTCGTGTCATGCAACGGTCAAACAGCATCCTGCTGGATGCTTATCTGAATCCGAAGTTTTGTGAAAGTGCTTCGTCCTGATCTTGTACTGCTTGAGCTGTTTTCTCGAGCTGTAGTTGGATATCAAGCATAAGCTGGGAGAACTCTTGAACTTTAGGTTTCAGCTGTATGAATTGATCATCAAAGCGATCGAAAGCTCTACCTTCCCACTCAGATCTTAGTTGAGTTTGCAACCCAGATAGGTCTCTAAGAATTGCGTCGATCTGTTCAGAACTATTATGATATCTCTTTGCATGGTTTTTTAACTGCTCTGGGGTCATGCGAATTTGTCCTGACATTTGCTCAGCTCCTCATTTGTTTTTTACAGAAGGTTGTAGCGATTCCAATAAATGTATACCCATTACCTTCTAAAGTAAATCCTAAAGAAAGGAAAAATTAAAGTCAACGGAGTATGAAACGATTTCCAGAAATTAAGCGGTAAGTCCCGAAATCTTATAGGCTCACATCCCGATTTCTCAAAATAAATAATTTAGTAACGTTATAAAAGTCTTATAAACTGGTAATTTGAGGTTTTTTGTAAAATCAGGACGAATCTTAGCTTAGAAAAGATTTTACAATTTATTAACGGAAATGACGCATGTGCATATTAGTTACAATTTAATAGAAAAAGGAGCATGTTTCTCACATGCCCCTAGTTCTTTAAGCAATTAATTTCAATCCCACAGCAGAAGCCAATATCATCGCAATACAGACAAGTCTCTTCCAATCTTTTGATTCCTGGAAGAAAAGCATCCCGACGATTGCCCCACCGGCAGTTCCTATACCAGTCCAAATAGCATAAGCAGTTCCCATCGGAAGGTAAGACATACTGTAAGATAAACAGCCGAAGCTTCCGATAAAACCAAGTATGAATAAGCTTATATTCGCAAAATTTGCTTTCTCATTGAGTTTATTGATCATCGTAACTCCGAGTACTTCAAACAAACCTGCTACAATCAGCACAATCCAAGCCATCAGGCACCCTCCTCCGTCTGTTTATCCCCAGTTACAAGCTTAAGGCCGACCACGCCTGCCAGAAGAACTGCGATCAATATGACCTTAGCCAGCTTGAACGGTTCCCCGAAGAATAGCATATCCACGATTACAGTACCTGTCGATCCGATACCGACGAATACCGCGTATACTGTACCGACAGGCATATGCTTGCTTGCCTGCAGCATCAAGTAAAAGCTCAGCAGGATACAAATGATCGTCCCTGCCCATTCTATAGCATTATTTGCGTGCTTTAGCCCGATGACCCATAATACTTCAATCAGACCGGCCAGCACGACGCTAAGCCACTGTTTTGTCATATTACATTCCTCCAATCAAAAAAGCCCGGGAGATAGAAATCTCCCAGGCTTTTGTCCCTCCGTGTCACAGCGATGCTGTGCGTTTTCTCTCGGACCAGACCAGCTCGCAGCTGCGGAACCCTAGAAAACTATCTGCCGTATCCATAACCTGGACATTATATATGATATAAAGACACGATGCAAGCAATTTCTAATTGAAGTATTTATAATGGAGAAGTCAGGAGGAATCACAGTGCAAGCATTCAAAATCTTATTTCATCAACGTATCAAGATAAATGAAAATCCTTCCTTCAGAACACTGCCAGCCCTGCTGCAAAAGTTCGCCGAGGCCATCCCGTTTGAGAACTTGCGGATCATCGAGCATCGCAAAAGCCTTCTATCAAAGGATGGACTTCTGGAGAAGATACTTATCCAAAACGAAGGCGGTGTTTGTTATGAACTAAACACGCTTTTATACCATTATTTAAAAGCATGTGGATGGGATGTTACGCTGCTGTCTGCTTGTATATATGATCAGAAATCAAATGACTGGAGCATCACAGGCAATACCCATGTAACGATACTATTGAATCATGATGGCGAAAAATATATAGTGGATGCCGGATTTGGTGCGAATATAGCTTTAGCGCCAGTACCTCTGTCAGGAAATATCGTGGAAACTGCCAATGGACAATTTCGTATTAAACGTGCAGCCGAAGATTATAAACTGGAACTGAAATTAGCCGATCGCGATAAGGATTGGCGGATAGGCTATCGGTTTTCATCTGGTGATGCAATTACTGATTTGACACAACTGCAGCAAATGCAGAAGATCATCGAGACTCACCCTAGCTCGCCCTTCAATAAGTCCGAGCTTCTTACAAAACGGACGGGCAATGGACTTTATGTCCTGACACCGTCTTCCTTTACCGAATGGCAAGATGGTGCAGCTGCTAAGCAAACTATAAATAAAGAAAAATATAATGAACTGCTGCAAACTAAATTTAACATATAGAGCCCGCAAAGATGCGAGCTCTATTACTTTTCTCCGGTCAATTTCCATAAGCTATCACAGAATATTACTTCGGTACAAACTATCAGTGACGGACAACAAACGTAATAGAAGTCCATTTGGACCATTGAATATACTGCTGTATAAATACTCGATTAGGTAATACAAGCAGCTGTTACAGTATCTAAATCTAAATTAGCGAACACTTTCTACTCCTTTTGATGGTTAATTACTTTTATCATTTCTTACTTTTTAATAGCACATTTAACTTTTTTGCATCTCTTTTTGTTTTTGAAATCAAGATGGCCCAAGAGAAAGCATAAATAATTAAGATACTTCCTAAAAAGGATGCACTAGGGAAATTATCTATCCACTGATTATATAAAGCTATCAAATAAACGATCAATATCATTAGTAAAAAGTGGATGACCAAAGAAAAGAGATAACTAATACCTTCAATGTCAAAAACAAATGTAAAAATACCAGCACAAGCTGAGATTATAAAAACACTGACAATCTCCGTTCTTGTAATGGATATATTGTGATTTTCGAATAGTAAAAGGATCATATAGACAAATGAACCTGTTCCCACCCCTGAATACACTCGATCTTTTAATTTCAATAAAGTCTCATCCTTTTCATTTTATGATTCTAATATGGAACGATTTAACTTTGATTGTATCTGAAAAGTATAAAGGATTCCTCCAAGAAACAGGCCAACAGATAATCCGTTTACTGAAGAATATAAGATGTTGAAAATTATATCGTTTATGGAAGTTGGCGAAATTTCCAGGAACACATTTAATAAATATTTAACAGCAAAATTAATTAATATAACAATTAATGGAAGATAACACTTCATTCTAAACATAATGCCATCTTTCATGAAAAAAATTTGGTATCTTTTATATAACGAATATCCAATTAATCCTCCAATAAGAATGAATATGACATAACTTATCATACAATCTATTATGTGAGGAAAGTAAGTTATTATCTTGTCTAAACCCCATACCATAAAAATACCGGGAACAAGAAACATCTTAGTGAAATGAACCGGTCTTTCTTGGGAAATAGCAATTCCTCTTTTTATTAAAATGAATAATAAAATCCATACCCATATGGGCGTTCTTAAAAACACTTCTTTAGTCAACGTATACATTGTATGTCCTCCTTTAATTTTCATTAATTTTTACATGAAAGGACATACAAAGAAATACTATTAAACACAAATGGTATAAATTAATACATAAGTGGAGGTTTAGTATAATCAGATAGTGCCTTTTTTAAAGATGGAACATACTTTCTTGAAACTACTACCTTCTCTTCGTTAGAAAGTAATGCTTCTAAATTTCCATTTGCTTTAACGGAAAATTTCTTTAAGAAATGAATATTGATGATGACAGCCTTTGAAATTCTAATAAAATAATCTGGAAGATTCTGTTCTATTTTATATAAAGGTCCTTTGGTTTCAAAGACATTTTTCTTTGTATAAATAAATATGTTTCTTTCAAGATACTCTAAATAAATAATAACTGAATAAGATATTCTCTCTTGTTCATTTTTTGGAGTAGACCGAGCTATGAGGTAGTTATCAGGCTTATTCTCAAGCGTTGAGATTACATCCGCAACAAAGGATGTTACTTTGTGAATGCAGAAAGTACAGGATTCTTCTCTGAGTTTGTCAATGACTTTAATGTTCACTTTCATCTTATATCTAAATTCCCTTTCCTACTTAAAAATCCAGATCATGTTCTTTATTTATCAAATTTTAATAAGGTTACCAAACCTATTTTAAGATATCAATAATAGTCTAATTATCTTTCCTTGTTATGTATCCTACTCTCGTGTAGTTTCTCTATAAGACAATCGAAAAAGATAGGACGTATCTATTTTAATCGATAGCCACTTTTTGAGTTGGTAACATTTAATCTTGCACGCAAAGAGAATCCTTGATCGAAAAGGAGATTAACATACCCTCTTGGCTTAAGCCCTCTATCCAAAATCACGCTCCCTTTGATTTGAAATACTACACCTTTCATTTTCTATTATATCTATAGAATTGATAATAGTACTCACAATCATCCAATATCGCCTACATTGTCAATTTCTGCTGAATTAACATGACGATTCCTCATTTATTACATGTTCCTCAAACTCTAATGTTTCCCTTTCGTTCAATAAATTGCTAGATCTATTCTTTAAAAGGCAGAAGAAAGCAGCCCTTTTCCAATAGATATTTTTCCATTTCAACTAGTGCATACTGTTCATCTGAACCTGAAATAATCAACGTAACTTCATCATCTACGTCAATTTTTTCCAGTATTAAGTTAACAAAATAAAATGACTTGCCATACGATTATTCGTCCTTTTGAAGAAGTGTTATCTCAAAATGTTATTGACATCTTTATAATGCCATATTACCATTGACTAAACTCAAGTACACAATAATATACACAAGTTCATTTGTGAGAAAGGAAGGTAAAATCGTGGAAAAAACACAAACGCAACCAGTCGATATAAATGGAAATCATTTCAAACGAGCTGGATTTGTACTCGTTTTAATGGTCGGGACTTTTTTAACCATTATCAATCAAACGTTATTGGTCACAGCATTACCAAAAATAATGCGCGATTTAGACATCAGTGCAATTAATGCACAATGGCTCATCACTGCATTTATGTTAATCAGTGGCATAATGATTCCTACTTCAGCGTTTTTGTTAAATACCATAAGTAATCGAAAGTTATTTTTTGCGGCTATGGTCAGCTTTGCAATAGGTACTGTAATTTGTGCACTAAGTACGACCTATAACACACTACTCGTAGGTCGTATCATTCAAGCTATTGGTTCAGGGTTGATAATTCCATTAATGCAGACACTGATGTTTTTAGTATACCCAGTTGAACGGAGAGGGGAAGCAATGGGGTTAGTAGGAGTTGTTATTGCCTTTTCTCCTGCAATTGCTCCTACCGTATCTGGTTGGATTGTTGATTATTTTAATTGGCGGTATTTATTTTATATCATTCTTCCAATCGTTGTGGTTAATATGTTGCTAGCATTCTTTTACATGAGAAACATCATTAATTTGACTAAACCGAAGATTGATTTCTTTTCTATTTTGCTCAGTAGCTTCGGTTTAGGTTCACTTCTCTATGGGATAAGTGTGGCGGGGAATATAGGGTGGCAAAACAAGATTACATGGTTTGCTTGCGTAATAGGCATTGTAATCATAATATTATTTTCCCGTCGGCAATTTACATTAGCTCAACCATTTTTGGAGTTACGAGTATTTAAAAGTAGGACTTTTACATTGTCTACAATTATTGTCGCTATTATTTTTATGACAATGATTGGATCAGAAATTCTCTTACCTATCTATACACAATCTATAAAGAATTTTTCAGCACTTCAATCAGGTCTAATATTACTTCCTGGTGCGATTGTTTTAGGTATCATTTCACCCATATCCGGAAAGTTATTTGATAGGTATGGCGTTAAAAAAATATCAATGATTGGCATGTTTATTTTAGCTGCAGCAACTTTTCCTTTCTTATTCCTCACGAAGGATACAGCTACTTGGTGGATTGTTTGCCTTTATTCAATTAGGATGTTAGGAATGGGATTTGTAATGATGCCGTTGGCCACAGCGGGGATAAATGCATTGTCCAATGATTTAATAAGTCACGGTTCAGCAATTAATAATACTGTTCGGCAAGTGTTTGCTTCGCTTGGATCTGCAGTAATGGTAGGTGTTATGTCGGCTACTATGACTATATATTCAAATAACTATGAAGGCTCTCCATTATTTCCATTGTTGAAGGGACTTAATAATGCCTTTATGTCAGCTTTCATTCTAATATCCATTGCGTTTATATTGTGCCTTTTTATAAAATCCCCAACAAATATAAAAAGGTAGATTCTTGATAGACGGACTTACTGTCTTATGAGAAGTATTTTCTTTAAAAAGAAAGATTCCTCATCATTTACTATCTTTTTAAAGAATATAGAAGAAATATTGAAATACAAATGAAAGCGTTTTTGTACTAAAAAATATTATTATAGTGCTAATACTTATATGGAGGTATTCAAATTGAATCATTCAAAGTTAGTTGATCAAAAAAATATCTATTTCCAATCTTATGATAGAGTCTTACAGTCGCTGTGGCCGACAGAATTTTCCTCTTACTTTCTTGAAACCTCTTTTGGAAAGACATATATCATTGAGAGTGGAGATAAGTTATCTCCACCTCTAATCCTTTTGCATGGAGCAAAAATGAGTTCGACAATGTGGTATCCGAATGTAGCAGAATGGAGTAAACATTATAGAGTCATTTGTATTGACATTTTAGGAGACAAGAATAGAAGCATTTCCGAAAAAAACTTCACAAATCGATTAAGTTATGCGAATTGGTTAAACGAAGTTCTAGATCATTTACAAATTAATAATACAGCAATTGTAGGATTATCCTACGGAGCTTTACATACGGTTAATTTCCTTTCCTTTTACCCTGAAAAAGTGAATAAAGCTGTCATCATGAGCCCAGCTGCTACTTACATTTCTTTCAGCCCTGTGTTCTACTCGTATGCTATGGGGCTGGTTAGTAACAAAGAAGGGGTTAAAAGCTTTCTCGAATGGATTTTTGATAACCGTTATTCAGTCGCCCCTCTTATAGAACAACAATTAATAGATGGAATGTTGTGGAAGACACCTTCTTCTCCTCCAGAGGAAACTCAAAAGGAACAAGGTTTTCCTTATGTATTTAAGGATGAAGAGTTAAGCCAAATTCAAACTCAACTTCTTCTGTTATTGGGGGATAAGGAAGTAATGTATGATCCTGAGGAAGCTTTTTGTCGTGCAAAGAACTCCTCTCCTCATATTACGGTAGAAATAATAGAAGGAGTGGGTCATCTTATGTCTATGGAGAAACCTGAACAGATAAATAAGCGAGTCTTATCCTTTTTAAATAAATAAGATGAAAGATAAAAGCCCTCATTGATAGGAATGAGGGCTTTCAGTAAAATTAACGCAAATCTTGTGACATCCTCACCATATCTCTTAGCTCAATTTTATTTTCGATTATTTTTTCATCATAATGTCGTGTGAAAAAGTCTCTATCTATATGAGTCATTCTAAAACCACATTTCTGATATAAGTAAAGTGCTCCAACGCTTGTACTGCCAGTCCCGATTTCAACCGTCTTCATCTTATTTTCCCTAGCATATTCAAGAGCATATTCAATTAATATTCTCCCAATCCCTTCTCCTCGAAAATCTTCTTTAACTGCAATGTTAACTATCTCTAATGTTTCAGGTCTTGTCGGCATAAGAATGATAACTCCGATAACTTTTGGCCCTACTTTAGCTTCGATACAATGACTTTTAGGTAAATAGGAATCGACTAACTCCCTGGATGGGTCAGCATCTAATAGCAATTCATAATGATATTTGGTAGCTTTTGTAAATGATTCAATAATAACACTCATTTTCATCACCTCATTGTTAAAATTACATACAGGAATTTTTTGTGAAAATGTAAGAGCTCTTCTGTTGTATTTTTTATATTATTCAATTTCCTCTCACATAAATAAACTACAGTATATTTTTCTGTACTCATGTTTATTTTTATGATAATTTGGTATTATAAAGAAGTCAATATTAATTTGAGGAGTTAACAACGTATGAGTAAAAAAGAAAAAATCATTGAAGTAGCAAAACAATTATTTCGAACAAAAGGCTATCACGACACTTCAATCCAGGATATCTTGGAACAGGCCAAAGTTTCCAAAGGCACATTTTATAATTACTTTTCTACAAAATCACAATTGATTCTCTATATTATTCAAAAAGTTGATGAAAAAGTTGAAGAACAGCAAAATATGTTGCTACTTGAAGGAAATCTATATGACAAGCAACTTTTTTATTCTCAGCTTCGAGTAAAACACTCCATTTATGGGACCGAGAAGATATCAGAGTTATATAATATTTCGTTAGGGGAGAATGATGAAGGGTTACAAAAATATATGACAGAGAGCCATTATAAAGAGCTTAATTGGCTGGCACGCCGTTTAATAGATGTTTATGGGAATGAAATAGAAGAAAGTGCAATGGATTTATCCACCCATTTTATTGGAGGATTAGGTTATCAATTTAGATATTCCGATCAAATAAAGCTGAATATAAATAGTTCTGATATTTTAAATTACAATATTCTACGTTTAGAAAATAACATTGAAATAACAAAGCGAACCAATCAAGTTCTTTTTCCATATAAATCCCCTCAATCAGTCGACAATCAAGAAGTGGCTATTAGTAAAATCCGGGAATTACTTGACAAGGTTATAAATTGTGGTGAACTTTCACAAGAAGAAAAAGAAATAATTTCTTTTATCTTAGATGAGACCCAAAGCTCGTATATAAGATGGGGTGTTTGTGAAGGAGCTATTCGCCAATTACAAATACTACCCTCCTCTTCTCAGTTACGTTATAAACAAATAATCGATGAATTATTTAACATTATCAATACACAAAAAAATATGTAATGAAATATAAACTGCCATTCTCTCATGCCAGAAACAACCGTAAAAATGCTTATTTTTATAAATTTCTCATTCTCTATGTGATAACTCTATAATACTTTTCCTAGAAGGAGCGATTATGATGGACACTCTATATCAATCAGCAATTCAGTTAATCAAAAAACGTTACCCAACCGGCTGGGGTGGTGCAGCTGCCATGCGTACAAGTGATGGTAATATTACTACTAGTGTAGCTCCAGATGTGTTGAACGCAGCAACTGAGCTATGTATAGAAGTAGGATCTATACTGGAAGCCCATAAGCTGCAAACGAAAGTTACACATTCAATTTGTGTAATAAGAGATGATGAAAATAGCCCTTTCAAAATTCTTACCCCTTGCGGTATTTGTCAGGAACGATTGCTGTATTGGGGCCGTGATGTACAAGTAGCCGTGACCCATAAAACAGATGAAGTTAAATATGTTCCATTACGGGAACTTCAGCCTTTTCATTGGACACATGCTTATACTGAAGAGCAGCTATTTGGAAAATAAGCATACGTTTTAATATGTACTCTTATCCCTTTTTATTCTCTTCTGCTACTACATCGCTTTGTAGCAAACTTTAACTTATTAAAAATCCTGGTAATAGTATCTTATGTTATCGGTGCATTCCCAAAATGAAATCCCCAACTCCTAGTTACAATCGCTTATAACAGGTAGTTGGGGATTTCCACATTATCAACTTTACTATTCCTCTGCGGTCTGCTAACTTATAGGGAATTTCCTTTGATCATCAAGAAGATACTTTGTATATAGATTAAGGTCATTAGATTGACCTTCTTTATCTTTTAGTTTACCTTCTAAAATGAAGTCGAGTTTTAGCAACAATTTAATTGACGGTATGTTATTGGGATCGACTTTTGCCTCTATTTTTTTGAATTGCAATTGATGAAATGCATAATCAATCAAGCCTTTGACCGCTTCTGTTCCATAACCCTTGTTCCAAAATCCACTATCCAGATCATAACCAACTTCAGCTGTCTCATTCTTGAAATCAAGTGTATTGAATCCACAGGATCCTATGATAATGTTAGTTTTCGCTTCAAAGATAGTGTATCTTATGGCTTCATTTTTTTCAGCTAGGTCACTTAAGATTGATATCATTTCTTCTGCCTGTTCGATTTGTGAGAATCCTTCAATGTTCATATATTTTGTGACATTGGGGTCTGACCAGATTGTAAATAAAGCATTTACATCATTTTTATTCATCTTTCTGAGAATTAATCTGTTTGTTTGAATAGTATTGTGTATCAAACGCTTACCCTCCATTTTCTATTTAAAATCTTATGTGGTGTGGTATAAGCATTGATATCTGCGCATAATTCAGTCCCTTCAAGGTTTTTTTCTTTCAGTCAGCTTCCGACTTAGTTAAATTATAACGCAATTATTGGTATTTTTTCACTTTTAATTAAATTCAATATCATCGAATTTCCACTCGCCGTTTTCCATCAGCTTATCAAGCCTAAGATAGTTGACTCTTCTACGCCAGGATCAATGATGTTAGTGAATGTCGCAAACAGCTGCTCTTCCATATTGATTCGGACCAGTTGCATCACCTTGGCTTTATTCCGTATTCACCATGATAAGTTACAGACTTAATTCAGCATCCTGAAAGCAATTTGAAATAGACCAGGGAAGTATTCTAGAAAGGAAAGCGCATTTGAAAAATTCAAAACGACTGTTACGGATACTTGAAAGTACCACCCAAACAACTCCACTCATCACATTCGCCAATTTCTTTGCAAGCTATTTGAAAGAAGATAGAATTATTCAAAAAGAAGTAAGGCACCACCTCTTACAAACCAATGCCGAGGCAATGCTAATGGATATCCTGAGAAGTATAGACGATGGATCAAAAGTTTCAATTTATAAAAGTGGTGTTTATATTGCGCAAGAGCAAGGTCGATTATGTGGCTTTTCCTGCTATCGCAAACTAGACGGATATCGTGCCATAGTTGGACCTATGGGTGTAAGGAAAGATTATAGGGATTCAGGTTACGGTCGCTCACTTGTACTAACTGTTCTCCAACACTTAAATAAATTAGGTTTCCGCAAAGTTATCAACTCCCAGGCTGGACCAATCGAATTCTATGAACGTTTCCTGCCGTTAAAGCTATATGTAAAAGAAAAAGGATGACCTTGATGGCCATCCCAATTGTTTAGTTCAATTTCTCGCTTTGATAAACATCTGCTGTCAATGGAGCACTGAGCATTTCTTTAGCAGCTGCGCTGAATTTTTGGAAGTGGCTGCTCGCATTGTGCGCTTGTACAGCGTCCATATCTTTCCAGTTTTCCACCATGATGAAGCTATTAGCATCTTTTGGATCTTGGAACAGGTCGTAGCTGTTATTACCAGCTTCGGCGTTGCTTCCTTCCATGACTGCTTCGATTTCTTGAAGGAATTCTTCTTTTTTCTCTGGTTTCACTGACATTCTAGCGTGGATGATGATCATGGTTTCTCTCTCCTTATTTCCATTCTGTAATTTGTTCAACTGGCATGCGATAAGATTTGTAGCCTGCATCTGCTGCTTTTCCGATAGAAAGCAGCATGACTGGAACATAACGTTCCTTATCCAAATCGAATGCTTCAGCGATTTGGTCTTTCTCAAATCCGCCAATTGGATTCGTATCGTAACCATATGCCTTTGCAGTCAGCATCAGCTGCATGGATATTAAACCGCTATCGATAAGGATTGTTTCCCTATTTTGCTGTTCTGTAATACCAGAAAGCAAATTACGGATTGAGACAACTTGCTGATCTTTGACTTCCTGTGGCATTAGGCCATTTTCTACCGCTTTTCCATAGATTTCTTCCAGGTAGTCAAGATTATTCATATCAGCAAAAACAGCAATTACTGCAGAAGATGTTTTTACTTGCTGCTGATTGAATCTGGCAAGCGGTGCAAGTTTGGCTTTTGCTTCCGGACTCTCAATGACTACAAAACGCCAAGGCTGCAAGTTTACAGAAGATGGCGCCTTGGTTGCTACAGTGAGCATTTCAGACATTTCTTCTTTACTGATTTTCACGTTTTCGTCATACGTACGGATGGAACGGCGATCCTGCACGATTTGCAGGAAAGCTTCTTTATTATATATAGGTGTTTGGTTCATGTGTTTTCTCCTCCTAAATGATTCTTTGTGACACGTGAGACATTTTCGCTTACTTTGCTCAGCATTTGCAGGAATTCTTTTAACTCTGCTTCTGAAAAGCCAGCAAAAGTCTCTTTCACAAACTGGCTTTTTTCCTGATAGGATTGCTCGATATGACGCTTGGCTTCCTCCTCCAGCTTCACCCATGTAGCTCGCTGATCATCGGCCTTTTTATAGCGCATAATCGTACCGGCAGCCTCAAGCTGCTTTAAATGTCTGGTAACAGCGGCGGCATCGATATTGACTTCCTTTTGCAATGCTGATTGGGTCACTTCCTCATGCTGCAGCAAATAATGAAGAATCTCCACACGCGAAGTGCTGGCTCCTAAGCATGACTCGAACTTCGAGCAGAGCTCCTTGTTAACAGCCTGCAGCTGCAGGAAAATTTGAAGACGGACGGAACAAGCAGTCATCGGCATAACTCCCTTGATTAATAGTTGATACATCAATGATTGATATATCAATCATATACATAAACAGTCTCGATGTCAACAAGACTGCTTAAATCGAATCCTACAGTTTCGTCCATTTGCCTAACTATCACGACTTGATCTAGGAGTCATCCGATATTCTGGCACGACATGCTTTTCTCCATAGTAGGACTTTGAAGTTCTTTTTTGTTCAGATAGCACTTCCTACTCTGTCCTGTGTTGGATTAAATAATTCTGAATCAACGCAACAAAAGGATTACTTTAGAATCTTTATAGCTTGTAACCCATTTATGGATGCGAAAAAGCTGGAGATTCAGTTCTCCAGCTTTTTCTATTATGATAATTCAACCATTATTTTAATATTGCCTGTTCCGGGTGCTGTCAATTCTTCGAAACGTTCTGGAAGGGAATCGAGGGGTACATTGCTGGTAATGAATGGTTGGACGTCAATTTTACCTTCTTCCACAGATTTTATCACGGTTTCGAAATCTTCTTTGGTGGCATTTCTACTTGCAAACATGGTCAGTTCCCGCTTATGGAACTCCTGGTCCGGAAATTGAAGGTCAGCCTGCACAAGACCCACATAAATTAAACTTCCTCCATGTGCGGTATATTTAAAAGCATTATTCATTGAGTTTATATTACCTGTCGCATCGAACACTACTGTTGGATAATCTCCATTAGTGATTTCCTCAATAGCTGATTCGGGGTTTTCCTTTGCATTTACAGTATAATCCGGAGAAGCCCATTTTTGGCAGAATTCCAATCTTTCTTCACTCATATCCATAGCAATGACTTTTGCTCCGGCAAGCCTTACATATTGCATGATCCCTAATCCAATCGGACCTGCCCCTATCACCAGCACAAATTCGTCCTTTTGTATACCAGCACGACGAACCGCATGAGCGCCTATGCTTAAACATTCCACTAATGCGGCCTGGTCATAAGTCAATGGATTGATTTTAATTAGATGACTGATGGGTACACTAATGTATTCCTGCATACCCCCATCAGTATGAACACCAAGCACCTGAATGTTCCGGCAGCAATTCGGTTTCCCCTTTCGACAAGCTATGCATTCACCGCATTCCAGATAGGGAATAATAGCCACCTTTTCTCCGATTGAAAAATCATGATTCTCTCCGTTCAATTCGGCAATTTCCCCTGAAAGCTCGTGTCCCAAAACTCTAGGATAGGAAAAAAATGGCTGACGGCCATGATATGCATGGATATCTGTTCCACATATCCCGATCCTATGAATTTTCACCAAGGCCTCTCCTTCTTTTACAGCAGGCATTTCCCTTTCTGTAACTAAAAAGTGGTTGGGACTATTACATACGATCGTTTTCATATTATTTCCCCCTCGCGTTTCTATTTAAATACCCCGATTTTACAGAATAACACCATCTTTAAAAATACTGATTTCCCTGAATCCAAACTTTTCGTTATTCGTTTGTCTGTTTCCAGAGGCTAGATCAATAAGATCTTCAACCAGCTCTTCTGTCAAATCATCCATTTTTAATCCATCAACCAGACGACCTGCGTCGAAGTCAATCCAGTTTTTCTTTCGCTGAGCCAATTCTGTATTAGTGGAGATTTTCACCGTAGGGACCGGTCCGCCAAAAGGAGTTCCTCTACCAGTAGTGAACAGGATGATATGAGCACCGGCGGCAGCAAGAGCTGTTACCGAAATAAGATCATTACCTGGTGATTGGATAAGATTCAAACCATTCACCTTGACTCTTTCCCCGTAAGGGACTACATCCTGTACGGTAGAATGACCGCCTTTTTGCGTACAGCCAAGTGACTTTTCCTCAAGGGTCGTAATTCCTCCCTTTTTATTTCCAGGCGATGGATTTTCATAAATCTCCTGTCCATGTCTTATGAAATACTCTTTAAAATCATTTACAAGATGAACAATGCGATGGAAGACTTCTTCGTTTGCAGCTCGATTCATAAGGATCGTTTCCGCGCCGAACATTTCTGGTACTTCGGTCAGGATGGAGGTTCCTCCTTCTGAAATGATCCAGTCAGATATCATTCCTGCCAATGGATTGGCTGTGATTCCAGATAATCCATCTGAACCTCCGCATTTTAATCCGATTTTTAATTTGGAAACCGGTACAGGCTGTCTTTTGAACTGTTCTGCATACTCCACAAGCTCTCCGATCAGCTCCATGCCCACCTCGATCTCATCGTCCACTTCCTGGGAAGTTAAAAACTTGATTCTTCCAGCGGTCTGATCACCTATTACCTTTTTAAACGCTTCGATTTGATTGTTTTCACAGCCTAAACCTACGACCAAAATGCCGGCCGCATTAGGATGATTGGCCAGGGAAGCCAATAACTTCTGGGTATAAGTCAAATCATCTCCGAGTTGAGAACATCCATATGGATGGGAAAAATGGTAAATACCATCAACGCGATTTCCATATAATGATCCGGCCATTTTTGCAAGATGTTCACACGTTTTATTAATGCAGCCTACCGTGTTGATGATCCATATTTCATTTCGGATACCTGCTTCCCCATTTTCACGAACATACCCGTTGAAGTAACGGCTCTCTTTCATTGGCTGATTGGATATACCATCCGGTTCATAGGAGTACTCCAGCAATCCATTCAAACCGGTTTTTAAATTGTGCGTGTGTATCCAGGAACCTTCCGTAATATCTTCAGTCGCTACACCAATCGAATAACCGAATTTTAGAACTTCATCTCCTTGCGCAATTGTTTTAACAGCAAACTTATGGCCTTTTGGAATGTCTTCGATAGCCGTTATCGATTTCGACAGCTCATCGATTGGGATAGCTTCCCCATTATGGATGTCACGCAATGCTACAGCTACCCCGTCATTTTTATGCAATAGAATAGAAGAATCCAAGGTCATCTTTTTTCCTCCATCTCTGTTAGTAATTCAACAGTTTTTTCAGTCATCCCTGTCATGGCATGTAAATCGACACCCCATAATACCTTGTTTTGCAAAATTTCCTTCGTCATATCATGGAGTGACAACCCTTCACTTTCATAACGGCTCCACTGTGCCTGGAAAAATTCAAGCACTTGTTCGCTATCCCTGACAACATAGGTTTTACCATTAAAATCTCTCCCAACATACTTGCCTTCTATTGATTCCACTTTATAGAAACAGATTAAAGCTGCTAAAGCCTTCATGATGTTCTCTGGCAGTCTATTGTTCCTGATACGATACGCTTTTAGCGTCGGCAAAAGCCTCGATCGAAACTTGCTACTTGCATTAAGGGCTATATCCGAGAGTCTATGGTGTAAAAATGGGTTAAGGAAACGCTCCAAAACACTTTCTCCATACGCTAAAGATTCCGTAAGATCTAGCTCAAGAGAAGGGACTATCTCCTCTTCTATCGTGTTCTTGATAAAGGGCGCCATCTTTTCATGAGTTACTGCCTCCCTCACCAGTTCGATGCCCATCAAAATACCGAGTTGAGCCATGAGCGTATGGGATCCGTTCAGGATACGAATTTTTCTAAGCTGAAAAGGCTTCAAATCATCCACCCAGTGAACGTTCAATCCTGATTTTTTTAAAGGCAGTTGATCGTCAAGCCTGTCATCTCCTTGAATTACCCATAAATGATACGGTTCGACTACATTTAAAAAGGAATCTTCATAACCCGATTCCTTGAATATCGTCTCTGCTTCCTCGTTTGGAAAACCGGGAACAATCCGGTCAACAAGAGAATTTAGGAATGCATTATGATCATGCAACCATGAAATAAATGCATGCGGTAAGTTCCAGTCCCTGCAATGTGATAGGACAATTTCTTTAAGGGCTTGCCCATTTTGTTCGACCAATTCACAAGGGAGTAACATGAGTCCTTTGTCGGGGGCTCCGCTGTAATGCTCAAACCGTTTATAAAGGAAATAAGTCAGTTTGGCAGGAAATGTTTCCAAAGGGATGTCTTCCATCACATCGCAAGGAATGTAAACAAGACCTGCTTCTGTCGTATTGGAAATGACAAATTTCAGCTCCGGTTCATTTGCCAAATGCAAAAATTCGTTCCATTCCCGATAAGGGTCTATAATCTTCGAGAAGACATCAATGATCTGACTTGACTCAATCGTTTTTCCTTTCTGGATCCCTTTGGTCAGAAGGGTAAACAGCCCTTTTTGCTTTTTCAGCTTTTCAATTTTTTCACTACCTGATTTGCGTGGGTTTGTTACAGCAATGCCACCATTGAAATTCCCCTGACTGTTTGCTTCTTGTATCATCCAATCAATAAAGCCTCTCAAAAAGTTGCCTTCCCCAATCTGAAGGATTTTCACAGGCAATGTTTTACGTTTATTTGGGTCATGTACTATATCTGCAATACTACGCTGTTTTAACATGATCTTTCTCCCTTTACAAGCTATGATTCTGGCAATGACCAGGTAGCTTAAATTTTTCTAACAAAAAGAAACCCATTCTAATAACGGATTTTAGTTCCCGGTAATCGTATTATTTGAGTTATCTGTAACAATGCCACCTTTAATCGGACGAACAAATCGAAGTACAGCCAAGGAAGCGAGAACTGCCAATCCACCAGCCAGGAGGAATGCTGCCGTATAAGTGCCCGATCTATCGACAAGGAAACCGGTCAGTGTCGGCCCGATAATACCAGCTGTGTTAGCAAGGAAATGCATGAAACCACCAACAGAACCAACATTATTTTGGTCCACAACGTCTTGAACGATTGCCCAGTAAATGGAACCGGTCAGGTATAGGAAGAATACGGAAAATGCCACTAATGCAACTGCACTAAACGTAGTAGTAACTAAACCGGCAAGCCCTATGCATATTGCAGAGGCAAGTAAGCATGTAACCAAAACCACCTTACGAGAGAACAGGACGCCTTTTTTAGCAAACTTTCGTAATACAAAGTCAGAAACAAAGCCACCGACTGCAAGGCCGATAAAGCCGAGAACCCAGGGAATGACTGTGACTATACTCATTTCCTGAACACTGATTCCCCTTGCATCTATCAGATAACTTGGGAACCAAGTTAAAAAGAAGAACAAAATATAGTTATAGGCAAAGAAAGAAAATGCAGTGATCAGGACCGTTTTCTGTTTCAGATAGAAGGTTAATGGTTTCTTTACATGCGGGGCAGCATCAGTTGTAATAACTTTCTCTGATCCTGTCTCAGACGGCTTTTCTTTAACAACTTTCCACCATACTATCGACCATATAAAACCAATGATCATGATTAGGATGAAGGATAACTTCCAACTGTATGAAATGGCAATGAAGCCCACAATCGGTCCGGCAATAGCGCCACCTAGTGGAGTTCCGCTGTTGGCCAGACCGATTGCAGAGGCCCTCTGGTCAGCTGGAAACCAGTTATTGACCATTTTATTAATAGTTGCTGACAGAGGACCTTCTCCCATTCCGAACAAGATACGGATGATGATTAAGCTGGTAAATCCAATGGCAAGCGCGATGGCACCACTAAATATGGACCAGATAATCATAGCTACAAACAAAGTGAGTTTAGCTCCGTATCTATCGGCAGCTACTCCCCCCAAAAAGTTAAAAATCGCATAGCCAACGGAGAAACTGCTGAAAATAATTCCCATTTGCGTGGCGGTAAGATTTAAATCCTCTGTAATGAATGGAGCTGCAATGGACAAGGCGGAACGGTCAAGGTAATTAATGACACCGGCAAGAAACAATAAAATCATGATGGCTAGTTTGCCTTTAGTAAACATGAAATTCCCTCCTTAGGGTCATTACATAATAGGTTCCCCACTATATAAAGCGCTTACATTTTAAAGAGCCAATTTACCTTTACTATCATGATTCCACCTTATGGTAACATGATAGTAAACCGATTTACTTTCAAAGTTAAAAGAGCCGCAGCCCTTTTATTTAATGGTAATACAAGAATTTCTTTCTATAAGACTTGGTTTAAGACGGATAACGCTTTTGTCCTTTTCTTCCAAGTCTTTATTCATTTGCTGCAATAATAAATCGACTGCTTTGCGGGCCATCTCGACTGCCGGTTGAGATACAGTAGTGATGGGCGGAGTGAAGAAATTGGCAAACGGAACTTCATCGATTCCGATTACTGCTACATCTTCAGGAATCCTTAATCCCTGTTCTTTTATATATTTCAGAATTTCGATAAGTACGATGTCATTGCCGGCCAATAAAGCTTGCGGTGGTTTTTCCAGTTGGAATAGTTCGTTCAATGCAAGCGCAATCCGATCGACATCGGCTGTTTTTATATACGCAGCATTGACTTCCAGTCCACGGGCTGCCATAGCATTTCTATAGCCTTCGATTCTTTCCACCCTCGGACTAATGTTTCTAATAACAGAAGTAGTGAGTATGGCTATTTGTTCATAGCCTTTATCGGCAAAATGGTCTACTGCCAGCTTAGATGCCAGATGGTTATCAAGCATCACTGTTGCAATATCCATGCTCTTGATGGTCCTGTCCATGAATACAACCGGAAATTTATCCCTGAGCATACGCTCATAAAGATCCAGATTGCCTCCGGTTGGAAAGATAATGATTCCGTCTACCTGTTTTGCCCGTAGCATTTCGATATATTTCTTTTCTTTTTCTGGTTCGTCGTCCGCATTACATACAATGATTTGAAACCCTTTATCATGAAAGAAATTCTCAACCGCCCGGATCACATGTGTAGAGAATGTATGTAAAATATTCGCTACGATGACGCCAACTGTGAAAGTGGATTTTTGTTTAAGGCTTCGGGCCACAATATTAGGCTGATAATTCAATTCTTCGATCGCGGATTCGATGTTTTTTCGTGTTTTTTCACTCATATACTCGTACCGCTTGTTCAGATATTGAGATACTGTGCTTTTTGATACATTGGCTTGCTTTGCCACGTCTGTGATTGTAATGGGTCTCATTCTGTCAACCTCGTCTGGATTTGGTTCTACTCTTGATAAAACGTTTTAGTAGTTTTGGTTATTATAGCGCAAAAGCAAGCACGTTAAAATATGATTGATTAACTTTTCAAAATTATCAAATCCTATTATACACCCGAGTAAGCCATGAATCCGCCATCCACAGGTACAGTAATCCCGGTTACAAAACCTGAATAACTGTCATCGAGCAGCCAGAGCATGGTTCCGAGCAGATCTTCCGGATTCCCAAAACGTTTCATAGGAGTTCCGTTAAGGATTTTGTTGGAACGGGCCGTATAGCTCCCATCTTCATTTAATAGCAGGTTCTGGTTTTGTGTCGTTAGGAAGAAGCCAGGTGCAATGGCATTTACCCTTAAACCTGATTCTGCGAAATGGACGGCCATCCACATCGTGAAATTATTGATGGATGATTTAGCCGCACTATATGCAGGAACCTTTGTCATTGGTGCATAGGCACTCATGGAGGATAAATTCAAAATAGACGGTGCCTTTGCTTGCAACAGATCCTTTCCAAATACCTGGCTGGAGATGAAAGAGCCAGTAAAATTAGTCGCAAACACTCTGGAAAACCCTTCTTCATCCAGATGAAAGAACGATTTCCCTATATCCTCTTCTTGATAGACTTCCATATCTGTAATGGCATCAGAATGATTTCCGCCAGCTCCATTGATTAGATAATCCACTTGCCCAAAAGTTCCTAAAATCTCCTTACGTGCCTGCTCCATAGAACTTTTGTCCAGTACATCGGCTTCCACAGATATACCTGTTCCTCCAGATGCCTGAATCTTTTCAACCACATCACGACCATTTTTAGCATCCCTGTTCAAAATAGATGTCTTTACGCCTTGTCTGGCCAGCTCAATGGCCATTTGGGAGCAAAGGACCCCACTCCCGCCCGTTATGACCGCCACTTTATCCTTCAAATTTTCATGTATAGGTATCAAGAGACTTCACCTGACTTCTTTGCTTCATGTGCATCCCATAATCCCAGCAAATACATAATTCCAAGCGCTCGGTCATAGAGGCCATAACCCGGTCGGCATTCCTCATCCCATATATGGCGTCCATGGTCTGGCCGTACATATCCATCGTAGTTTTGCTTGTTTAACTCGGCTACGACGCCATTGATATTGATGGAACCATCCTGCGTATAATGTGAAGTCTCTACAAAATCTCCATTATCATGGATTTTCACATTCCTGATGTGGAAAAATGGTGCATGTGACGCATATTTTCTTGCAACCTGAACCATATCGTTCTCTGGATTGGCTCCCATGGACCCCGTACATATAGTAAAACCGTTTGCAGGAGAATCGGAAATAGATATCAATTTTTCATAACTTTGTTCCCCAGTAATGATTCGGGGAAGACCAAAAATGGACCATGGTGGATCATCGGGATGGATAGCCATTTGGATGCCGGAAGCTTCCGCAACAGGTAAAATTTCTTTTAGGAAAAACGCTAGATTATCCCATAGCTTGGATTCATCGATGCTTTTATAGGCTTCGAAAAGTTCTGTAATCCTTTCCATTTTTTCCGGCTCCCAGCCTGGAAGGGTTAGGTCTGAAGCTGCCATTACAGTACTGATCAATTTCTGCGGATCCTGATCTGCCACTTTGGCCTTTTCATAAAACAGGGCAGTGGATCCGTCCTCCAAAGGATGAAACATGTCCGTCCGCGTCCAGTCAAATATCGGCATGAAGTTATAACAGATCACTTTAACCCCGAATTCGGAAAGGTTACGGATCGTCTCCTTGTAGTTCTCTATATAGTGCATTCTTTCTTCATTGCCTAGTTTGATAGATTCATGGACATTTACACTCTCGACAACGTCTGTGTGAAAACCAAATGATTGGATGTATTCGACTTCTTCCTTAATCTCTTCTTTTTCCCATACTTCTCCTACTGGTTTTTGGTGAAGAGCCCAAACAATCCCTTTAGTACCCGGAATTTGTTTTACCTGTTCCAGTTGAACAGTGTCATTGCCTCTTCCATACCAACGAAATGTGATGTTCATACTACACCTCCAGCCTTTATTTAAGTACTAAATGGCATGCTCGACTGTCTTGGGGTCCGGAACGAACCACTAGATAATGCCTTGAACACTTGGTCCGTATCAGGGAATTCGATGACTTCTATTCTCTTTCCTTCAAAGGCCGCTTTGTCGTTCATATGCCGTACCGCTTGCGAATAACCGCTACTTTCAATTCAGAAATAGGGGCTAAGATTGAATGTTCAACAATTTTGTTTTCTCTCCTTAATCGAATATGATAACCGCTTTTCTCACTTGATTTGGATTCTCTTCGATAAAGTCAAACGCTTCCTGTACTTGTTCGAGTGGAAATTGATGTGTAATTAAACCATTCTCCCTGAGCTTCCCACTATTCAATAAAGCAACCACTTTTGAAAATTGATTCGTTTGCAACCTCGAACCAGTTATGGTTATTTCTTTTTTCGTAATCGGCAGCTGGGGAATAGAGGAGGTTCTCTCATCAAACCCAAGAACTACCACATATCCCGCTTCCGATACCACTTCTAATGAAAGTTCAAAGGTGGATGGCAGGCAGACTGCATCTATCACCACATTCGCACCCTCCCCTTTGCTCCATTCGAAAACTCGCTGTTTAACGTCTTCATTTACGGCATTCACTGTAACATCAGCCCCATTTTCACTCGCGAATGCAAGGCGGGCATCACTTAAATCCGTCATCATGACAGCTGCTCCTTGAAGCTTTGCCAACTTCAGGATACATATCCCTATTGGACCAGCTCCCTGTATCAGAACGGTATCCCCTTTCTCAACATTCCCTCTCCATACCGCCTGTGCACCAATCGTGTAAGGCTCTGCCATAACAGCTTCTTCCCATGGAAGTTCGGAGTCCACCACGTGCACCTGCTTTTCCGGAAGGACGATCCATTCTCTCATCCCACCATCTTCATGTACACCTAGAACCGACAGGGAAGCGCATACATTCGGTCGTCCTTTTCGGCAAGCATAACACTCTCCGCAATAACGGATAGGTTCCACCACTACATGGTCCCCCACTTTGACATTCTTTACATCGCTGCCGATTTGCACAACTTCACCGGCAACTTCATGCCCAACTATGCGCGGAAGAGTCGCAAGCGGATTAGTCCCATGATAAATGTGCATATCAGATCCACAAATCCCCACCCTTTTGACTTTTACCAACACATCTTGAGCATTTTTCATTACAGGCTGATCAGCCTCAATGACCGCTAGTTCACGAGGGCCTTTAACTTGTAAAGCTTTCATTTTCAACCTCCCCTGTCAGGTATTCATAAACACTTGAGGCGATTCTAATTCCATTCCTTTTATTGTTTTCCTCATGTATTTGTTCAATTTCTCCTGGAACAAATACACGCTTAACCCCTGGTGCAGGTGGGACTTGTTTAAGTTCATCGATCATCCTGTCCATTTGCTTGAGGAATGTATCTGCATCTGTGAAGAACGAAGGATTGATGACACAGAAATAATGACCCAGTTTACGTTTTTGATCCAAGTCATCATACATTTTGGATATATGTGGTCCGAAAGCCGCTCCAGCTAATAAACCAGAAAAGATATCAACAATGAGAGCAAGCCCATAACCTTTCGGACCTCCAAACGGTAAAAGGGACACGACCTTGTTCGGATCTGTCACTGGTGCACCATTTTCATCCACGCCCCAGCCTGCCGGTATGTCTTTTCCTTCCTCACGGGCTTGGAGGACTTTCCCTAACGCTACATTGCTGGTGGCCATATCCAAGATAAATGGCTTATTGTTTTTAGCTGGAACACCATAAGCGATCGGGTTGGTTCCGAAGAAAGGGGAGCTTCCCCCAAACGGAACGACCACTTTGTCGGTGTGGGTCATGGCAATACCAATCAAGTTAGCTTCGGCCGCTTTTTGAACAAAATAACTTAATGCTCCGCAATGGCTGCTATTGATAACTGTCACCATGCCTACCCCGTTCTGCCTTGCCATGTCTATGGCATGCCCGATTGCAACATCTCCAACCACATGTCCAAATCCATCATCTCCATTGACAATTCCGGTAACAGGTCCTGTCACTTTGAATGAGATTTGGGCGTCAGGATTAATCCCTCCCGCCTTAAGACGTCCAACATAATGCTCTGTGCGCAGTACACCATGGGAATTCACATTTCGCAGATCGGCATGAATAAGTACTTCAGCTACTTTCTCAGCATGATCACCGTTCAGACCCGCATCTTTCAATTTCCTACTTGCAAGCTCCTTCACTTTTTCTGCATCAATCACTATTGTTGGCATCTTACCGGCCCCCCCACTTTAGATTTGCATGTTCTATACGAAGCAATTCGTATGTTTGCATAACCACAACACTTTCTATGATGACTGTGTCGATTGTTAAGTGGTAAAAAGGTCGCCTAACGGCTGATCTGTGACACCTTTCATTCCTTGCATTTGTCGGTTTGAATTTTGAAGCACTTCTTACTAAATCGGTTTTGTAAACTGGTTTAGTCACATTATAAATGAAAGCCCTTTCAAATATCAATGAGAAAATAATCTCGGTAATTATTTCTCTCTTTTATTCAAAGTTATAAATCACAAGGCAAAAATCTTACATGGATATACCTAAATACACTGCAAAAGCAAAAGGAATCATCATGAGCGCCCGAAAATTGATAATTGCCACAAGCCTGGTACAAATCCTCACTGAAGTCTGAACTCGCATAAAAAAACAGCCAATCACCGATATACAATCTGTAATTGGCTGTATATGATGTTTGGTCACATTTCACCTATACGCTGTGCTTACTGCGTCGTTTCCTTCCAGCTGTCGTCCATCGCCATTTTACCCGCCCACGTATAAGCTGTCAGTCCTCCATCTACTATCAAATCCTGTCCGGTAATATAGGAACTGTCATCTGAAGCAAGGAACAAAACAGCCTTGGCTATTTCTTCAGGTGCGCCCAATCTGCCCATCGGAGCAAGCCATTTGTTTGATTCACGGAACGCCTTCCCCTGCTCCTCTTCTTTCGTCCCCGTCAATTCATCAATCAGTGGCGTCTCGATTGTACCGGGAGAAACAGAATTTGCCCGGATGCCTTGTCTGCCGTAATCAATGGCTGCAGCTTTCGTGAAGTTGATGATGCCGCCTTTGGCTGCATTATAGCCTGATCTATCCAGATCCGCGAAGCTTCCACTCATCGAGGCATTATTGACGATGGCACCTTTTTTGTTTTCGAGCATCAGCGGGATGAGGAACTTGCTCATCAGGAAGGTCCCCCGCAAATCTGTCTTTTGGATACTGTCGAACAAGTCTATTGGGTATTCATGTACTTTGCCGCCTTCTTGATCGATACCGGCATTATTAAATAGCACGTCCAATTTTCCATAAGTGTCCTTCACCTGATCAACAAATTGCTTCACACTATCTTCGTCAGAGACATCTACTTCATAGGCTTCTGCTTGTCCTCCTGCCGATTGGATGGATTCAAGCAAATCTGTCATTTCATCTTTTTTGATATCCGCTACTAGTACAGTAGCTCCTTCTTTTGCAAATAAAGAAGCAGTCGCTCTTCCAATGCCGGTGGCTCCACCTGTCACGACTGCAATACGATCATTCAATTTCCCCATGCCAACAACTCCTTGTAGTATGCTTCCCTATTGTTTTACCGAACAGGAAAGATGTAAAACATACTTTTCAGATACGGCCGCCAAATTAGCAGCCAAGACAAGGCGTGTTACTGATTGTAGTCGATGGGTTTGTCCGATTTTACCGATAGAAAACATGGTTGCCAATCTGCTTCACTTGCACCTGTGTTTCAGCTATCCAATTTGTCGTAGCCGTTTCTGGATTCATGAACCAGACAATTTCCTGCATGTCATCCTTTCGCACTAATGCGTCTGCCACTGCTTGTACCGTTTCATCGGTCGGCTTGCTTTTCCAAATAACACCGGAACTTACTGGCTGAAACTGGCCTTCCTGCATGATCACATCATGAATGCTATCCGGGAATTCATCACTATCGATACGATTGAGTACGACGGTCGCCACTGCTACCTTACCAATGTAGTCTTCTCCGCTCGTTTCAGCTTGGACTAATTTTTGGAGCAGCTCTATTTCTTCCGCAGTATATTGTTTTTGTTCGATTTTTACTTCGGTCAAGTCTTTGGATTGTTGTGCATCTCTATCCGATAAAACGATAGAGTGAGGACCTTTCACGGAATGAAAATCCTTTTCAGACTGGACGGTCCGAGTTCGTGCATCCGCATAGACTTTTGCAGGATAGATTTCCTGGTTCAGGTTCTGGAGTGGCAAGTATAAAACGAGGCAAAGGTTACTGACAAAAAAGAAAGTCAATAATAAAACCGTAAGAAGTTTCTGCATAATCAAGTCCTTTTCTTCGTCATGTAAGTGCATGATCAATCCATAACGCTTAATACCCAGTCATCTTGTCTTACAAACATGGACATATCATTACTAGTGTATGAACATCCGTGCAAACTAGTCCTGTCAATGTCTTTCTCATTTGGGAATCTTTTCACTTGTACCTTGGATACTTGCCCACCCTCACTTGGACTGTCGCGCATACAGTAAAGGGATAGGAGGAATGTTGATGAGCTACACATATTATCCGCATCCATATGGACAATCAACTTATACAACGGACTACAGAACGAACCAAGAGGATCAGCGTTTCGGATTTGCATTTATTCCGTTCATCGGCGGGCTGGCCGGCGGACTTCTTGGCAGTGCTTTGATCAGCGGTCCTGGATATGGTTATAAATATGGATATAATACTCCTTATCCGGTACCATACCCTGTTCCTTATCCGTATCCGACACCTTATCCGTACAATTATTACTACTCTGCCCAACAGCGTTAAAATAAAGGGACAGCATGTCTGTCCTTACATAATTACCGAAAGAAGTGCCACACTATCGGCAGGAGGTGGGATATATGCAGCAAAAACAGAACAAATCGAATCAGCGTGATGAAACAGCAAAAGCTATCGGCTTGGATCAAGATGAGCAAATGATGAATGGTGATTACGGTCACCCGGAAACCGAATTTGAAAACAATACCCACAAGCAGAACAAAACACAGCTCTAAAGAGCTGTGTTTTCCTGTATCAAATGAATTTGGAAGCTATATAAGTCACGACAAGCCATACTGCCAGGGCAACGACAATCCCAAGCATAAACCCTTTGATGAATGTAGACCGACTACTCACAAATCTGCACCTCTTTTGCTTTTACCCATAGTCTTTACTTAATTGCCGCTTTTTATGAGTACACAGTCCATCCCTTATTTCTTGACCGCTGCAGCAGTTTTGGTACCTTGCTTTTGCACTGCCTGCTGCTGTTTTAGATAATCTTCCCGGAATTTATCTTTTGCTGCGGAAAAGATGCAGAGCATGCCTAACCCTCCCATATTTTTATACTTCTGTTTTGCCAGGTTGAATTCGGATAAAACTTGTTTTTTGAAAGTTCCTTATCTTTTTGCTGTCCTTGGAACGTGGACCATCTTATGCATATGCTATTGATAGTTTGTATAAGTACTTTACCTGCCTGTAATTTTATTCGGAAGCATAATACGCTTCGGCAGCTTTCGCCGCTTGCTTGCGCAAAACCGAAAATGGCATACTGCCTCTTTCCCGTTTCAGCTTGACGAGCAGCTGCTGCCATATCTCATCTTCCCGGATACTGTCCAGCAGCTCATGCCCCTCCCAGGTCAATCCGTAGATAAGCAGTTCTTCTTCCTCTTCTTCCTCATCGAATACAGTTTCCAGCTTGATCAGCTTTGCTTCTTTCATCAGCTGTAAGTGATAATTCATTTCTTCCTCGGAATACTCATCTTCTTCCGCCACTTCCAGTGCAAAACCTCCTTCTGTGAATTCAGCCTCGATATCCAGCAGGAGACTCCTGATAATAGACATATCCCGTTTCAACGGCATCACCTCTATCTCATTATTTCTGTCTCCTTTTTTATTTTCCTTCAAAGAAAATAGACTCCCTACGTCGGGGGAGTCCTGTTTGTTAACGAAAAAGTATTTTTTCACGGGAAACTGCTGTCTCCATTCCTTTGACTTGCAAGGTCAGCAAGTCCCCTTCACTCCATGATGGAACAGAGATAGGAAGAGATGCTTGGTACTCCTGGCCGTCTACCTGGATCACGTAATGCCTTTCCGTTCCTTGGAACTGACTGATGATGACTTCTCCTTTCAAGCCCTCTTCCTCTGCCGGCAGCAGCTGCCACTCTTCCGGCCTCACTGGATAAAGCTGCTGTTGTTTCAATTGCTCCGATACACCATTATCCTGCCAGCGATAGTGACTGCCAGCAGGAGTGAAGTGATTTCCTTCCCATTTTCCCGCTACTAAGTTTGCCTTGCCGACGAATGTAGCCACAAAAGGCGTTTTTGGGTGCTGATAGATTTCTTCCGGTGCAGCTGCCTGTTCGATCCGACCTTGCTGCATGACAAGTACCCGATCGGCCATTGCCAGTGCTTCTCCTTGATCATGCGTAACATAAATGATAGTCGCACCAAGCTTTTTATGTATCTGTTTTATTTCCTTTCGCATACTTATACGCAATTCTGCATCCAACGCACTGAGCGGTTCATCCATGAGCAGAATATCTGGTTTTGGGGCGATAGCCCGCGCCAGGGCAACACGCTGCTGCTGCCCGCCAGATAACGCTGCCGGATATCTTTTCCTAAACGATTCCATCCCGACAAGCTGCAGTACTTCTGTCACCCTGGCCGCTTGTTCCGCTGCTGTGCGTTTTTTTGAAAATCGATGATTCTTCAATGAAAAACGGACATGCTCTTCCACTGTCATATGAGGCCAAAGAGCAAAAGATTGGAAAACCATTCCTATATTTCGATCTTCAGGCTTGCTGCAGTATTTCGAATTGGCTACTTCCTTTTCACCGAATCGAATTGAACCTGCCGTAGGTTTCATAAAACCAGCCAGCAGCCGCAGCAAGGTCGTCTTGCCACATCCGGAAGGACCAAGTATGGCAAGGAATTCGCCGTCTCTAATCGTTAAATCTATCTGGCTCAAAGCAGAAGTTTTCCCATAGTGTTTTTCTAGTCCTTGCAAAGTGATCACACTTTCCTCCTCCTTTGTCTGGTTTTATGCTGCACAAATAGATAAGCAATGCCGCCAAGCAGGATCGCCAGTACGATCAATGACGAAAATGCTGTCGAATATGTACTGTAACCCGCTTGCTCGAAACTGAAGATGATAACCCCTACTGTTTCGGCACCGCTGGACCAAAGCAAGCTGGATACGGTGAGCTCAGTCAGTGATGTAAGGAACACGAGCAATGCACCGCTAAGGACACCTGGCAGGATCAAGGGCAGAACAATTTGTTTCCATCTCGCATATAGACTGGCTCCATTAGTCCTGGCCGCTTCTTCCATCCGTACATCCAGCTGACTGAAAGCTGTATGACTGCCCCGGAATTGCAAAACAAAGAAGCGGGTGATATAAGCGATCAACAGGATAGCCGGTGTACCATATACACCTGGGTACCATCCTGGCAAGGGCTGCATCCACATTAAAATGATGCAGAGCGCCAATACAGTACCCGGAAGTGCGTAAGGCATCGTAATCATAGCTTCCATCATTTTCGGCATCCTGCCTTGCTTATGGGATCGGTAATAAGCAAATAATGTTCCAAAAACCAAACAGATGATAGCTGTTATGAATCCAAGTGACACGCTGTTACGCAAGGAACGGAGCACTTTCTCATCCTCGAATAAGATGTAGCGGTAATTGTCCAAAGAAAGATTTTTCCATGTCAAGTCGACTCCGTATGCTTGAACGAGACTTACCGCTGCCATTGCCAAAAAAGGTACCAGGCTTGTACCTAAAAGAAAGACCCAAAGCAATGTCTGGAGCAGCCTTCGACGAATCGGCTGCAGCTGGATGCGAGGCTCATGGTCCGGTACAGTCGTTTCCGTGACTTTACTTCTTCGCAGGAACCACACTTGAATCAATGTGGCGGCTATGGCAACAATACCAAGCAGTACGGAAAGCACAGCTGCCCGACTGAAGGCACTCGGTCCATATCCGATGACCTGTTCATAAATATACGTACTCAGCACACGGATATTAGCCGGAATTCCAAGTATGGCAGGCACCCCGAAATTATCCAGATTGGAAAGGAACGCAAGCAGCCCGCCGCTGCAGATTCCCGGCAGCGCCATCGGCAAAATCACTTTTCGCCAGCAGGTAAAGCGTGAAGCTCCCGAAACAAAAGCAGCAAGTTCTGCATCACGGGGGATTCTGCGAAACACTTGCACAGTCATCAAATAAACAAGCGGATAATGCGAAATTCCGAGTACGGAAATAATGCCTCCTGAACTATACAGATTAGGTATCAGCCAATCCGGCAGACTTCCAAGCGGGCCTGAATTGCTGAAAAACTGCACCCATGCAAGCGTCGTGATATAAGACGGGATGATGAAGGGCAGATAGATGAATAGCTGCATCATCGACTTGCCGCGCACGTCTGTGTATGCCATGACCGCAGCCATCATTATCCCCAGAAACATGGATATAACCGTGCTGCCTGCAACGATATAAATTGTATTCCCAAGCGTTTTCCACGTAACGGACTCTTGCAGCACTTCGGAATATGCACCTACAGAAAAACTCTCTGCAGAGGTGAAACTCATGAAGACAAGCCGGACTATCGGCAGCAGGAAAAAGAAGATAAGTATCAGCAGCCCGATAAGGACGGGGAACTTACAAAAGACAGTAGGTGTACCTTTTTCCAACTGCCTTGATTTCATCGTTAGTTGCATGAGTCGCCCTCCTTCTGCTTACTTGCCGAATAGATCCTCAAATTGCTGTTTATCTTTATTGCGGGATGTGTACAATGCTTCTGTATCTGCCTGCAGTACTGTCATTTCCTCATAAGTTTTCAAGCCCTCAGGTGCTTCGATTCCTTCCCGGATCGGTGTATATCCCAAATCCGCTGCCAGTTTCTGGCCTTCATCAGATAAGACATAGTCGACAAACGCTTCTGCTGCTGCAGCATTATCTGTATCTTTCGTAATACCAATCGGTTCGGTGATGACCGGAACACCTTCCTCCGGGTAAACGAGCTCGACCGGAGACCCGTCAGCTTTTGCTCTGGCCGCGAGATAGTCGACGATGACACCATAGCGTTTCTCACCAGAGGCAACGGATTTCAACACATCTCCATTTCCTTTTACGACGGCAGTTTCTTGGTCCTTCAGTTGTTCGTAGAACTCCCATCCAAAGTCTTCCTGTCTGGTCAATACACCAAGATTGTAGGCTGCAGCCCCCGAATACAGCGGACTAGGCATGACGATTTCTCCATTTGCATCGGCTTCTGTCAAAGCACTCCAGCCAGTCGGGATATCCCCGGATTCGGTATTGGCGACAATACCAGTTGCCATGATTTTCGTACCTGTATAATAGTGATCTTTATCCTCGAATTCATCCGGTACTCCATCCAATTCTCCTGATTCGTACGCCTGCAGCATATCCTGTTCCTTTAAATCTTCAAAAGTCACGCTATCTGCTACAAGCAGGACATCCGCCTGTACGCCGCCAGCCATCTTCTCGGCATTCAGCTTGGAAATGACCTCCTCCGTACCGGAACGATACGTTTCCACTTCCACTTCCGGGTAGCGTTTTTCAAAACCCTCTATCAACTTTTGTGCATCGGCATCCGGCTGGGATGTATAGAAGCTGAGCGTACCGGCGATTTCTCCATCAGCAGCACCAGCACTGCTTCCTGCATCCTCTTGTCCGCATGCTGTCAGTGCAAGCAATGCAGTTCCCATAAAACCAGCCATCCATTTTCTTTTCATCCCAATCTCTCCTTTATTCCGATGTATTCGTCTCCATGGACTTGAACCAACGTTCAACTTGTTCCTGCTTTCGCTTGTAATGCGTGCGCAATTCAATCGGTGAAACCGTTATGTACCCTTCTTTGAGCAAAAGATAATCGCTGGTTGGATGGAAAGCCGCAAGCTCCTGCAGCTGATCCTTCAGCCAATAATAAACTTCCCCATGAGGATCATGCAGACCAACAAAACGATACCGCGAAACACTCATGTCCATCGGAATCACTTGAATTCCTTTGAATTGGCGTTTGTCGATATTCGGCAGATTGACATTCAAAAAGCCGACCGATTTCGTTTTATGCTGGAGCAGGACCTCAGCAACCTGATAAAAAAGCGTCTTTACTTTCGAATAGTTCACATGTTTCAAAGAACTGCTGTTGAGACTGACGGAAGCTGCCGGAATATTATAAAGGGAAGCTTCAACCGCAGCAGCCATTGTACCGGAATAGTAGACATCCCGCCCCAGATTCGGTCCAGGGTTTACTCCTGAGAAAAGGAAATCCGGTTTCTCCGGAAGCAGCACTTCCACTCCAAGCTTGACACAATCAGCTGGAGTTCCATTCAGGCTCCAAGCGCCTGCCACCCCTGGGAAGTGGTACATTTCCTTGACTCGGACAGGCTGTCGCACTGTGATGCTAGGATTGTATGTGCCGAACTCCTGATCCGGGCATACAACATACACTTCACCGAAATGCTGCAGTGTCTCGATCATCGCCTCCACACCTGGAGAGAAAATGCCATCTTCATTGGTGACCATAATCTTCATGTGATACCCCCTTTGCTTGAGCAGCTTCAAAGCCTCCCAGTGCGTTCTGTACTGACTGATCCCGAGGCTCACATCTTGCGAACATTGACGAAAATTGATTTACCTTCACAGCATTGCTCCTTTCATTTGTTCCTATATTGTTAACTTTACAAGCTGTTTATGAAGCTGGTGTTTAAAGTAATGTGAAGTTATGTTTAATTGTTGTAAAAAGTAAGATTGTTTGGAAGAAAACACAAAAGCTGTCAGATTAACATTCCTTCATAAAAGAAGATTTCATAACGTAAATAATTTACAATTCTTATATAAATTATTGAAATAAAAAGGACATTCCTACAACTTAGAAATGTCTCATGAATAAGGTGACTTTTTACCCAATCCTCTCCATACATCTTCGATTAAAATGCAGATTATACTAAATTTCCACAAAATCTCAATGGTATATTCGATATATTCTGTATACAATCACTTTAACCTATGAGAAGATGGAATCAGAAACATAATCCAATAGGTAAGGAAGTGTGTTCGATGCTCTATAAAATTGTCCGAGAAGCGAACGGAACGAAAACCTACCTAAAACATTCCAATTCAACTTCAGATATGCTGTTCCGCAACGAGACAGAAGCGACAGATTTGATGCAAAAGCTTAATGCACAGACGAAAAGTGAAATCCGATGGTCGGTTCAAGCTTGTATAGATTAGAAGCCATATCCCAGATGGGATATGGCTTCTTTTACGTATTAATTAGCAATTCATCTGTTATCAACTTTTGATACAGCCGGTAAATGATCCTTCTTTCTTTTCCTCGTAAATGTTCTTCCAAAAAGATTCGTTCTTTTTCAAGTAATCGGAGGATAGCAGCCACTGCCTTAGAATGCCCTTCTGGCGTCACGTTTTCCAAAACATCGGTTAACTCGTCAAATATAAGCGACGGGAGAAGCTGTTCTGCCCGTTTCAAACCGAGCTGGGCACGCTCAGGATTATGATGATGCAGCAGCATTCTTGCCAGCGGCTCTGTCACCTGTTGCAGCATGGCGGCTGCCCACACTCCATTGCTACGAAGTGCTGCCTTGCGATACTGGAATAAAAACCAGATAAGATCGATTACCTGATCGCCATATTCCTCATCAGTCATTGTAAGTTTTTGTGTCGCTCTGTATTTTTCCAGCAACTGCCAAGGATCATAAAGAACTAGGAAATAGTCACTTTGCTTGAATGACTTTTCAGTGACAGTGAACAAATCAACATGCAGCAGGTTATCATACACAATAATCAGCTGTGGTGCGATGATGACTAGCTCTTCACTATATAGAACATCCTTATAAGCCGAAAGCAGGGCCAATCTTTTTGGCAGGAATTTTGTTACGTCTTTTTCATCAACCAAACAATATAAATCAATATCCGAATACAGATCATCTTCTCTCCGCCCGAATGACCCTTTCACGAAAACAGCTTTGACCTCCTCTTCATTTGCGAGGATATCCACCAACTCTTTCAATGCTGCTTGCTGCATCTAGCATCCCCCTTTTCCATATATTCCTACAAGCTTATACTAACTAACAAAAAAATCCAACACCCATGGGTGTTGGATTTCATCAGTTCAAATACGGTATTGGATTCACTGCATTCGATTTGCTTCCATTCCAAGGACCTGTGTGCAATTCGAAATGTAGATGCTGCCCTTGAGACATACCCGTGTTCCCCATTGTTCCAATCTGCTGACCTTGGGACACGCGCTCACCTGTACTTACATGCATAGATGTCAAATGGGCATATACCGTTGTATATGTTTTACCATCAATGGAATGGGTTACAAAAATTACATTTCCATAGCTGGAAGAATAGTAGGCCCGTGACACTGTTCCAGAGGCTGCAGCCCAAATCGGCACATTGGAACCGCGTTTGGCAATATCGATTCCGTAATGGAATGTGCCCCACCTTGGACCAAAACCAGACGTGATGCCACCCGGCGCCGGAGTGATGAAAGTAGCATTGGTCGCAGGAGCCTGAGAGGTTTGCTTCTCTTGTTTTGGCGCAGAATACGTCTGCGATGGCGATGACTTGGACGCTGTCTTCGTGTCAACCGGTTCCTGCTTCGACTCTGGTTTTGCCGCCTGTTCACTAGCAGCGGATGCAGCTGCTTTTTCCTGTTCCGCCTTTGCCGCTTCCTCTTCAGCCGCCATCCTGGCAGCTTCTTCTTGCTCTGCACGCTGACGCTCTGCTTCTTTGCGGGCTTCTTCCTCTGCCTTTTGTTTATCACGGTATGCTGCTTCAGCCGCAATCGCTTCTTCCTGCGCCGCAAGCAAATCAGCTTCCTCGCCTAAACTGATAAGCTCCTCGGATGTAACATCGTATTCTTCCATGACATCCGCAATCAGCTTGTCCTTCTCTTCCTGCTGAGTCGTCAAAGTCTGCTTTGTCTCTTCCAAAACAACTGCCTGTTTCTCTGCACGTTCAAGTTTTGTCTGATGTTCGGATTTCTTCGATTCGACGTCTTTCAAATCCTGCTGCTGCGCTTCCATCAATTCCTGATCCGCACCCATGATAGTGCTGACAGCATCTACTCGATTCAGGAAATCCGAGAAGCTCTTGGATTCCATGATGACATCCAAATAACTTACTTGCCCGCCGTTTTTCTGCAAAGAATGTATCCGATCCTTCAGTAAGCCATGCCTTTCTTCGATGCGGACTTCCAAATCGGCGATTTCACTTTTCAGCGTTTCAATATCCTGCTCCAATCCAGAAATTTCTGATTCCGTATCTTCCAGCTTGGTGTTCGTTTCACCGATTTCACCATCTATTTTTTCAAGCTCAGAGCGGAGTTTTTCTGCAGCAGCCTGTAAATCGTCCTGCTTCTCTGCTTTTTCGGATTGTTCCTTATCGTTCTCCGATTTTTTCCGTTCGACTTCATTTCGTTGTTCATCCAAATCTTCATAGGCGTATGCAACATTTCCTGATACCGGCAAGGCTAGTGCAGCAGTTCCGATCACTGCAGCCAAACTGATATGCAGCCATTTTTTTCTCAATTTTGTTCCCCCTGTGAATCTATCATTTATTGGTTTTCATAGCCCTGGTACGATTAATCTGTAATGAAATAGAAAATAAAGTAATCTCCGGAAATAGTATACTATACGAAAGTGTGACAAAACATTACAATAATATTTCAATTAAGCTATCTATAATAAAAAATATTACGTCTACTGTAGAAAAACAAAAAAGCATGCACCATTTTGTTGCCGCTAAACTTGCAACAGCGGGTCGAAATGGCCAAAGATAGTTCTCCCTGCAATGGAGGTATGTATGAATATGCCCGAGTATATATAGACTCCCCAGCACTACTTTCGCAAGTCGATAGGCATAGAGTATTTTACTGAAAATAATCAGTACGAACTTGCAACCTATTCTTTGGCTCTACTACAATAGGAAAGTATTAAATGAAGAAGCTTTTTTTCACTTGTACTTATCGGCACAATTGTGGTCAGCGGATTACTTGGATACGACGAATTGAAAAATACTGTGGCAAAAGAAGGAGACGCTGGAACTATGATTTTCACGAAAGAGCCTGGGCCATAACTAGCCAAACGCATTGAAAAAGATCGCCCTCACCGATTTTGGTGATCACGATCTTTTTTTATTGATTGTTCTTTTGAAAATTGTATAGTTAACCGCAAGAAAGGTGAATCCTAATTCGTTTTCTACCTTCTCTTTTAAACGAATGAATGCATTCATAAAAAAATAGGCAGGCATCTCCGAGAATTGGAGATGCCTGCCTATTTTATGGGATTTTGCCCTAACCCCTTTGTCAAATAATAAATAATACAACGAATGACACGATATAAATAAATGCCAAAAATATTGCTAAGATGGTGAAAGGCACCCGCATCTGCTTACTCTTTACAGCTCCGTAAACCAAGAGTCCGACAGTAAGCAAAGCAACTGCCATGATCAGAATCAAACGCACGCCTGGTGGCATGATACAGCATCTCCTTACAAATAATCTATTTCTTCATTATAACATGTTAAAGAATCCCTTTGCTTTGATTTATGTCCATTCTTTAACAAAACGGCTGCATACATGCGCTCTGCTATGCTCCTGCTTCTGCCGTTCAATGTCTGCTCCCGTGTAATGGGCGTACGTATAGATTGCTTTGAAAGGAGGCTTTAATGATCCTGTCACTTCACCATTTTCCAGAAATACTTGGAGATAAGGCGCTCCCTGCTTGAATCCTTCTTTCTTATACCAATTACATATCCAATCATCATCTCTCGTCCAAGCTTCCAAGTACGTGATACCATACTGCTGCAACTTTTCGACTGCTTTTTTCAAGAGCATTGCCGCCACACCTTTTCTTTGATGATCTGGATGTACAGCTATGTTCCATAACATGGCACCGGCTTGGTTGGAAAAGGTACAAAATTATTTGGCTCGATTTTCCATTTCTATATCCAATAAGCCAATGACAACATCATTTTCCAATACAACAAGTTCCAAAGAAGGATTATCATACTTTGGCTTTGCTTGGACTACATCATCAAAATAAGCTGTATGTAAAAATGCCAAGACTCGGCAGCGCAGCCAACTTTCTTCGTACTTTGATGCATACGCTTTTACTTCCATCTATACCTCCTGTAGTTAAACAGTTTCAGAACCTTTCCAGCCGAAAAGGCCACATATCCACTGTCGTGTCTTTGTCCATTGCCATCTCACTCAGAGCTTCGCCTACAGCACTCGCAAATTTGAATCCATGACCTGAAAAGCCAAGAGCGAACATGACTTGAGGATGCTCCGGATGATGATCGATGATGAAATCTTCATCTGGTGTCATGCTGTACATGCATATTTTCCCTTCTCGCAGGCGGAATGTCCCATTGCCCATGAACCGGGATAGGAAGCCTAACAGCTCTTCTGTGTCTCCATTGTGGAAAGGAACTCCTTTTTGGTCCGGATGGATCGGCATGCCGGTGTCATGTCGTCCGATTTTCAGTCCAGTACCATCGATATCCGGAAATCCATAATACGTACCCATTTCTGTATCAAAACTGAAACAAGGAAACTTGCTTTCTCGGAAACTCTCATCTGCATGCAGCCAAGCAAACGTCTTACGGATAACAGTAATCGGGAGCTGCAGCCCTAGCTGCAATAGCACTTCCCTACCCCACGCTCCAGCTGTCACGACCAGCTTCTTTGCCTGGTATTTCGTCTCTTGTGTTTTCACCTCGACAGTGCCTTCGTTGATTTGTACCTCTTGTACACGCTGCCCGCCCGCTAATACAGCTCCATTAGAAGCAGCCAGCGCGGCATAACCGTTCAAAATCTGATTCGTCCGCAGATAACCTCCATCCTTTTCGTAGACGCCGATATAATTGTCTGGAACGGTCAATCCCGTCCATCGTTTTTGCAGCTGTCGAGAAGAAAGTTTTTCCACTTGCAAATCGTATTTATCTCCACTCTTCCATACATTTTGGATGAAAGGGCTCCACTCTGGCCCGCTGTTCAGTACCCCTGTTCCCACTAAGATGGATTGACCGATTGTTTGCTCCAGATCCTTCCACAATTCTTTGGAACGGAGCGTAAATGGTACATATGCTTCGCCTTCTCCGTATGCATAACGGATGATCCTTGTTTCGCCATGGTGGCTGCCATGAACATGCGGAGGATGATAGCTGTCCACCATCAATACCTTCTGCCCTTTCCTTGCCAGCTGATATCCAGCACTCAATCCCATTGTTCCTGCTCCAAGTATGATGACATCGTATAACATTTGTTCACCTCTGAAATTCTGATGAATCAAGCATAAACAAAGAGGAGTTCGCAAACAAGCTCTAGAAACATAATAGTTCCGGTAAACAAGCTGCATTTTGCCTAGTATAAAGGATGCAATTATGTGCCATCATACTGGAAGTGATAACAAATCCGGGTAGTAGAGAAATCCTATGGAAGGGGAGAGCAGATAAAATGGATTATCAATTGGACAAGGCTATCAAATATATTGATAAAACACTGGCGGAGGGGCAATTTGATCCGATGATGCGGCAGGAAATGCTAGAAATGAAAAGTATGCTTGAACGAGTCGCAAATCAGGAGAAAAGTCCCTGAAACGCCTCTACATCAACGTTTTCAGCATAACTGGCACTGGTTGAATTAACAGAAACTATCCATTATAGTTATTTCTGTCATTATTTATTTAGTTCAGGAGTGATTGTGAATGGAACCTCAACAAATGCAAAATCAAAACAACGGCCAAATGAGGATCATGCAGTGGGTATGGACATTGGTACTGACGGGAATTCCAATTGTCAATATCATCATGCTGATCATTTGGGCCGCTGATCGAGCAAATCCGAGAAGGAATTATGCCATTGCCACGTTTATCGTTATGGCCGCACTTATCGTCATTTATTTCATTATCTTCATGATTTTCATGATCATTGGTGTTGCTCTAATCCCAGATACAGATCCAACCTATTCTGACACCTACTATTATTAAGAACTTGTCAGAAAGTTAGCAATTCTAACGCTAGCCTTCTAAAATCTGCGAAAATATCATATGATAGAGGTTGCAGACAATAATAGAGGAGTTTTTAGTCGTGACAGTACTTACGAAAACCGAAAGTCTGGATAAAGTTCTTGCTGAGATGAACATGCGTTCCAAGAAAAAACGTGCACGCAAAAAGTTCATCAAGCAGGCAATGCAACAGCTGGCAACTGAAAATCAAACAGTAGCAGCTGATACGCCAGCCGAAACTAAAGCAGCATA
This sequence comes from Terribacillus jepli, assembly GCF_047228925.1. NCBI lineage: Bacteria > Bacillati > Bacillota > Bacilli > Caryophanales > Bacillaceae > Terribacillus > Terribacillus jepli. Next base: position 52,185 of record NZ_JBFEGH010000006.1, on the reverse strand, counting down.
TGCTTATGATAAGCTCCCTGTAGGATTCATGATCAAAACTGGTAAACAGCACTTCCCTGAAGAAGCTGTCTTCCGTTTCTATTACAATCAGAACCATCCGCAGGAGTATAAAAACAAGGAATTGCTGACAGAACGTTTCCAGACATTAGTGGAAGCAGCAACTGGTTCAACCAAAACTAGTTTGACTGAAGCTATCAATCAACAGACTTCCAAATAAAATGACCGCCCGGGCCTTTGCCTTGGGCGGTCATTTTTGAATCGTGCTGTCGATTTGAATATCATTCAAAGCTTGGCTCGCAAGCTGATCGGCTTCTTTGTTCTGCTTTCTCTCTATATGGACATATTGCACCGTAACACCGAGCCCTTTAACTTCCTCATCCACTTTATCCGCCCAATATTTCAACTCCTTTTCATACATCGGCCACTCCTCTGCCATCTGATTGACGACGATGCGGGAATCCATGTACACCTCGATTTCCTGGTCTTTCACACTCAATTCTTTTAATAAACGGATGGCAAAATGCAATGCGGCATATTCTGCTTCGTTATTGGAAATCATCTGTTCCATCGCTTGATTGCGACGAAGCCGGAATTCCTGCTGATTTTGTTCGTAATAGATAACGCAGCCTAGACCAGCTCTGCCTGTTCCTTTATCAAATCCCCCATCTGCATATATCCGGACATGATGCGGCTCTGTCTCCAATTCCTTCATGTACCTTCTCAGTTCTTTTATAGACCATTCCGTCTCATACTGATCTAAAACTTCAACTTTAGGAACCCTGCCGCTCTGCTGCATATCTTCCATGAGCAAAAGCACAGCTCCTGCCGGCAAATAATCCGATAGGAATTCTGCTTCCGTGCCTTTGGATGTGCGGTACATCATTTTCATACGTAGTTTCATCATGTCACTCCTCGTTCCTATTCTACCCCATCTGCTCATTTTTTTATTTTTTGAATAAAAACCTTTGCTTTGTTTTCAGAATTATTGTATAGTACCAAAGGGCGAACAAAACAAAAGACTACACTAAAAATAATTCGCCTTTAGAGGGGTATAACCATGGAAAATGTATTTGATTACGAAGATATTCAACTAATTCCCACAAAATGCGTAGTAGACAGCCGTTCACAATGTGATACTTCTGTTACACTTGGAAACCATACATTCCGTCTGCCTGTCGTACCGGCAAATATGCAGACGATCATTGACGAAAACATTGCCGCTTATTTGGCAAAAAATAATTATTTTTATGTGATGCATCGCTTCGAGCCAGAAACGCGGGAAGCATTCATCCGTAACATGCAGGAACAGAATCTGATTGCCTCCATCAGTGTTGGCGTCAAAGAAGAAGAATATGGATTCATCGAGTCACTGGCAAGCAAGTCTTTAATACCTGAATTCATCACGATCGACATTGCACACGGTCATTCCAATTCCGTCATCCGTATGATCCAGCATATCAAGAAACACTTGCCAGATAGCTTTGTCATCGCCGGAAACGTAGGTACGCCGGAAGCTGTACGTGAACTGGAGAATGCTGGCGCAGATGCTACGAAAGTTGGAATCGGACCTGGTAAAGTTTGTATCACGAAAATCAAAACAGGTTTCGGAACTGGCGGCTGGCAGCTTGCTGCATTGCGCTGGTGCGCAAAAGCAGCAAGCAAACCGATCATCGCCGACGGCGGTATCCGCACACACGGCGACATTGCTAAATCAATCCGCTTTGGCGCATCGATGGTCATGATCGGCTCCTTGTTTGCCGGCCATGAAGAATCTCCTGGTGAAACGGTCGAGAAAGACGGCAAACTTTATAAAGAGTACTTCGGATCTGCATCCGAGTTCCAAAAAGGTGAAAAACGCAACGTCGAAGGTAAGAAAATGTTCGTCGAGCATAAGGGATCCCTTCAGGATACATTGACAGAAATGGAACAGGACCTTCAGTCTTCCATTTCCTATGCTGGCGGTACGAAATTGGATGCCATCCGTAATGTTGATTATGTTGTCGTTAAAAACAGCATTTTCAACGGAGACAAAGTATATTAATCAAATGAAAGCTGCTGGGGAACTCCCGGCAGCTTTTTTATCTGCAAAACGTTTCAGCCCAATCATCTCGCTTCTACGCCCACTATTGATAATCATTCTCATTGACTGTTCCTCAAAATTCTGGTAGCGTTAAAGAAGAACAAGTTTGATGAGGAGGCAATCCTATGTTTGTCAATCAAGTCATTTTCGAAGGCGCAATCGACGCTGAAGATAAAATCATAAATAAAGTGAAGCATACGATGGAAGAGCTGACTGACGTAGCCGGCTTGCATTCAGCCGAGTGCTGGAACAAAGATACGAAAAAAAGCGATACAGTAGCTTACGCCATTGTAACGAAATGGGATAAAAAAGCAGATTTTGTCGCTTGGATCTCCCGGGAATCCCATGTGGCAGAGCACCGTGCCATGCGTAAAGAGAAAAAGGACCAAGCGCCTGTCATGACAAAAACTTTGCTGCAATATGAGGAAGCAAGCTTCGCTTAAATAGTATAAACCCCTTCTGCTATAACAGAAGGGGTTTTCTTCATGCTCTATTTATCGTGAATACAAAACTATGATCATCTCCAGAAGATAACCTATGCTCTGGATGTACTGGTGCCCCCCAGCTATCATCTCCTCCCACACCCATCTGCTTGCCGGATACATTCAGCACAGTATAATGAACCGGCGGCAGTTCATAGGCATGATCCGCTTGCTCGATTTCCAGCGCAGTATGCGGAGAAACATTACATGTGAGCGGCAAATCATGTGCACGCAGCTCCAGTCCTCTTCCTTTCACATTAGTGACTTTCAACCATCGCACTCCAGTCCTTGTACCGGATTCCTGTGGACGCACATACACTGTACCATTCGTTTTGACCGTATTCTGGAAGCGGCTTAGTCGTGCTCCATGATTGCGGTCTTCATAATTTTCTTCAGGTCCATTTGCAAACCATTCCAGACCACTGTAATCTGCAGAAGTACGGAATGAAAGAGCAAACGTCGGCAAATCCGGTAGTCCTTCCGCCCCTTGGCAATATGCCTTCACTCGGATGCCCCCATCAGGGAAGACCGAATATATTGTTTGAACGTGCAGCTTTTCTGCTATGGAAAAAGCATAGGTAAATGTTACATCCACTTGCTCCTCCAAAACATCCACCGTTACATCCGTACACTTTCTCGCCACACTTGCTGCCAGCCATACACCAGCAGTATAGCTGTGCTGGTATCCGTTATCATTATCTGTACTGGCTCGCCAAAATGTTGGATAAGGCGGTGTCTCGATCAATTCCTCCCCATCATAACAAAGGGATGTCAAGCTCCCTGCTGCTTTTGAGAATTCGACACTGAAATCATGCCCATGCACGCCGATATTCACATCACCTTCGACAACACGAAGCTTGCCTGCTGCTTTAGGAATATCAACTTTCTTTTCCCATACGTATTGCCCGAATGCGACTTCGAATCCTGCCTCGGCCCAACTAGACGCCTCCCTCAGTCTCATGCTGGCATCGATCGTATAGGTGCCTGGTTGTACTGTCACATTTGCTGGCAAATCGATTGTGAATTCCGCTTGCTCACCAGCTGTTACCAACTGATCGATGTTGTCTTCATAGCAAGCTATACCATCTCTTCTGACTGTCCAAACCAAATCGAAAGCAGATGTATCAGCAAAGAGGTTTTCATTGCGCAGCACGATACCCTTATCGTTTACATCCAGTTTGATATTCTGATACAAATATTTCACTTCCTGCATCTTTGGTGAAAGCTTGCGATCTGCAAACACGATGCCATCCGTGCAGAAGATATAATCTGTCGGCCGATCATGGAAATCCCCACCGTAAGCAAGGTACTCCTGCCCCTCCCGATTCTTCTTCCAAAGCGCCTGGTCGATATAATCCCAAATGAAGCCGCCCTGATACATCGGATACTTATTCTCCAAATCAGTATATTTGTACATCCCGCCCAATGAATTGTTCATCGCGTGGGTATATTCACAGTTGATGAATGGCTTTTCGGGATCACTTTCCAAATATTCGATAATATCGGCAACCTTGGCGTACATGCGGCTTTCCATGTCACTTGCTTCGTCATATTCGCGTGCGTGGAACACACCCTCATAATGGACGAGCCTGCTGGGATCCTTATCCCGGAAATAATTCGCCACATTGACGATCACCTCACCTGCATATGATTCGTTCCCGCAAGACCAAATCAGGATGGAAGGATGGTTTTTATCTCGTTCCAGCATCGAAATGGCACGATCCATGACGATATCCTGCCATTGGGCTAAATTACCCGGTATGTTCCAGGATGGTTCCACCTGCCCGAGCTTTTGCCAAGATCCATGTGTTTCAAGGTTCATCTCATCGATGACATACAATCCATATTCGTCACATAATTCATACCAGCGGGTCTGGTTCGGATAATGGGAAGTACGGACAGCATTGATATTATGCTGCTTCATCGTCTTGATATCCCACAACATATCCTCTTCGGTGACGACACGTCCTGAGCGCGCATTGAATTCATGGCGATTGACACCTTTGAAAACGATTCGTTTGCCGTTCAGGCACATCACTTTATCAATCATTTCGAAGCGGCGGAAGCCAACGGTTTGCGGAATGACCTCGACAAGCTGATCTTCCTCATTGAAGATTTGCAAGTAAAGGGAATACAGATATGGATCTTCTGCACTCCATAACTTGGGCTGATCAACTTTGAACGTAACAACAGCAGTCTGCTCCTGAAATAGCCCTTCTGCCTCCTGTATCAAGCGGCCATTTTGGTCATATAAGCTCCCCGTAATCTTCGCTCTTGCCGGGATTGTTTTTTGAAATAGCATTGCTGCCTTCAAAGAACCTTTGCTATACGTATCATCCAATCTCGCTTGCACAGACAAATCAAAAACATGCAGTTCTGGCGTCGTGTACAGATACACATCGCGAAAGATGCCGGAAAAACGCCAAAAGTCCTGATCCTCCAGCCAAGCTCCAGTGCTGCGCTGGTACACTTCGACTGCCAGTTTGTTTTCTCCAGGCTGGAGGTAGTCTGTCAGCTCGAAGTCTGCCGGTGTGAATGAATCCTCGCTATAGCCGACAAATCGACCATTCAGCCAAACATAGAAGGCAGACTCTACGCCTTGAAACGAAATATACAGCGGCATATCTTCCATATGTTCTGGTACACTAAAGTTCCGGACATAGCTGCCGACCGGGTTATCCTCCATTGGCACCTGCGGCGGACGGATATCATGCACACCATCCCAAGGATACATCGTGTTCACGTACTGCGGTTTCCCATACCCTTCCAGCTGGATATGAGCTGGAACCGAAATGGAATCCCAGTAATTGCAATCAAAATCAGTTTTATAAAAATCGACCGGCCTGGAACTTGGGTTCTTGGCATAATGAAACTTCCATTTACCATTCAGGCTTTGGCGCCATGGCATGTTCCCTTTTGCCTCTGCCTGTTCCAACGTTTCGTAGTACACATGATCCGAATGTGCAGGTACGCGATTCACCGCAAACACACTCGTATCGACAAGCCAATCTACACTTGGTTTAATATTCGTATTGATTGTCATTCGCTATTCCTCCCTCTACATATTTGTTATTTCACAGAACCCATCATTCCTGCGACGAAATGCTTCTGCATGAAGAAGAAAATGATCGCTGTCGGTAATGTTGCAATCACGATTGCCATCATGATCATGCCGTAATCTGGCGAGTAGCTGGAACCAAGATTCGAAATAAGCAACGGAATCGTTTGTTTATCTGGTGATTGCAGGACAACGAGCGGCCAGAGGTAATTATTCCAGCTGGCCATGAACGTAATGATGGCTGCCGCCGCATATGTCGTTTTCATCGTTGGTACATATATTCGGAAAAAGATGCCGATTTCCTTCAAGCCATCAATCCGCCCAGCCTCCAAAATCTCTTTCGGAAACATCTTCGTACTCTGACGGAAAAAGAAAATCAGAAAGGCTGTCGTGACTGTCGGCAACACGACTGCAGATAATGTATCGATCCCGATGAACGGCAAGACCGGCGTGATGGAACCGAACATACGGAACAGCGGAACCATCAATGCTGCAAATGGAATCATCATGGACAAAAGCAAAATATTGAAAACGACATCCTTCGCTTTGCTGCGATAGATTTCAAATCCATAACCTGCCAGGGAAGCGATCAGTAAGCTGAGCACTGTCGTCGCGACAGCGATGATCGCCGAGTTCGTCAGTGCTGGCACCAGATCAACCGACTGCAATAAATTTTTAAAGTTCTCGACAAAATGCCCGCCCGGAAGCAATTTCCCCCTTGTCACATCTGCTGACGTGTTCGTCATACTGACGACCATCCAGTAAAATGGAAAAATGGAGATGATCGCACAGATGCTGAGGAACAAATAACCAATCACTTTATTGGATAGTTTCATTTCTTATCACCTGCCGCTTTGAATTGGATGATCGAGAAGATCACAATCAGGATCACGATGGCATAGGAAACGGTCGCTGCATAGCCAAAATCAGGCGTATACTTGAAGGACAGATTATAAATATATTGCGAAATGGTCATCGTCGCATTACCCGGTCCGCCTGCTGTGATATTCATGACTTCATCGAATAATTGAAGCGTACCGATCGTCGAAGTGATCGATGTGAAAAGAATGATCGGCTTCAGCATCGGGATCGTAATCTTGAAAAACTGCTGGATAGCGGAAGCACCATCAATTTTGGCAGCTTCATAGATGGATCGGTCCACGTTTTGCAGAGCAGATAGATAAAAGATCATGTTGTAACCAGTCCATCTCCAGGTAATCGCCAAGATGATGGTGATTTTTGCCCAGAAAGGGTCTGTCAGCCATTGAATCGGTTCGGAAACCAGATTGATCTTCATCAGTGTCATATTTACGATTCCATCCGGCGCAAACAAGTATTTGAATACGACCGAATAGGCTACAAGCGACGTTACGCATGGAAGGAAAATGGCAGTACGGAAAAAGCCCTTCCATTTCAGCGTCTTATTATTCAGCACAACCGACAAGAATAACGCCAGCAAAATCATGACAGGTACTTGGATTATCAAGTAGACCACTGTATTTTTCACCGTTGTCAGAAACACAGGATCCTGGAATAAGCGGATATAATTCTCGAATCCGACAAATGACAGATTCACGCCGCTGCCAGATTGGAACGACAGTATCAACGCCTGTACCATGGGGAAGAAATAAAAGATTCCGATCAGCAGGGAAGCTAAGGTAACAAATGACCAGCCGACCATTGTATTTTTCAGCCGAAGGGAATGAGCTGGGCGCGGTGCCGGTTTTTTTGCAAGTTTTTCCGGCCCGAGCTTATCAGGGATATTCATGAAGGCGGACTCCTTTCGAAAGAAGCCCCAGAAGCCAGCATGCATTGCGGCGTCCCAGGGCCATGGATTTTACTTCGCTTGCTGTTCTGCCAGCGACTGTGCATTTTCTAAAACTGTATTCAAATCCTCCCCGTCCAGATATTTCTGGATTTCATTCGCTAGGATATCTTCGATCACATACGTGTGCAGTCCATAGTTAACCTGCGGGATTTCTTCTGTCCAAGCTGCGAAATCAGATAATATCTTCTGACCTCCGAAGAATTCATCTTCTGCCTGATATGCTTCCCCTTCAGCTGCAGGCTGGTATGTTCCCAGACCGCCGACCTCTTCGACGAACTGCTGATAATAGTCAACATCTGCCCCGAATGTCTTGCCCAAGAATTCAGCGGCCTTTTCCTTTCCAGGAACGTTCAGTACATACCAGGAGCTTCCCCCAAGGTTCGTAGCATTGACGGACTCGATGCCAGGAAGTTTTGGAAAAGGTGCGACTGCCCATTTCCCTGATTGTGATGCTTCCGCTTTGATTGAAGGGGTGATCCAGTTACCGCTTGGCACCATGGAAATATCACCATTATTGATTGCCGCGATGAACTGGCTCCAGTCGGAATGCGGCTTCACTAAGTCTGCATCAATCATTTCCTTGTACAGGCGAAATGCCTCTTTCAACGCTTCGTTATCAGCAATGTCAGGCGTTACACCGTCTTCATCCAAATACCAAGCTCCACTTGACTGAATCATCATACGCAGCAAACCAAGGTCTTTTGGATCTTGCGTGATCATTTGCTTACCCGTTGCCTCTTTGACTGCTTTTCCAATTTCAATTACTTTCTCCCAATCTGCGCTTTGCAGATCATCTATACTGTAGCCTGCTTCTTCCAAGTAGTCCGTGCGTACATACAGCCCAGCTACACCGGAATCGAACGGAACACCATATTGCTTGCCCTCGAAGCTGGTGGTTGGAATTTTATATTTTGCAAAATCATCGGTGGAGATGCTATCGTCGACTGCATAAAACATATCCGGATAGGACTGGAGGAAGCTTTGCGCCCGGTAGTCTTCAATCAAAACAATATTAGGAAGACCTTTTGTCGTTCCAGAGCTGAGACTTGTGTTCAGCTTTTGGATGATATCATCCTGGGCGTTCTCAATGATTTCGATATTCAGCTCACTGTTTTCTTCTTGATAAGCTGTTTTTGCAAGCTCCATCGCTTTTATGTTGAAGTTCGGATCCCATGCCCAAACTTTGATATCGTTCGTATCAGCATCGGCTTCCGAGCTGGATCCCGAGGAACATGCAGACAGAACGAGCAAACCAATAAATAAAAGTGCAAAAATTCTCTTCATCTCTTTTACCTCCTATTTTTGTAAGCGCTGTCTTTATGGTTTTATCGTAGCATGCACTTCACTGCTTCCGTTAGGAGATTATTAAGCTATCTTAGGATTTAATCCCTTATTTGTTAGCGCTTACATTAGAGGGTTAGGATTATTTTTCGTTAATTGGATTATTTTTTGTCTGATAATATGAACTCCAATACCTCGAAAAGCTCCGTTAATTCTAGATGATGTTTCTTTCGCTTTCTTTTGACGCAGGCAGTCTCAGTTTGACTCTCGTTCCCTGTCCCTCTTGACTAGTGATGGAAACCCCGTAGTCGGGCCCATACAATAGCTGAATTCGTTCGTGGACATTCTTCACGCCAATACCGGAAAACAGCTGCCGATTGCGATTCGTATTAGGAAGGTCTTCAGTGTGGGCGGCCATTCCGTCTCCATCATCCGCGATTTCACATAGAAGATCATCTGACTCACGCCAAACGAGCACAGAGATGGTGCCCTCAGCTGTCTTATTGAAAGCATGGAAAAATGAATTTTCGATAAAAGGCTGTAAAATCAACTTTGGAATACGGTAATCCATACAATCCGGTGCAATCATGAATTGAACCTGTATCCTATTCCCGTATCGTTTCTGATTGATCAACACATAGTTTTTCAGATTTTCTACTTCCAGCTCCACCGTGACCGCCTCATCTACATTGCCAATCGTATTTTGAAGCAGGGTAATGAACGCATCAATCGTCCTTTCTGCTTCTTCACGTTCTCCCATCATAACCAAGAACTTGATCGAAGCCATCGTATTATAGAGAAAATGCGGATTTATCTGCTGCTGCAATGCAGCCAATTCAGCACTGCGCTGCTGTCTTTGTGCCTCAATCAGTTTTTCCACATACACTTGCAGTTCATCCATCATACTGTTGAAAGCCAGTCCAATCTGTTTTGTTTCATATGTTCCTTCATATAATAGCCGTCGCTGGAGACCTTTCTTCGGTACTGCTTCAATATCCTGGACAAGTTTGGAAAGCGAGTTGGTCAAACGCTTCGTTACAAGGAATACAATGATCAGTGCAAGAAAAACAACACCTGCAAGTAATAGCACTATCTGTTTCGTATCGATTAAATTCCCGACAGCGGTTTGTTTGTCCACCATATTGACAAGGTACATATCGAAATAAGGCAGGTACTCCGCCAGCATAATCTGATTGGTATCCTGGAATTTGACTTCCCGGTACGTCTCTTTGGAAGCTTCCATATTTTTCGCTTGTTCACTAAGTTCCGGCAGCGATTCTCCAATCACGCCTGATGAGCTGCTGGAAACCACTTTGCCATTGTTGTCGACCACATAAAAGTCATTTCCTGGCTTTACGTAGTCCATATAGAAGGATCGCAGCTGGCCTTCTTTGATTGGAAAGTACACAGCACCAAAGGATTGATTTGTTTCCCGATTGTACAGAGCCTTCGCTGCAATCACATAATCATCATTTGCTTCCTGCGAATCTTGAAAATAAAGCAGCTTGTTCGGCTGGTCTGTGATCGTTTCCGTAATGTCATGTCCGCGGATCGATCCAGGAGCAACCGGCCAATACGTAAAATTCGTTGTATACGTGATTTTCTCCTGATTAGCTATGGCAATCTCAACATTCTGATCTCCCAGCCGCTCCCTGAGATGATCCACTTGCTGCATGACATGAAAAAGGCTTTGCATACGTTCATTGTCCGGTTCTTCCTTGGATAAAAATGCCTCGATCGTGCTGCTTTGATCCACATCGGAAGCCGCCATCACAATACTGTAATTCAATTCCTCAAAATCATACTGAATCTGATTGATGATCTGTGAATTTGTAATACTGAACTTTTCGACGAAAAATTGCTCGGCCATCCGGATTATCGCAAACGTCACTGCAACAGCTACCAAAATGATGAGTGCAACAGTCACAAGGAACATCTTCATGAATAAGCCGTTTGGATGAAGACGGTCTTTGATCAACTCCATCAGCCTCCCCTCCTCAACCCATTATCCGTTTTCGCCGGTATTGTGAAGGAGAATAGCCTGTTTGCTTTTTGAAAACACGACAGAAATAACTGTGATCTGAAAATCCGACTTGTTCACTGATTTTTGAGATAGGTATATCATTTTTTCTTAGCAAGATGATAGCCGCCTCTATCCTGATTCGATTCAGGTAGCCGCTGAATCCTTCTTTGCTGTGCGCAGAAAAGTAGTTGGATAAATAAGAAGGACTGAAATGAAAATGGTTCGCAATATCAGCTAATGATAGTGCCTCATGATAATGCGCTTTGATGTATTCCGTCAGCATCCGCATATGTCCTTGTCTTTCTTCATTCTTTACAATCCCCCCCACTTCCCCCAAAAAAGATTCAACCGTTTCATTGGCTCCATATACATCCTCTGCTTGGCCGACGCGCTGGAAATAATCATATTTCTTCTTCTCAAGCAACCCTGTTTCATATTTCAAATTGCCAAGGAGGACGATCAAGTTGAACATGATATTATTGAGAAAAGCTTTGTACTCGACAATATCCTGTTTATAATTTCGCACTGCCTGGTTCATATGCTGCTTCAAATAACTGAATGCCTCCTGAAAGTTATCCCGTTTGCACTCCTCGATAAAGCAGTCCATTTGAAATACATGTTCTGTAACAGGATTTGGGGGCAGGATTTCTTCCGAAAGATACACCCAATCTGGAAAATAGAATCGATAACTCTCCACTTTTTCGAGTTCCTTCTGTTTATCTTTCAGCTCCAAAATATTTTGGAAAGACTCTGTGACACAAATGCAAGCTGACTTCGGAAGATCCGAGAACATATTTGCATCAAGCTTTTTTCCACCATTCCACAAGTAAATTTTGCAATCTGCACTTAATAAGATAGGTGAAAATATCCCGTTCCGATCCGGAAAATCTTTAGGAAGATGCACGGCATTTAGATACCTGACACTTAATACTTGGAAATACTTATGCGGGAAATAAGCTGCTGCTTCTTCATTAATAGAAATATCTGATCCTTCATAAAGACGCCGCAGTTTTTCCATTAAGGTCTGATCATGTTCGCCGGTGCCAAGGTGAAAATCCTCCAACTGCCCTGCTGCAAGTCGCAATGCTTTCAGCAGCACATCTGCATTCAACTTCGGTTTCAGGATATAATCGATGACTCCGTTCTGAAAAGCTCCTCTTACATAATCGAATTCGCTGAAACTGCTAAGTACGATAAGACCGATATGCGGGTATTTTTCTTTCATGATCCTAGTCAAAGCTTCTCCGTCCATGATCGGCATCACGACATCTGTGACAACAATATGCGGATCCAGCTTCTCGATCAGCTCCAAGGCTTCTCTTCCATTGGAAGCCTCACCGACAATTGTGAATCCTTCTTGTTCCCAGTCCAGATAGTGTTTTATACCTTGCCGAATAAGAATTTCATCATCAACGATCAGCGTCCTGCACAATTCCATTGTATCCAAGCATGACACTCCTTTTTCAAGCCATTGCCCGCTTTTAGAAAGCGCTTTCTTTCATAGTGTTCCAGATAGCTCTTCCTGTCAAGGCAGCCATGATAAACCAGACCATTGTTATCTATTCTGTTATGATGAAGGAAACGAAAAAAAGGAAGGCAATCTAGTTTATAGTCGAACTTCTGCTCTGGGGGCCGGAGCTGCTTATCTTGCCATTCCGCTTGCTGCTTTGAATTGGCCGCGGCATCATGCGGCTACTGTATAGTGGTCCTTCCAGAAAGGAGATTTACATGGGGAATATTACCACAACATTCATTATTGTATTAGCTCTCGGAACTGCAATCTACTTCGGAATCCGCTCGCTTTGGCGGCGCTTTGGTCCCAAGTGATGATTGTCTCATGTGTTTTGGTATTCGCAAGGCAGGACACAATTTAAAATGCATAAAAATGAGCACCAGCATGGAAGCGGCTGGTGCTCATTTGTTCAGGAGGAAGTCCATTGCCCTCCATTGATATGGATCGTCTGGCCCGTCATATAAGAGCTCTCGTCCGAAGCAAGCATCACATACGACCATGCATGCTCAGACGGTTGACCAGGCCGCCCCATCAAACTGCTCTGGCCAAAGTCTTCGATATGATCAGCTGGAATGGAAGCTGGGATAAGCGGTGTCCATACCGGACCCGGCGCAACAGAATTCGCACGAATCCCTTTGCCCGCCAGACTCTGTGCAATACTGCGGATCCAAGCCGTGATGGCACCCTTTGTAGCGGAATAATCCATGAAGATCGGATTCCCCTGGAAGGCATTGATGGAAGAAGTCGCTATGATGGAATCGCCTTCTTGCATATGTTTTACACTAGCCTTTGTCAAATAGAACAAAGGGAAGAAATTCGTTCGGAACACCTCTTCAAACTGGGCGCTGGAAATCTCCAGCACATCGTCCACCACATATTGTATAGCTGCATTGCTGACCAGTATATTGATTTTGCCGAATTCCTCCACAGTCTTTTCGACCAAATCGATGCAATGCGACTCATCCTTAATATCCCCAGACAGCAGCAAGCATTTCCGCCCCTCTGCTTCGACTAAACGCTTTGTCTCTTCGGCGTCCTCTTGTTCGTCCAGATAGGAAATGGCAACATCTGCCCCTTCCTTGGCATACAAGATCGCCACCGCCCTGCCGATTCCCGAATCGCCGCCTGTGATGAGTGCTGCCTTGCCCTGCAGTCTGCCAGCACCTTTATAATCATACGGCTGATGCGGAAGCGGCTCCATCTGCGCTTCTATACCTGGCTGACGGCCTTGTTCCTGCTTCGGTGTACCGTCTGTTTGCATATCATTCGGTTCCATGATCATGTCTCCTTTGCTGAGTTTTGTCATGGATACATGTTCCACCTTTCACTGAATATGAAACGGAGGAGTCACAAAAGGCCAACCTTGGATACTTTTCTATCTGAATGAGATAGCACCTGTCACTATCGCTACCAAAATGATAAACAAAGAGGTCAAAACAGCCCATTTGACGGCATAACGCTGGAAGGCACCAAGGTCGATTTTCAGCATGCTGACGAGAAGGATGGTGGAGGCAACCAGCGGACTCATCAGATGAACTGGCTGCCCCAGGATCGATGCCCTGGCGATTTCGATTGGATCAACACCATAAGCTGATGCTGCTTCTGCGAAAATCGGTACCATTCCAAAGTAATAGGCATCGTTTGAAAGGACAAAGGTCAATGGCAGGCTTGTAATGGCGACAACCAATGGGAAAAGCTCTCCCATGGAAGGCGGAACGACTGCCACAATCGACCCGGCTATGGCATTCACCATTTCCGTTCCGGACAAAATACCAGCAAAAACACCCGCTGCGAATACAAGTAAAACAACAGTTATCGCATTGCTGGCATGTTCGGCGATGCGTTCCTTCTGTACCTGCAGATTTGGGTAATTGATGGACAACGCCAGTACAAATCCGATAAGGAATAAAACTGCAGGATGCATGATCCCCATGACAAGCAGCGCCAAAATAGTAATCACAAGGAATAGGTTGATCCAGCGCAGCTTTGGTCGTTTCAGCAAATCTCCTTCCAAGGCTGCTGCCATATATGGTTCTGAATCATAAGCATTTGTTTCTATTTGTGATATACCAATACGTCTGCGCTCCTTAAGCCCGAGCATGAAGGCAGTAAAGATGACGAAAATGATACCTCCAATCATTGTCGGAAGAAGCGGAAGGAAGAATTCAGACGGATCCAGCCCTAATACCGCAATAGCTCTAGTCGCTGGCCCTCCCCAAGGCGTCATGCCACTGATGATACTCAAAGCCAGCATGGCAACTGTCGCCATAACCAAAGGATTCATACCGATTCGCTTGTACAAAGGCAGCATGGCAGAGACGGTGATCATATAAGTTGTCGTTCCATCCCCATCCAAAGCAATCAGCATAGCCAGGACAGCCGAACCAATGGCAATCTTGACGGGATCGCCCTTTACCACTTCCAAGATCTTTTTTATCAAAGGATCAAATAGTCCGGCATCAATCAGGATCCCAAAAAATAAGATGGCAAACAGCAGCAGGGCTGCCGAGCTGGCTACAGTCTGCAATCCCTCCAAAATCATCTCCCCTAGACTTCCTCCGAAACCGCCAATCAAAGCAAAGAAAATCGGCGTGATCGTCAGGGCAACAATGGGAGATAGCCTCTTGGACATAATCAAGACAGTAAACACGATCATCATGGAAAACCCTAGTAGTGTCAGCATGTTCCTTCCCCCCCTCTTTGAATACGCTTTCATAAATTACTTGAAGAAGCATTTGACATAGCATATTACACAGCAGGAGATAAGTTAAATATAACTATTTTTGCAATACTCATAAGTAAATTTTATATTGTTACATGCTGTTCCTGTCTTAAGAAACTGATAAATGCCTTTACGACTTGAAGTTCAAGCGATTTTGGATCGTACATCAGCCATGTCTCCCGTAGCAAGGGTTCCCTCTTTTCATTTGTCAATCCAATACGATGCAGCTCGTCGGATTCACGAAGACATATCTCAGGTACAATGGAATATCCCAGCCCATGTTTGACCATTTCTTTACAGGTTTCCTGCCGATCCACTTCCATTGCCGTAAGCGGTGCGTGCTGCAGATGCTCATGAATCCAGCCATCGATTATTGTCTTCAACGATGTGTCTGTATTGTATTTAATGAAAGGAAGCAGCGGCAGCTGACCGATGCTGATTTTTTGTTTTGAGATAACGTACAGCTGTTCTCTTGTCAAAATCTCCTTGTTCCCTTGCCAGCGATGGTTTCCCCGCAGGATACCTAAGTGTACATCTCCTTCATCAAGTAATTTCATCACCCTTGTGCTCCAGCCTGTCTGTACATTGTATTGGACATTCGGGTAGATGGAAGAGAATTTCGCCAATAATCCCGGCAGTTTATATTGGGCGAAGTTACTGGAAACCGCCAAACGAAGCGTGCCTTGTACTTCCTTTCCCAGATTCGCCAATGCATCCTTTGTGTCTTGCAGTTTTCGCAGCATCTCCACAGCGTAATCCGCAAGATATTCCCCCTCAGCCGTCAATGTAATTCCCCTGTTCCGCTTGGTAAACAGCTTTACATGAAAGCTCTCTTCTATCTTTTGAATTCTGTACGTCAAAGAAGGCTGAGATGTGAATAATCTCTCGGCTGCTTTTGTGACACTCTTTTCCTCTCCTAACAGCTTTAATAAAATCCAATCTTTCTCATCCATTATGCAACCTCCTAGGTACTTTCTCACAGTTATAAAAAAAATCTTAACTAGAGGAAAAATAATTGTATTTTATTTTATCAGTGCTCGGGACTATGCTGTCAGTATAAACCAATTCCTGCAAAAAAGGATGTGAGCAGATGGATAAAATTCCTGTTGTCTATATGCGCGGCGGTACAAGCAAAGGTGTTTTTCTTCATGAGAGAGACATGCCTGCGGAAAGGAAAGACTGGACACCATTCCTTCTCGACTTGATGGGAAGCCCGGATAAACGGCAAATTGATGGATTGGGAGGAGCCAATTCGCTGACCAGCAAAGCTGCCATCATACGAAAAGCAGAACAAGAGGAAGACTTCGATGTCTACTACACCTTTGCTCAAGTAAGTATTACAGATGAAACAGTTGATATGAAAGGAAACTGCGGTAATATTTCTTCAGCGGTAGGTCCATTTGCCATTCAGGAAGGACTTGTAGCTATAACCGAACCGGTGACGACTGTAAGAATATGGAATACTAATACACAAAAATTGATTGTTGCGGAAGTAGCGGTAATGGATGGTGAAGTTCAAACTTTGGGGTCGACATCCATACCTGGAGTACCAGGCTATGGCTCTGAAATAGCCTTGACATTCTGTAATGCCGAAGGATCCGTGACGGGTGAATTACTGCCTACAGGAAATAGTACCGATGTACTGGATACCAGTTTTGGCACTATTGCTTGTTCCATCGTTGATGCAGCCAATCCTCTGGTTTTTATTGAAGCTGCTTCTCTTGGCTTGGAAGAAACCATCCTGCCTGCTACGTTTACGGAAGCAAAACTGCAGCAATGCGAGGAAATACGCGCTGCCGCTGCTGAACACTGCGGTTTTGCCAGGAGGGGTCAAGCTACCAAACTGTCTCCGGCAGTACCGAAATTAGCGTTGATAGGAAAACCGAAAGAATATACCGATATGAACGATAACTTCTATTCCGTTCAAGATATGGACATACATGTGCGTATGCTATCCATGCAAAAGCCCCATGAAGCACTAGCCATAACTGGTGCAATTTGTACGACCGCCGCTTGCGCCATTCCTGGCACGCTGCCACAAAAAATTGCAAGAAAGACAGCCGGCAACAACCTGCGCATTGCCCATCCATCAGGTATCACCGAAACAGCATACGCCAATCTAACAGAGATAAAAGTAATCCGCACGGCCAGAAGAATTATGGAAGGTAATGCTTATGTAAAACATAACTACAACATAAGAGAAGCAACCCTTTGAAGAAGCAAGAAAAGCTGTCTATTGTGACAGCTTTTCTTTAGGTACAAGTTGCTACCCATTTGGAGAAAATCATAGTCTACCTTGTCACTTCAGCTTTTCTCAACACTGGAGTACACTTTTGAGGTGAGCTTATCTGCGGCCAGTGAAATATTCTTCTTTAAATAAGAAGGAGTATCATGATGTACCAATATATCCTCTGTGGTCATCCAGTTAATCTCCCCGACCTCATCCTCGCTCTTTGCATAAGGTTCCCCAGTTATACGCTGACAAAGGAATACAATATCAATCACATGTACCCCTCCTTCCGTGACAAAAGAGGAACTGTTCACATAAGTCAGGCCTTCCACTTCAATTCCAATCTCTTCGAATATTTCCCGTTTCAATGTCCTTTCCAAGATATCAGAAGATGCATCTTCCAATTCACACTTACCACCGACCAAGGAAAGACATCCCGCTGCATGTTCTTCTTTTTCACCTCTTCTGATCAACAACCACTTACCATCGTGGTTGATAGCACCTTCAACGTTGACAATAAACATCAGAACTAACTCCTTTAAATTCAATTTGATATAATGAACTTACCATACGCTCTCTTTTGCTGGATGGAATTCACATCCATTGAATTGGCCAAAGCCAAGCAAGAGCGTGATTATATTCGAAATGAATCTCCATTTAAAGCTCATTAAGCGTTACAGAACCAGCTAAAGGAGATGAAAATTAAATCAACCATCTATTGAGAAATTTCACCTGTACGAAAAGAGGGACAACATGAGGACGAGAGATGAAGCAATCGCATACTGTTTAAGCCTTGGTGATGCTTACCTTGATAAGCCTTTTCAAGACCAGAATTGGTCGGTTGTGCGGCATGAATCAAACAAGAAAATATTTGCCTGGATTTTTGAAAAGAATTCGTATATCTGGATCAATGTAAAGTGTGAACCTGGTTTCCTTTATTTCTGGAGGGATAAGTACAATTCCATCGTCCCCGGCTTTCATTTAAATAAGGATCATTGGAATTCCATCATACTTGATGGGACCGTTCCAGAAGAGGATATCTACGACATGATTGAGCGAAGTTATACACTGACAGAATCCAAGAAGTAACGATATATCTTTAAGAAGAGGAAAAAGAGGGGTACATATGACTTTACCCCAATTTCTTCGGTTTCATATGGTCCTGGTTGACCGTTCAAATTCCTTTTCGTATAAAATGAAGTACTCTTCGGTTAGAGACCACCTTACTGATGGAATTCCCAACCCACTTCAATTTCTTGTACCTTCTCTCTTGATCATATATGGAGCTATAACTAAAGCCGCCATCAATACGATACCTAGGTAGCCAATCAATGGATAAAAATAGCTTACTAAGTCGGTGAATCCGACATAACTTGCCAAATATCCGATAACCATGGTGACAATGAAAACAGTCCTAAATTTATTTGTTCCGATTTTCGCAAATCTAGCTGTAAAAGAAAAGAACATTCCAATAGCTGTATTGTAAATCATCCCAAATATGACAATTGCCATGATAATGCCTAGTACAGGCGATAAATTACTTACAATCCCTAACATAGGCATGTCCAAACTGCCGACTTCTTCGATTTTTGAGAATATAGCCAAGTGGCTTAAAATAATGAGGACCCCTAGAACAAGTCCTCCTGCCAATCCGCCGATTGCGGCTGTTTTGGGTTTCTTTTCCGCACCTCCCATTACAATGGACATCGAAGCTCCTACTGCAATATTGAAGGAAACATAGTTGATACTGGATATAAACCAATTTGGCAGCGTAGTTGGTATGGATTGTGCTTCTTGATCAAGGGTGGCGACAGGTCCTTGCATCGTTATCAAGCTATAAATGGAAATAAGCACAACAAAGAAAATCAGGAATGGTGTTATGCTTCCAATGATGGAAACCACACGATTGACTTTTAATAATCCTGTTAAAATCACTAGTATGGTCATTACCGTCGTACCCACAAAGTATGGCAGTCCAAACTGTTGATTCAGATTGGAGCCAGCACCTGCAATCATGACGACCCCGACTCCAAATAGTGTAAAAATAATGACATAGTCAATCACTGTTCCTAGGTAACGGCCGCTTATTCTGTGAATGGCTTCTTTATGCGATGTTGTTTTTGTCCGACTACCCAGCCAAACAAGAACCATACCAAGATAGGAAAAAAGAACAGTTGCCGTAATGGCTCCCAGAATACCCATCAATCCAAAACTGGTAAAGTATTGTAAGACTTCTTGTCCAGAAGCAAACCCAGCGCCTACTATAACCCCTATAAAAGCGCTTCCAATTCTTAAGATATCTTTCATTTTGATTCTCCTTTAAAACACAATTGAATGAAGTATACACTTCAGCATACTATACTTTTTGGTGTTTTTCGATGATGTTTATCAATTATCCCTGTTCATTTTCGTATCCATTTCAAAATGATGAGGCAAATTCCACTCATAGTGGACGGATAACATCCTCAGCAGGACGATGGCGATCAAGAGAAAATAGGTTATGAAGGGGCCCTGTATCCAATCCAATCCGATGATTAAACCTGCTGATGCTGCCCATAGAGCATAAATTTCCGAGCGAAAGATCATCGGTTTTCGGCCTGCAAATACATCTCGTATCATCCCGCCTCCTGCACCTGTCAAAGTAGCTGCTATGATAACGGCAATCAACGGTGAATCGATGGAAACTGCGTAGTTTGCACCTTGGATGGCGAATGCGGCTAAGCCAATCGCATCAAAGAAGACCACCCACTTTTTCCATCGATCAATCCAATTATTCGGCAGCACAAAGACAATGGTAATAACCAAAAAAGCAATGACAAAAAGATAATCCTGCTTCCAAATGTTTTCTGTAGGGATGCCGATCAAGAGATTACGAATAAGACCGCCCCCGAATGCAGTTGTAAACCCTAATACGTAAATACCTAAAATATCGTACTCCTCTTCCCTTGCAACAAGCGCACCGCTTATCGCAAAAGCGAAGGTACCAAGAATGTTAAGGATCTCCCATGTCAAGGCAATCTGCTCCTTTTATCTTCTAATGAAAAATAGTCCGCTTAATCCAGTCAATGAATTAAACGGACTCCTATACTTTCCTAAACCCAAAGCAAAAACTATTTTCAGTTCTTCACTCTGATTTATTGGAGCCACAGTAAGATACAACAACAGCAGCCATGGCCTTGGCACTTATGATAAGACTTTTTTCATTTATATCGAATTTCGGGTGATGATGCGGGTACCATTCCTGTGTTTCTGGCATGGCCCCTACATAGAAGAAGCAGCCCGGCTTTTCTTTCAGGTAATAAGCGAAATCTTCCGATGGCGGCAGCGGGCCTGTTTCCTCCACGGATTCCACTTCTGGGATAGAAGCCTCTACCAAGGCATTTCGCACATGTTCAGTCACTTCGGGGTCATTATATAGCACTGGATAATCATTCTCATAGTCCAAGGTTGTCTCAACTCCATAGGAGGATTCCAACCCTTTTGCAAACTGTCGAACTTGCGCCTCAACGATTTCCCGTGCTTCTTGGGACATCGTACGAACATCCCCTTCCAGCGTCACGGAATCTTTGATCACATTAAATTGGCCTTTTCCGTCAAATGAGCCGATCGTTACAACCGCTGTATCAAAAGGATCAACTCTGCGACTTACAATGGTTTGACAGTTCATCACAAATGCACTTGCTGCAACAATGGCGTCATTCGCCATATGCGGAGATGAACCATGTCCCCCTTTCCCTTGAATGGTCAGCTTAAAGTGAGACCGTCCGGTTTGGGTATTGCCGCTTTTATAATAAATATGACCTGTCTCCATCATGGACATGACATGAATCCCAATCACTGCATCCACCCCATCCAAGACCCCTGCGTCAATCATACCAATCGCTCCTCCAGGAGGCATTTCCTCAGCTGGCTGATGAATGATTTTTATCATCCCTGTCAATTGATCTTTTACCTCTGCTAATGTCTCGGCTAATACAAGCATATATGCGGTGTGCCCATCATGACCGCATGCATGCATGACACCTTCATTTTCAGAAGCATATGGGTGGCCTGTTTCTTCTTGAATCGGCAGCGCGTCAAAATCCGCTCGAATCGCAATCGTTTTACCTGGCTCAGCACCTTTTATCGTAACTGCTATACCTCTGTGTCCACCTACATTCGTTTCCACTGCATCCACCGGAACTTCCCGATAAAAATCCTTGATATAAGCAGCTGTCTTTTCCTCTTCGAACGAAAGCTCCGGATGTGCATGAAGATGGCGTCGAATATCAATGACACGTTCTTTTTTTGCATCTAATCTTTCCATTATATCTTTGATGAGCATTGGATGATCTCCTTTTTAAAGCCTTGTTTTCACCGTATAAATTGATATATCATAAGCTGTAACTATACCCTTCATAAGCTAAAGCTATACAAAGTGATGATAAAGATAGCTCAAAACTTATCATTCAGCTTAAATTTATAGGAAAAACTCAAAATTGCAATCAATTCCACCAAACATATGAAATCTTAATCAGCGATTTCATCTGTATCATGTCTCCTGAACCTTGTGATGCAGCTTTACCAATATCGGCCATCTGTTAGATTTTATATGCATCAGCTATCAATGATGGAAAGCTCAGGTTCCTGCCCTGATTTCTAGGATCATATTTTTTCGAACGAAAAATCACACCATCTCTTCCATCCCAGTATTCCTCATGAAAATTGCCATCTTCATCAAAATACTCAAGTAATCTAATCTTGAACCCTGCTGCTTCAAACATCTTGGTAAATGTCCGATAGGTATATACGAATTTATGACCGGCTGCAGGGTGATCCTTAGGTCCGGGACCACCAACCTTCACGATATTCTGGTAGCTTTCATCTGGAAAATATCCATCAGGAACAGCGCATCGAATATAACCATCCGGCTGTAAAAAACGTAAGCAAGTCTTTGCTGCCTTTACACCTTCTTCATATGTGAGATGCTCCCATACATGCTCGGCTAAAATGGCTTTTAAGGACTCTTCGTCGAACCTATTCTCCCATGTTCTCTCGTCCAATAAGTCCAATTCTTCCTCCTGTGTATGAATCCAGCCAGGGTTATTCATGTATGAACCAGCACCGATAACTACTTTTATATCTATCATAATCATCCCCATTCCTATCGACAATGACATTCAATCTAATAAATATGAATTTTTGTATAATTAGTTTATCATATAAATAGGAAGAAGTTGTAAATATAGTAAGCATTCAAAATAACAAGAGGTACATAACTAATGGAATTCTTTATTAGAAGACGAACGAATGAGGACATCAATGAATTCATCCCTTGGACTTATGAGGGAATATATTCATCCTACGATAATAACATTCAGCAGGAAAAAATCGACGCGCTAAAAAAAAGCGTAAACCTAGAGCGGGCATTCACCGTTATCGATGACCAAAACAATCTTGTTGGCAATTGTGAATTTTATGATGTAAAAGAAGATGAAAATCAGATATTGGTGGTCGGTCTCCAAATGAAGCCATCACTGACGGGACAAGGTAACGGTACAGAATTTTTCAGGGCGATCATTGAACAAGGTAGACAGCTGCTTAAATATGATCATCTGGAATTAGCAGTCGCAGACTTTAATAAACGGGCAATCAGAACCTATGAAAAAGAGGGATTTGTTAAGAGAGGTGAATTTGAAAATAAGATCAGAGGAGCTGATTATAACTTTATCATTATGGCTAAAGACTGGTAATAAGCCTACGTTATAAAATCACTCCCGGATTTCCTATGAAAGCTCTGGTTATTTTCTATCCTAGCCGAGATATAACCTGCTACCCTTGATGTTATTCATTCAGATTGCAAATTCGGATTATTCTATTAAAAACCGTGGAATAGACACTTTTGTTCTTCTCTTAGCGATATTATATATACCCCAAGTATCCTTATTATCGTCCAGAATTCTATTACAATCTGATAAATTCAGTTTATCATAGTCTGCCTTTACGTAACCTGAGTAAATACTCTTTTTACTTACTGAAAACAAGTCGATTTGAAATTTAACAATAACCTTAGATTGGAGCGAGAAACAATGGAAGACTTCCATATATTCCTTAATCGCTATCTATCGAAGTGGAAAGCTTCCGATTTAACATTTATGGAAAAAGTAATCGATGATTCCTTCCTTGGAATCGAAATAAGGGATGGAATCATCTCCACACATGAAAAAGAAGAATCTATCGCAGGATGGCATCAAGCCTTTGATTATTTCAAGGGTAAAGAGATGGAATGGATCCTTACACCAATTTCTCTCCTGCCACTTAATGAAAAAGAGGCCATGGCCATCATAAGGGCAACCATGACTCTCGAGGGTATTCTAATCGATACTTCAAACTTGTTCTTCCAAACGTTCAAAAGGAAAGACAGTGAATGGAAATTAATTCGCACCTATGAAGAAACAGGCATTTCAAATACATGAGTTTCAACTATTTAGCGACCTAGAAAATCCAGTTCAAAGAAATCATCATAATTCTGTATATGATAATCAGCTATGCAGCTTTCACCCTGATACATGCAAGTTGCGATACCAAGATCTTTAGCAGGCAGCAAGTCTAATTCCCTGTCCCCGATGACTAAATCAATACGATGTTTTTCATGCAAATACTTATACGCTGCACAATCAGGCTTACGCGGGAAGCCATCATCGATTGTTACCATGTCAGAAAAGTACTTGTCCCAACCATAATATTGCAGGATAGCCAAAACACCTTCTCTATGCTTATGTGTCATAATGACATTTTTATTCGCATACTGAAGTATTTTTTCGACATGATTAAACGGTTTTAAATCCTGAGGCAATAATTTTTTTATGAGACTTTTTATTTCTGCATCTTTCTCTTGCGCAATGTTATAGTGCTCAATTGCGTGAGAATAAGAGATTTTTAAATTCCTATAAATCTCTTCCTTATCGATTGCTTCCCCTAACACGGAAGAAAATGCATTGGTATAAGCAGGATATGTATTAAATAATGTTCCATCGAAGTCCCATAGTATATTCAAGAGAAACACCCTTTCATGCATCCATAAGTTGCCAAATTTATTTTTAAGTGTATCATAGTTTTTATTTTGAACTAAATAATTACAGCCCGCACTTATTACAAGGCGGATTTCCCGTGCTTGGGAAGAGAGCTGGTCAGGGCCATGCCTCCAATAGATATCAACCCCTGCGGCTGTGAAGATGTTAGTTGGAACTGAACAAAAACGACAAGGAAGAATGCAACAAATTCAATACACCGTCACTTTAATATTGAATGTTAAACGAAGGAGATGCTTAATTGGTACCAATAAAAAAAATCGGACATTTTTGCGCAAACGGCGTCAAGGGTTACATAGTCAATGAGGCAAGAAAAGAATGGATTGATCCAGTATATGATGACCTGATAAAGAGGGTGGTTCAAGTTTATAAGGACCAGTTAGGGCCAAACCTTCATAGCATATATATCAGGGGATCTATTCCGCGTGGCTTGGGAATAGTCGGTGTTTCTGATTTAGATACACTATGCATCACGAATAATAAAATGGATGAGCTGGATTTATCTTGGGCTAACAAAGCTGAAAACGAAATAAACCAGGCCTTCAGCTGTGTGAATGGGGTGGAGTTGAGCTTTTACCACATCGAGGAAATTTGTAATTCGAGGACCTTTTCCATCATTCCATTTATGATTAAAACACATAGCATATGTGTATATGGAAATGATGCAGGACATCACTTGCCTTCTTATAGAGCTGATAGAACGCTCGCCAACGATCATATCATAAACCTACAGCAATACATCGAATCAGCAAAAAAAGACCTTCAAGGCAATGAAGATAAAGAAGATATTTTAGATTGTTGTATTTGGATCATGAAAATCATCATCAGAGCTGGTCTTGCCCTGACAATGGAGAAAGAAAAACAATATACCCGAGATTTATATCCTGCATATAAAGCATTTGCCAAGCATTTTCCTGATCAAGAACAAAATATGAGACAGGCACTAGATTATGCAATCAACCCCATTCCAGATGCGGAACAATTATTTTCATTTTTGGATGAAATGGGTGAATGGATGGTAAATGAGTCCGAAAAGTGGTTGATGATCCACAACCCAGATAGATTGAGAAAAATGAATCTGGACTAGTGAGACATCTAGTGTAAAGCCCTTCTCCATTTTAAAATGCCCACCTGCTGCATCAGGTGGGCGCACATAAGTATAAGGTTACTTAAAATCCAGCTTCATACTGCTTCGGTACATTCGTCTCTTTTCTCAGCTGCTTAGCGGCTTCCAAAGTCCAATATGGATTTCTGAGCATACCTCTGCCAACTTGTACAAGATCTGCATCTTCATTTCCGATGACAGCATTGGCCAAGATTGGATCATCCAGTCTTCCGACAGCCATAACCGGGACTTGGAGTGCTTCCTTGATTTGACGCGCTAGCGGCACTTGATATGCTGCATGCGTACCAGGTCTTCCCCACGCGGCAATTTGTCCTTCCCCGCCAGAGGATACGTCAAAGACGTCTGCCCCTGCCTCTTTATAGGCTTTCGAGAACTCGATACTTTCCTTAATGTCATAGCCGCCCTCGACATATTCTTTTGCTGAAATTCGCACAATCAGCGGCATATCTGCTGGCATTTCGGCTTTAGCTGCTTGGATGACTTCCCGACCGAATTTCGTCAGATCCTGCCCATACTCATCTTCCCGTTTATTGGTAAGCGGGGAATGGAATTGGTGGATGAGGTAACCGTGAGCGCCGTGTATTTCAATGGCATCGAAGCCTGCCTGTACGGCCCGTCTAACTGCTGAACGGAATTTCTCGACCATGCCTTTTACTTCTTCTGTAGTCAAGGCTCTTGGTGTTTTGGAATTCTCATCAAATGGAATTGCAGATGGCGCCACGGGTTCAGCTGCATCTTCTGCTTTACGTCCAGCGTGTGCAATCTGAATACCAATTTTCGCTCCATGGCTATGAACGGCTTCCACCATTCTTGCGAGAGCTGGAACTTGATCATCTGACCATAATCCCAAATCATAATCCGTGATTCGTCCATCAGGCTCCACATCTGTCATTTCCACAATGATGAAGCCTGCTCCGCCCACTGCTCGGCTGACATAATGCTGATAATGCCACTCATTGGCAATACCGTCTTTCTTTTCAACGGAATACTGACACATCGGCGGCATGACGACTCTGTTTTTCAGTTCCAGGTTTTTGATTTTATATGTACTGAACAAGTTTTTCATCTTAAAAACTCCTTAGTCAACAAATTATATGCATAACGCATACATTCAATTTACAGTCATCCATTCCTCATGTCAAATAAAAGGCACAAGTAAAAAAAGTACCTCTTGAGGTACTTTTAACATCCTGCATCTTATAGTTTCTGCAGTAATTGCTTTAGTATTCGTTCAGAATCTATCTGAGCTAAATTATTACTTATTACTTCATAAAAGGAATGAAGACCGCGATTTAATTTATCTTCCCCTAAGACCGTCAACTGGGTATACGTCCCTCTGCGATCATCTGTACACATATGTTTTTGCAGAGCGCCGCAGTTTTTTGCTTCCATATTCCCAACCAACCTGGAGAGAGCACTCTGGCTCAAACCGATCAATTCCTGAAGCTGCTGCAGCCGGAGTTTTTTCTCGGGAGCCTTTGAGAGATGATACAATACATAAAACTCTTTTATCGATAGACTGTATTCTTTTTGCAGAACAGTTTCGAGGTCCTTCTTTATTTTTAATTGTAAATTATCCAGAGCTAACCAATCATCCATGAACTCATGGTTTATCATAAGAAATTCCACCCATTCGTATCTCACATGCTATACGTTTTACTATACTGTAATTGGAAGTGGAGCTCAAATTTATTTCTCGAGTATAGATAGATGATATCAGTCTCACTTTAAGAATTGGCTATTTCCAATACTTCTCTCGCCATTTGCTCATACTCTTCTAACCCTGAAATGATTGCAAATTCAGCAATTGCCACTGGATAAGCAGCATTAAGCTCAATGATGTGTTCTTTCATATTAGGCCAATAAATCCCTCCTGCTTGCTTGTAATAGGCGATTAATTTCTCTAATTCTGGTTTTCCGAATATTCGATATTGGAAAACAAAGTCATTTGCTACATCCGTTACTTTTGCTTCGGTCCAGTCAATCAAACCAGTTACGTTTGCGTCTTTATCAATCATCGTGTGTCCTGCATGCAAATCTCCATGTATGAGACCTGTTCTCTCTGGCCATAAATCCTTATTATTGACCCAGTTTTGCCAACGTCTCCATAAGGATTCTCCTACTCCAAATCTTTCTTTAACCTTCCCCATACGATCCATCATTGATTCC
Source organism: Terribacillus jepli (assembly GCF_047228925.1). Classification (NCBI taxonomy): domain Bacteria; kingdom Bacillati; phylum Bacillota; class Bacilli; order Caryophanales; family Bacillaceae; genus Terribacillus; species Terribacillus jepli. Next base: position 24,603 of record NZ_JBFEGH010000006.1, on the reverse strand, counting down.
CTTGCTTCGTCTGCTGTATGAACTATCAATCCTGCTTTAGATGCCTCTTCTATCGGTATGGTGTGTAGAGAAGCTAAAGTTTTGGCTAATGTCTGATGAAATTGTTCTGGAACATTTTCATGATTCATCTCCCATACATAGTTTTGGATCTCTGGGTCAATGGTACCCGCTGGAACGCCAGTCAATTTTCTGTACGCAATTAAATCATCTTCATAGACCGACCAAAATGGAAATTGAAAATCGACATATTTGTTGATTATGTCCAGTGTTTTCTTTTCTACGATCGTCCTCTTCATGACATCATCACGTCTTGGAAACCTCAGTACCCATTCATTCCCCTTGATATCTTCAGCGTAAGCAACCTTAAAATCCAAACCAGACTCATTGAATATTATCGAGTCTTCTTTTACATTCAAACCATAACCCTTTGCAATCTCAACGGCTTGCAGTTTATTCAAGACAATCACTCTCCTTTTTCACTAGACTTCGGAGTATTCGAGAGTTCCTATACTAAACATACACAAAAAGGAGAGGGAAATTCCCCCCCCCGTCTTAAAAAATTATTGCCCCATCCACGCAGGTTTATGAAATTCAGCAAATTCTTCCTCTATCACTTTGGCAAAACCCTCTGATTCAACAGCTTCTTTTATATCCTGAACAAATTGTTCATCTTTGTTTTCAGTTGAGACGACAACTCGATTCTGGATATCCTCCGGTAATTCATCAAGTGCTAATGCTGTAGATAAATCGATTCCAGCAGATATAGCGAAGTTACCGTTGATAGCTGCCAAGTCTACAGATTCTAATGTTCGTGGCAGCTGAGCTGCTTCAACTGGTTCGAAGTTTAAATTCTTTGGATTGCTTGTGACGTCTTTTTCGGTTACGCGCAATGGATCGGCATTTTCATCAATTTCTATTAGACCGTTATCTCTTAGTACAGTCAGGCCTCGGCCAAGATTAGTCGGATCATTAGCCAGTGCAACTGTGCTTCCGTCTTTTATTTCATCAAGTGTTTCGAATTCGTTTGAATAGATGCCGATAGGTGCTGTTGGAACTGTGATAACGCTAGTCAGGTCCATATTATTTTCTTCGGCGAAGGCGTCCATATATACTTTATGCTGAAATAGATTGGCATCCAGTGAACCAGTTGCTAACGATTTGTTCGGCTGAACGTAGTCATTGAACTCCTTTACTTCTACCGTATAACCTTTATCCTCTAAATACGGCTTTACGCCTTTTTCAAGCATGTCGCTATAGGGGATTGTTGCGCCTAAAACGATTTGTTTATCAGACGAGGCACTGCTTTCTCCGGAACCACATCCTGCTAAAATTGCTGTAAAAATCGCCGCAAACAATACAAGAAGAGCTTTTTTCATTTTTCCAACCCCCTGAGAGTTCATCTTTTTGATACGACTCTTGCTACTAAATCACCTAAGTATTGCACAACTTGAACGAGTACGATCAACACAATAACGGTGGTGAACATAATTGTATTATCATAGCGATAATACCCATACCGTATAGCCAGATCACCGATTCCGCCTCCGCCTATTGTGCCGGCCATGGCAGAATACCCAATAAGACTGATAGCTGTTATCGTCAGTCCAGTTATTAAGCCAGGCTTTACTTCCGGGAGAATGATACTTTTGATAATCATCCACGGAGAAGCACCAACAGCAATAGCAGCTTCAATCACACCCTTGTCTATGTCCTTGGCAGAGGACTCTACGAGTCTTGCATAAAACGGGATGGCCGCAACAGATAAAGATACAGAGGCAGCTAAAGGACCAATCGTCGTATTAAGGAGAAATTGTGTGAACGGCAGTAAGAAGACGAGCAGAATCACAAAAGGAACGGATCGAATGAGATTGATAACCAGCCCTGCCACTCTTTTTACTAGTACGTTTTCCAAAAATAATCCGCGATCTGTTACAAATAACAAAATCCCAAAGGGCAATCCGATCAAGATCGCTACTGCCAAGGCGATAGAAACCATTAAGAGCGTCTCGAGAAATGCTTGGTTCAACTCAGGCAAGATGGCGATCACGCGATCCATCACTGAACACCTCCACCTTGCTTACTTTCTCTCTGAGATAAGCAATTGCTTTATTTACTTCCGCTTCATTTCCGTTCAATTCCATTACAAAAATCCCTAATGGCTTGCTTTGGATGTACTCTACTTTACCGTGCAGAATATTGCCGCGTATCTGAAAGGCCTGCAACATATCCGATACAACTGCTTCTGCAGCGATACTGCCTTTGAATTGCAGCCTGACCAACTTTCCGTTTATTTCTCCCAATAACTCTTCCGGAAGATCAAAATTAAGTACTGTCTGGATAAAAGATACGGTCAGGGGGTTAGCTGGGTCAGAGAAGATATCATAGGTGGAACCTTGCTCGACTACTTTCCCATCCTGCATCACTGCACAGCGGCTGCAGATTTCTTTTACAACCTCCATCTCGTGCGTGATGACAACGATGGTCAGGCCAAGTTCTTTGTTTATTTTCTTTAGTAAAGATAAAATTGATTTTGTCGTACCAGGATCCAATGCCGAAGTTGCTTCGTCGCACAAAAGAATTTTTGGCTGATTCGCAAGCGCACGAGCAATACTGACCCGCTGCTTCTGACCGCCGCTAAGCTGCGCTGGATACTGATCCTTTCGATCCTCCAGCCCCACCAGGGCAAGCAGCTCTTCTACTCGCTGCTTGATCTGCTTTTTGTCTGCTCCTGCAGCTCGTAATGCAAATGCCACATTTTCAAATACCGTCTTTGATGAGACGAGATGAAAACCTTGAAAAATCATCCCGATCGACTGTCTGGCTTTCCGCAGATCCTTTGGTGACAACTCGTGCAAATCAACTCCGTCGACAAAGACTTTTCCAGACGTTGGCTTTTCCAATAAATTAATGCACCGCAGCAGTGTACTCTTGCCAGCACCGCTGTACCCAACAATTCCAAATACTTCACCAGCTTCGACGGTTAGTGTCACATCGTCAACACCAATGATTTGCTTGCCCTTGCTGCTGTACTTCTTTGTAATGTTCTCCAGTTTTATCACCTTTCATCTCCCTCTCCTATCGGTATTTTCAGTGCTCTGTAGTTACTTGCAGGATGTCCAGACGGCAGTCTGCTTGATTCATAGTCAAACAATTTCTCTCTCAATGTTCCTGGTTTATAGGATTGTTTATATAGTCCGCGTTCTTGAAGAATCGGAATAACCAGATCAATAAAGGACTCCAGATCCCCTGGTGTAACAAGATGATTCAAATTAAACCCGTCCACTCCTGACTCTTCGAATTGAAGCTGAATTGCATCTGCCACCTCTACCGGATTCCCTACTATCAAACTCTCATCAGGTGTATCAAATCGCTTTAATGCTTCTCCTACTGTCAGTTGCCTGGATGCATCTTTCGTCAACGAGGCTGCCTTATAGTGACCTCCTTCTGTTGATTTGCCGTATGTAAACGGCTCGTCAGGATCTAGTTCTTCGTATTCAGCAATATCATAGCCGCTTGCACCAAATTGCGCCTTGGCTGCATCAGAGCTCCAATGACTCGTGTATTCCTGGTACTTGTGCTGCGCTTCTTCTGTTGTTTTCGCTACAATAACGCTTAGGAAGGAGAAGATTTTCAGATGATCTGGATTCCGTCCATGCTTAGCAGCCCTCTCCCTTATATCATCTGCATAATAACGGATGCGATCTGGGGTAGGACCTCCCACGAATACACATTCCGCATGCTTGGAAGCAAATTCCCGTCCGCGCTCAGATGTACCTGCTTGATAGATTACCGGAGTCCGTTGCGGAGAAGGCTCACTCAAATGCGGTCCCTCGACTTGGAAATAATGACCCTCATGATGTATTTCATGTACCTTTTCAGGGTCTATTAATACTTGGTTTTCCTGATCTTCCACAACTGCATCTTCCTCCCAGCTCCTTTCCCATAGCTTATAAGAAACGTCTAAGAATTCATCGGCAATCCCATACCGCTCATCGTGCTTGATCATGTCGGTCAAACCAAAATTGCGGGCAGCGTTTGGAAGATACGAGGTCACGACATTCCAAGCAACTCTCCCCTTTGTCAGATGATCCAATGTGGAAAAACGCCGAGCATTCCCAAATGGCGGTTCATATGTAGTGCTTACCGTGACCGCGAAACCTAAATTCTCTGTGACACTGGCCATCGCTGAAACCAATAAAGCAGGGTCGTTCAACGGAACCTGCAGGCCGTCCCGTATAGAAGGAGCTTTACTATTACGATAGACATCGTATACACCCAGAACATCTGCAAAGAAAATCGCATCGAACTTGCCGCGCTCCAATAGCTTCGCCAGATCAATCCAATAATCCAAATCCTTATATTGCCGATGCCGCTTACTCTCTGGGTGCTTCCATAACCCATGCGAATTGTGCATCGCACTATTCATATCAAATGCATTCAGAATGATTTGTTTTCCCACTTTTTATCCCTCCATTTTTACAAATAAAAGACCCCTTCTCGGATAAGAAGAGGTCTGGCTGAGCCGACGCAGGCGTACAACGTCCACTCTCTTCTCATCTTTCAAGCTAGTAGCTTGCTGGAATTGGCACAGTACTGCAGCAGTCTGTTGCCGAGGCTTCAAAGGGCCAGTCCCTCCACCTCTCTGGATAAGAAATGCTTATTGAATTAAAGCTCAATATACAGGACAGTCCTCTACCTGTCAATCGAGTTTTTGAAACTAATTTGATAATTGACAACATTCTGTTTAATGATTTATATTTATGCCGACAACCTAATGAATCACTTATCTAGAGTCAGGGTAGGAACTGGTCCTGCGACCCTGCAGCAACCGCTTTAACAAAGCAAGGTGCTAATTCCAGCAGACAGATATGTCTGAGAGATGAGAGAGAATATGTACATAAACGTATCCTCTTTCTCTTAGAAAGAGGTTTTTTATTTTATTGGATGAGGAGAATGAAGATGCGAGAGACTGCCGAAAAAACTGAATTGTTCGATCAAGTGAAACAGCAAGCAATAAAATTAGCTGCAATGTTTAAAGAACGTGCCGCCCATACTGATTCAACCGGTGAATTTCCGTACGAAAACTTCCAAGCTTTAAAAGAAAGCAACTTTTTGTCATTGACTGTCCCTCCAGAATATGGCGGCAAAGGATTGAATCTCTCAGAGTACTTACAGATCCAAGAAATACTTGCCCAAGGAGATGCTGCAACAGCCCTGTCATTCGGCTGGCAGCTTGGTGTCATTTTGGAAAATGCCGAAAACCGGAAGTGGGATGAACATAGCTTTCAAGATCTAAGCTATAAAATCGTGCACGATAAGATTCTGCTGAATTTAGCACAGACGGAAAACGCTACCGGCAGCCCTTCAAGAGGAGCGGCTCCTACCACTATCGCAAGTTCGGAAGGAACAAAATGGAAAATCAATGGACGCAAATCCTTTGCTTCGATAGCTGCAGCATTGGACTATAGCATTGTCACGGCGACGATTCACCCTTCCGGCAACAAAGGCTTCTTTTTGATTGATCATTCCTTGGAAGGTGTCGCTGTGGAGGAAACTTGGGACAGTATCGCGATGAGAGGCACAAGGAGTGACGACATCATATTGGATGATGTACTCGTGGATCAAGAGGCGCTGCTTGTGGAAGAAAACAAAGGTACAGTAACTCCAAGAGGCTGGTACTTGCAAATCGCAGCTGTTTATCTCGGTATTGCTGCAGCTGCAAGAGATTATACAATTCAGTTTGCATCCGAATTACGACCTGCTTCCTTGCCTGGTCCAATCAAGGAAGTCCCGGAGGTCAGAAGGAAAATCGGTGAAATAGAACTAGCTCTCTTCAATGCCAGGGAAGTTCTTTATGCGACCGCCAGGAAGTGGATCGATTACCCAGAAAAAAGATCCGCAATGAGTCCAGATCTGGCAGCCGCAAAACACATAGTCACGAATAATGCGAATCATGTTGTTGATCTTTGCATGCGAATCGCTGGCGCCAGAAGTTTATCTGCTAATAATCCTTTACAGCGACACTTCCGGGATGTACGGGCAGGTTTGCATAATCCTCCGACGGATGATGCAGTTGTTTATACGCTGGCTGATCATGCATTGAAATAATAACAATTTTTTTGTCCTTGCATCCAACAATCGGCATAGGAGCAAAGCGTCCTTTATTCCCTTTACGACACTCCCTAAAACAAGGAAGAAGCCGCCTTATGAGTATAGGCGGCTTCTTCCATTAAGCTGTACGACGATTTCTAGCGATTGAAACGCCGCCATATATAGTTAAGAATAGCCCCATGAATAAAAAAGAGTGACGGTATACAGCGGATCCTAAGCTTTGAGCCGAAAAGAAAGCAACCGATAAACTGATACCCAAAATCCCCAACAGCACTAGCAGGATACTTATAGAATTTTTATCTCGGTTAATAATCGGCAGAGATAAAACGAATAGCATAACTCCGCTGATAAGGGTCAGGATTGGATAAAAAGGATAGAACTTTATAGCGTATACAAAGTAATCCAAGAAAACGATATCTGTTGGGAAAGATGGATTAGCGATCAATAAATGGGTAAAAGGTGTAGAGTGTTCCCAATCAAACGGATCATCTAAAATATTACTTCCCTCATAAAAAGACAAAGCAAGAAAAAACACACTGAAGAAACCTGCTAAAAGGAATGCGATATACCTTTTCAACCACTTATCCCCCTATTCCTCCTACACTAACAGGCACGGATAAAAATGCTATCAAAAAGTCGGCAATTGCCCTTCTGCGGCGGCCGTTGTCTGTAGGATTCACCTGTTATACTTCGCATCGAAATCTTCATCCGACTGAAATAAATATATAAGACCTTCAATAAATCCAATGATACCCGGAATGACTGTCCATGAAAATAAAAAGTACACAATCCCCATCCCAATATCCCCCAGATAAAACTTATGAATCCCTAAATTGCCCAATAAAATCCCAAGCACACCTGCAACAATCTTGTTTTTCATGGCTGCTCCTTTAGATAAAATATTATTGAGTCACTTTATGAGTATACTACATTGGAAATTTCGAACATCGATATAAGCCTTGACGAAGTTAAGAATTGATATCCAAACGTATTAAATTCAATTTCGCTAACTCCCAAAGCCCTTCCTTATAATCTTTATCCCAATCACTAATGTACAACTCAGGCAGATGATCATTTGGAAAATATCTCTTTAAATTTTCAGAAGCCTTATTCAAGAATTCTTCACTGGCCTCTCCTTGATGGAAAACGATATGCGAAGGATTTAATAATGCACTGATGGTCTGGATCAATTTTGAAACTAATGAGATGGACTTTTCATCATCTTTGTCAAAGTCACTTTTTGTAATGACTCTGCTATCATCATTTAAAGGAATGAATGAGATTTCCCCGCTGAACATTGTGTGCCCCTTTACTAATTCACCATTGATCAGGATACCGGCACCTGGTCCATTCGCACCCATATATATGTACACAACGGAAGCTTCAAGGGATAGTCCGTTTCGTTTTTGATATCCGAGTACTGCAGCATTCATGTCGTTTTCGATTGTTATATCGACCGGCAGATTCGAGATAGCTTTTATATTTTGATTTGCATATAGGGAATAATCCGGAATATAGCTTATCACGTCCCCGTTCACAGCTCCTGGTATGCCCATCGCGATGGTTTTTATAGAAGGGTCCTCTGCGAGTTTTGTTTTAAAGAATGCAGCTAAAAGAGAGGGGTCATGCTTTAATAAGCTTTCTGCAGTATCTTCCAGGATCTTCTCATTATTTGCATCCGTAATGACATACTTCGTTTCCTCTTTTTCAAGATATATCAATAATGCATGGGCGAAGTTGGGATTATAAGCATAGCTGCGAGCCCTTCTTCCCCCTGCCGATGGTGTAAGGCCCAAGGAGAGTACTTCTCCTCGGTTCACCATCTCCTCGATAAATTTGCTTGCAGTGGGAAAGCTTATCGAAAGAGCTTCGGCAATTTCTGCCTTGGACATCCTGTGATGTTCCAACAGCAAACGTCTTATTCCCCTTACTATATTTGTCTTCACTTGTTCCTGCATCGTCATCTGATCATCCAACGTGAACACTTCCTCTTATACTTCTATATGCTTTAGAACGCGCGCAGGATTACCACCGACCACAACATTGTCAGGAACACTCTTCGTCACAACAGATCCTGAGGCAATGACGACATTATTGGCAATGGAAACTCCTGGATTAATCACTGCACGCCCGCCGATCCATACATTATCTCCAATGGTAACCGGCTTGCCAAATTCCAATCCGGAATTACGTTCTGCCGGCTCCAAAGGGTGTGCTGCCGTATAGATGTGAACACCCGGCCCGAGCATACAATCATCACCGATTCGTATTTTACATACATCCACCATAACACAATCGTAATTCGCATAAAAATTCTTCCCGACAAAAATATGAAACCCATAATCACAGCGGAAATTCGGCATGATGGTTGTTGTATCATCAGCCGCCCCCAAAAGCTGCCTCAGGATTTCCTTGCGATGCTTTTCTTCATATCCTCTTGTATAGTTGTATTGGTATAGGAGTTCTTGCGCTTCCAATCTGTCCTGTACTAGTTCTTTGTCCGCAGAAAGGTATAACTCACCTGCGGCCATTTTTACTTTCTCCGTCATGTTTTATCCCCTCTATATAGTGATTTCGATAGTGTTCCCTTCTGGGTCTTCAATGACGCTCTCATAGTAGCCATCTCCTGTAGTGCGCGGATTACCCTTGATTGTATAACCGTCTGTCCTAAGTTTTTCAGTTAATCTATCAACCTCTTCTTTACTGCCAACAGAAAATGCTGTATGCGCCCACCCTAAGTAATCGGGAAGCGATTGCTCGTTAATCGTCTCCTTCTTCATCAATTCCAATCGTGCTCCGCTCGAAAAGGTGAGGAAATAAGATGAAAAACCTTTCTTTTCATTCACATATAAGCCGTTACTTTTTGCACCAAAATAATGTGTATAAAACTGCCTCATTTCCTCGATATCTTTCACCCAAATAGCAATATGTTCAATTTTCAACATCAAGACCCCTCTCCATACTTATTAAACTAGTTTAATAAGTATACAAAATAAATTTTAGTTCATCAAATGAATCATCTTTTTAATGGTAAGCAATACACCATTTTCTTCATTTGCCTTCGTTACGAAACTAGCTGCTGCTTTTGTATTCTCACACGCATTTGCAACCGCAAAACTGTAATCTGCAATATTCATCAATTCCACATCATTCTCTCCATCACCAAATGACATCGTTTCTGCCTTCGTCGCTCCCACAAGTTCCTGTAATATTTGAACGGTTTTTCCTTTATGGACGTCTGCTGCTGTAATATCAAGCCAAGCTGGCTCAGAAGCAACCATATAGACAGGTTCAGAATATGTCTGATCCAGCAAATGCTGTTTTAGTTTGACCGACCTGTGCCGCTTATCATATACGGTTATTTTGACAAGTTCGGATGGAATGGCAGTTAAATCATTTAATTTTCTCAATTCTTTATAAGAACCTCGAACAATTTTATATTCTGCTTCCGATATATCTGACCGTACATACGCCGTTTCCCCAGTACATGCAATAACAACTAACCCAAGGTCATACACTTGGATATGGCGTATGAGGTCAATTCCCAATTTTTTGTCGAGTGGAAAATCCCTTATCAGTTCGCCATCATTTTTGATGCGAGTGGCGCTATCCCCCAACACCCAGATATCCGAATGACCTTCAAATAGTTCTTCCACTCTTTCACACTGTTTCCCTGTACAAGCAGCAAAGATAACGCCATTTTCTTTCATCATTTTATATGTTTCGCTGAATAGCTCCCTGTCGAAACTCCCTTTATTATTCAAAAAAGTCCCGTCCAAGTCTGTGACAACCAATTTTAACATATTGCCTCTCTCCTTCGTCAGTTGTAAGTACGAATGAAGCATACATCCTGGAATCGATCTCATGTCAATAAAAATATAATTTTACAAACCTTGGTTGCAAACAACACATAATGTACACAAGGCATATTTATAATGAGAATAATGAAAAAAATAAAGGAGACGTAAGATGTTATTGCTTTTATTTGGTTTGCTTATTGTAGTCGTTATAACCTTCACAACGCCTAAAGACCTGTTTCATTCTCCTGACGAAATTTCTACATCCGTCACGCAAAAAGCAAAAATTGACGCTGAAAATTATATAAAATCCACTCGAACCAACAATCGCTTCTGAATCAACTACATTCAAGGGTATACTTGTTCTATCCTCTGTTCTAAGTTCCTTTTTATAAAAAAAGCATGCGTTGAGGCATGCTTTTTTCAGTGTTCTTAAAAAACCAACGTGTCGTGTTCGAATTTGTATGTTACTTACTGTAATTGCTCACATTAAAGCGTTTTAGTCAGTATGAAATCCGTTTGTTGTTCGTCCCCCATATAAAAAGAATGCGCACCAGTTTTAACAAATCCATTTTTGTTATAAAAAGCTATTGCATTTGGATTCTTTTCCCATACCCCTAGCCAAATGGTCTTTTTTCCCAGTCCAGTTGCTAGATCTATCGCCTTGTTCATCAGGTATCTACCTATCCCCTGTTTTTGAAATATCGTTCTTACATAAATTCTTTCAATTTCAAAGGACTCGTCATCCTTTTTTTCGGACTGGGCATCACCTGTGTTTACTTTAAGGTAACCAGCAAGTTCTTCATCCTTATAGATGAAAAAGAACCCCGATAAGCTATTGGATAATTCTTTTTCCAACTGATTGATGGCGAACGCCTTGTCCAAGTAAGCTTTCATATTCTCAGGCGAATTCTGATCTTTAAATGTATCGTGGAATGTTTCGATACTAATCTCCTGCAGCATCAATACATCTTCAAGGCTGCATTTTCTTATATTTATCGTCATTTACAATAACTCCTTTATGCATTCAATAGTCTCGCGTATTTCCTTTTTTAACGTATTCCCAGTCTATTTCCACGTTCTTTCTCACTCTTTGCAAAAGATGATAGATAGTTTCTATTTCACTTTCAGAAAATCCAGCTAGTGCGACCATATTCGAATGATCATTTTCTTTGATAATCGAATGATAAACCTCTTTCCCTTTCTCTGTCGGGAATAGTTTTTTGATTTTCTGGTTATGCTTATCATCCCGCTTTTCAATAAAACCATTGATTTCAAGTTTCTTTATGGCACGCGCTGCGGTTGTTCTATCCACTTTGATCATTTCGGCCAACTTCTCTTGTATGATTCCGGGATTCTCAACTATGCGGACAAGATATAAATATTGCCCCTTGGCAAGGTCAAATTCTTTAAATTCTATATTGCTGATAGAATCCAAGGCCCTGGCAATCATCCCGATTTCCCGTAGGATTTCTTTCATATAGCCACCTCTCTTGGATTGCTGTGCAGGATGTAATAGTAATGCATTTTTGTTGTATTTGCAACAAAAATGCATGTAAACATATTGCATCGGTGTAGATGGCTATTGAAATAGTATATGAGCGTGAAAGCGTACACGCATGCTAAAAAATGTAAATTGAATCCTTATAAATAAAAAGGTTTAACTTCATACTAACAGGGGATACAAGTATAGTTAGGGGGATAGTGGAAGTGCGCTTAAATGAAAAGAAATTAATTTATAGGGAGCTAGTCCGATTGATGCGTGATATTGAAAGATGCCCAAGTGACCATATCAAAAAAAATATTAACCAAGACATCATATTATTAAAAAAAGCAATTCAATATAAAAAATAACTCCTCCATTTTCGTGTGAATAAAATGGAGGGTATTTTTTTATTAAAATGCCCCGTTAACCACAACTCGCAGAGAGCAGAGATTGGATAGTATTCACACTGAAGCCGATTTCCAATGGCATTGCTATCTTTGCTAGCTGTTTTATACCAGTTAGCCCCTTGTTTACAACATCATTCGCATTAGCTCTTTGTGTCTGGCAGCTAGTATACGAACACCTTCCATTGCAATTTCGGTTCTCAGTATAATAGTATTTGTTATCTTATTTCTATTAGATTCACCCGTACACTCAATTGAACTTTAGTCATTAAGTAACTTTTCCTATTTCAATTAACCATTCGCAAGTATGTCATCTAATTCGGCCGCCAAACTCAGTAATTAATCGGACTTGATATTGTCCAGGCTAAAGAGTTAGTTAATAAATTTAAGTAGTATTAAACCCTATTCATGCGAAGGGGTTTTCCGTACCAACTGTTCAATGAGATTCTTCTTCAAAATCTCTCTAAATTCAAGCTTGCTCCTACCGCTTTCCTACACACAAGACTATTTGTTAGCTTTTAGAAACTATCAATCATTTCATTCGTATATCACTTAGAGGTGATTCTAATGTTCGAATACAAATTTGTTAAAGTAGAATTGGGTACTTGGAACAGTAAACCTAAAGAAGATTATCAGGACATCATCAACAAACATGCAGCCAGCGGATGGAGATTCATTCAGATATTCGCTCCTTCGACCAAGGGATACGGTTCAGCCGCTTATTTTGAATTGATATTCGAAAAAAACCTTCGCCCTTAGTTCATTTTCAGCGGTAATCTCATTAAAAAAATGCGTGTCCCTATACTAGGGCACGCATTTTTCATTTTTTCTTCAGCTTATATCCTATCACAAGTATAAGTATCCATAATGGCATTATATAAAGAGCCAAACGATAATCCGGCATGAAGCCTATGATGACAAGCACCGCTACAAGGAATAGGAGTACGACATAATTGGATACAGGATACAGCGGCAGCTTAAAGGATAGCTTGCGTGCTGCTTCCTTCCCTATGCGCTTCCGAAATGCCAAGTGAATGGTAACAATCATAATCCAGTTGATGATACCTGCAACCGTCGCAGTAGCCATCACGTAGCCGAATACCTTTTCCGGGAATAAGTAATTAATGATGACAGCAATTCCAGCCACTCCCGATGAAAGTAAAATACCTGGTACTGGTGCACCTGTCCGTTTCCCGACATGCTGCAGGAACCGTGGCGCGTTGCCTTGCTTCGCTAAGGAATACAGCATGCGTCCATTACTGTACAGACCACTATTGTGTGCCGACACAGCTGCAGTCAAGACAACAAGATTCAATATTCCAGCTGCTGCGGGTATACCGATACCATCGAGTATTTGGACAAATGGACTGCTTTCCCCATCAATTTGATTCCATGGAAAGATAGACGTAATGACAATCATTGTCCCTACATAAAAGATTAAAATGCGGTAAACAACTTGATTAATTGCCTTGGGAATCGTCTTCTTTGGTGTTTCAACCTCACCCGCTGTTATACCTACCAGTTCAACGCCACCGAAGCTGAACATCACGGGTACAATGGAAAGAAGAACGCCTATCATCCCATTGGGCAAGAATCCTCCTTCATCAAAAAGATTGGAGAATCCAGTCGGTACACCATCATTTCCAATACCAGTGAAGATGATTACCAAGCCCAGGACTATCATGCCAATGATGGCTATCACTTTGATCAGAGCGAAATAGAACTCGAATTCACCATATAACTTGACACTTAATAGGTTTATGCAAGTAATCAAGACCAGGAAGCCGAATGCTGTCAGCCAAGCCGGCACTTCCGGAAACCAATATTGGACATATATACCGACGACCGTCAATTCAGCCATCGTTACAGCTATATAATTAAACCAATAGTTCCATCCGGAGAAGAATCCGAAAAAGTCTCCTAAGTTCTCATAAGCATAATAACTGATGGAACCGGAATTTGGCGTATCGACAGAAAGTTCGCCCAGAGCCCGCATGATCAGGAAAATCATCAAGCCCCCAGCCAGATAAGCAAGCGGGATAGCCGGACCTGCTAATCCTATGGAAGACGCAGAGCCATAAAATAGGCCGGTTCCAATTGCCCCGCCCAGTGCAATCATCTGCACATGGCGATTTTTCAAACCTTTTTGTAAATCATTTATCGATCGGTTGTTTCTTTCCATATCAAAGCCCCTTGCTCTCAACTTACCCACGTTGTTCTATTTTGATTTGATAGCAAACTGCTTACAAATATACCATCTGTAACAATTGTACAAACCGTAAAAGAGAGTAGTGAAACATATGGATTATATCATATGTTATACCAATTGAGCTTGATGATCATCCCTTTCCTGGTAGTAACCCTGGTGCTTCCGAATTTCCACTGTTTTTATAACGGAAATCCGACTTGCAACTTCCATCGTTCTGGGCGAAGTGAAATGATTGATTACAACACGGCGGATAAAGAGCGCTATGATGAATCCAATCAGTGCATCGTGAACAAAAACACGTTGTGTGATCCTGCAGTCCTCGCATGTGCTATTTCGGTAAGCTTGGTCGGCTCAGGGGAGCCGTTCATGATTTTTCATACCACCAGCAAGGAAACTAACGGCAACTGCTGCTCCAATGCTCTGGATCAAAACCGTTACATAATTCACTAAAATTAATCACTCTTGCATCATCATAGTGGAATAATTTAAATAGGAACTTAAATCTAGAAAAAGCCGTTTCAATGAACAGCTTTCTAATAATTCACACCCGTTTTATGCTTTAAAGTTTCAAGCCAATTGGTATCTCCGGTGCCATAGCCCTTGCTTTGTCCCACATCCCGTAAAGATCCATTGCTGTAAGCAATCGATAGGATGAAATCCGGAATGTTATCATACCCGGCTTCTGCTATTTTACTGAGCTCCGAACTATAGTAAGCTATCGCATAGGAAGCAGTATGCTTTTGTACAGGATCTTTTTCAAGCCCTTCTTTATATACTTCTAATAAATCACGTCCATCAGGTGTTACGTAACGCCCATCGACCACTTTTAAATCCTTCAGCCGATAACCTGTGACGTCATACATTTCACGTGCGGCTTGATATTTTTTATATGCCTCTTCGGAAAATTGTGCTGAATCACTGCTTTGGCTTTTCATGATATGTAAGAATAGCTCTTTGCCGTTGTCACCAGATTGCAGCACTTGCTCTATTTGCTCGATGAGTGCCTCATCATCTGTTCCGCTGACCCGCACCTTATAGTCAATCGGTGTAATCGTAAATGTAAGCTCTGTCCCCTGCGGTATGTGAATCTTGTTTCTGTTCCACAATACTTGCAGCTGCTGGTTCACCTGACTTCGCTGATACACTTTGGCATTCTCAGCCTCCACTTCCCCATTAAACCTGATATTGCGAAATGCAGCATCCTGCAGGTTATAGTTTTGCGCTTTCCCTTTGAATAGCCATTCTGTTTCATTATCGTAAGCTGCCTGTCTTTCAGCAGCCGTCAGATCACTTCTGAAATAGGGCGACTTTGAATTTTGATACTTATCCTTGATATAGCCTAATGGATCAGACTTTGTTCTGTTAATCGCATTCACCCTGCTGTATTTTTCATCTAATATTTTGATTCTGATATCACCCTCAGATTCATAGGGGTTATTGGATTTAATTATCGTTACTCCTCCTGTATCTGTCACTGTTCGATCATTCGCTGATTGATACAATTTGCTGAAAGTTCCATTGTTTCCCGCTACACTGGTCTTAGAGTAGTTGATCTGATTGATACCCTTCTCAGGGGATTGTGTCTCAAGTCTGTATGCCTTTTCCATCACTGGCTGTGTATCTGAAGATGTACTTTTCCCGCTGTCAGATGATACCTTTTTTAAGATATTCTGTATCATTACTTGGGTGCGGATATATTGATGATTCAAACGCATTCGATTCCCTCCTGACTAATTCTCTCTTTTTATCGGCATACCATTTGTAAATATTAACCTTATAAAACATTTCATAGAAATCCCGTAAGAGGTAGTCAAGATCTTTGCGGATGAATTTGTCATTTCTCAGCGACTTTTTACCGGAGGCCCTTTCGTCTTTCTACGCGTGATTCATCGTTCATTGTTAATGGACTCCGTTTAGTATTTCGGAGGCACTACCAAACAGAAACTTAGCACCGCAACCCCACTATATGTATCGTGGCAATCAGCAGCAAGCATTGAGTAAATAAATCTCTTTGGAAGCACGTGGTCTTGCATTTGTAATTCAATATTTTATTTCAAAAAGACAGTGGCAGATTATAATAAATCTGCCACTGTCTTTTATTGTTAATTATCCATGTCTTTCAACTTTGCAAAATCTCTATCAGTTTGATTACAGTTTCTACGTTGAAGCTTTATTCCTAAATGGATCCTCAATTAGCTCAACGTTTGCTTCTTGACGATCATAGCCGATTAATCCGATGAACCAGCGAAGGGCATTTTATTCAGTAATAAATGTGACGGATAACCAATCAGATTTCTAAGGAGAAAATAGATAATATAGGATGGAATTTTAAAATTCTCATCCCTTTTAAACTTATTTTGTGTAACGCTTTTTTACTTTTATAAAGTGAATTTACCGATAGAAATAGTTTTCATTCCTTTATTTGTAAAGACATACGCAGGCTCAGTTCCAATTACCTTTGTCCTTAATAAAGATAGCTGTTTCCTCAGGCAATGCAATCACTGGACAATCAAAGTCTTTCACAAATTTAGTAACTAAAAACTGTTCATTCTTCCTAAAATGGCACCAAACAGAATATTTCCCGATCATCCCCATACCTTGAAAGTCACTTACATTAGCTGTATTTCTATCTAAATGGGCACAGGTCATAATATTTTCACCTAAAATAATTGCACCCGCACTTCCACCATATACAATACCTCCGTTATTTAAATATAGCCTTAATAGTCGGTAAAACTTACTATCCTTAATCTTTTTTAATAACGTAAAAGTATTTCCACCGCCAATATATATAGCTGAAAAATCACTGAGATCTTCCATACACTTATTATTCACACTGCTCCATAGAACAATATTCTCCATGCCCAAAGGAGTAAACACTTTTCTTATCCAATTAAAACAGTCATTATAATCCGCTTCATCCATTGCAATAGGTATATACAATAAGGGTTTTTCTTTGTCGATTTCATTTACAAACATTCTATCTATGGTTATTGTTTGTTTCTCATTTCCCCCTCCTGACAGAAATAAAGTACCCATAAAGCACCCCTTATCACTATAATTGTTTTAAACACGATAACTAACTACTATTTTCTGTCTTTCTAGCTTATTTCCTTTAAAAATAAAACATCCTCGCTCCTCTGCTGTACACTAATTACGTCCGTTTATGATTCCTCGTTCATACTCGTCATCAAGCTATTAGCATTATTACCGAAATGCTATGAAACACAATGATTTCCCGGACCCAATCATACATGTTAATGATAGACCCCTAGTAAAGGTCAATCTCAGTTTGGTCACAAATACTTCGAGATTTATCCTCTCTTCAAATATAATAATATCTTCATACAAGTAAAGAGGAAGGAATCAGTCATGCCGGACAACGTTAGCGTTCCCATCGAATCAAGAGACATTACGATGATATCCAATATGCTTTATAAGGGACAAACCGTTGCATAAAAGGCATATTTCACTATGCATTAAAGTATGGCTACATAAGTATAGATGTATCATTAAATCCATCACATTTCTATAACTGCAAATTTAAAATGTAAAAACCCTATAACCGTAATGGCTATAGGGTTTATTAAATGATGATTCCGATTGGACTCGAACCAACGACCCCTCCCCTGTCAATTTTGTTATAAGCGTAAATAGCGTATTTTAAGGGATTTTTCTGTCCATATAGTCCATTAATTCCGTTAAAATCAGCTCAAAAAATTAATTACGTTAGCATTGACGTTAGCAAATGGCCATTCATCCATCTGTATTAGTAAAATAAGAAAAACAGAACCAATACAGTTATCCTCAATAAGTCTCGTCTTCTTCTACTATGATTCAATACATATTGCAAATACAGGCTTAACTATTTGAAGAATAATTTGTCATATGCTGCTTTTGGCCATTTAAATAAAACGTATTCTTACAACGCCGTATGCTCACATCTTCATACTCAATGGTAATTATACCCAAGACGAAAGAACGGTCTTTTGTAAATATCCACTATATCCCTGTGATTGTAGTATCTGTTTTTGTATAATTTTATGCAGTAAGCATCATAAGAGCGGAGGTATTACTCTGTGAAGACTAAATTTCTAATACAAATATTATTGACAGCGTTTGTGTTAGGAGGATGTAGTATGTCAAATGGAAAAGGATCTGCTTCACCTTCCGAGATGGATTCACAAGATTTACCTAATGTACCTGCATTTCAAGATGAATTTACTCGCGATTTCCTACAATCAACTGAACCGGTTCGAGAAGGATTTTACCCGTTTGAAGCGAAGTCCGGGAAATTTACAATGGAAATCCCAGGAGATATGAATATAGTTGAGAGAAGTTATAATAAATCCTCAAAAAATGACAGTGAATTTCTCACTATATCTCATACTGATGAAAGCCTTGACGTATTCACCAATATACAATTAAAATACTATGGTTTTATGAGTGACGTGGAGTCAACTAAGGAAGGACTGTCCGCTAAGATAAATGAAGAACTTCAATTTCAGTCAAAAAACACTGAATTTGAGGGACAGAACATTGAAGTTGCTAATTATTCATCTGGTCCTTTCCCTGGATTTGCTACATTGATTTGGAATGACAATGATGAAAATATACAAACTTTCACTGATATGACTTGTAGCGAAGATATAGACACTGATGATTGTAGTAAGCTGGTTGAGTCTGAGAAGGAAAGGATATCAATAATTTTCCAATCGATAAAGCTGTCGCTGAGTAAAAGTAAGTAATTTGCTATATGCCGTTGATAAATACACTATCCTGATTAGTTAGCAATAATACCCAAGACAAAAGTATGATTTTTTGTGAATTTCCACTATATCCCTGTAATTGTAGCAGCTGGTTTTGTATAATCCTATGCAGTAAGCATCATAAGAGCGGAGGTACACTCTGTGAAAACTAAAATTCTAATACTAATATTATTAACGGCGTTTGTGTTAGGAGGATGTAGTATGTCGAATGGTAAAGGCTCTGCTTCGCCATCCGAGATGGATCCAAAAGACTTGCCGGATGTTCCGGCATTTCAGGATGAATTTACTCGTGACTTCCTTCAATCAACTGAGCCTGTACGAGAAGGCTATTACCCACTCAAAGGATTGACCGGAAAATTCACGATGGACTTCCCGGAGAATATGTATATTGGAGATAAGAGTTATGACAGAGGAAAAAATAACAGTAGTGAACGGCTAATCATTTCTCATAAAGATGAAACTCTTGATCTGTATACGGAAATCAGGTTGACATATTACGGCTTTATGGATAGCGAAGAATCTATTAAAAGTGGGGTTTCTTCTAAAGCGGGTGAAGAATTAGAATTTCGACCATTGAAATCAAACTTTGATAATCAGTCGATAGAGGTTGCTGAATCAAAAGACGAGATTTATCCAGGGGTTATGGCCGTCATATGGAATGAAAATCGTGAAAATATACAGTTATTCTCAATGATGACTTGTAGTGACAATCTAAGTGAAGATGAATGTTCTAAACTTGTTGAGGATGAAAAGGAAAGGGTTATAAATATATTTCAATCTATAAAGCTGACTCATAGTGAAGGCGAGTGATTTGTTATGTCGCTGGATAAGATTACTTCTACGAGTACTTGGATGCGTCTTGTTAACGCGGAATACGATAACTTAAATCCTGAAGAGTTGGAGATCAAGTTCAAAACGCTATACTTAGAAGAAACCGGAGAATTGTTTGAAGGGGAAATTGACATTTTCCATTCATCAGAATCTAAAGCCGTATTACAAACATCAGGTTATGACGGAACAGCGCTTAAGATTACAGAAGGCGGAGAAGAAAAACTTTATATTATAAATCAAGGGTCTACCGATGGTGCGGACTGGAGCGAAAATATTAAAGGACCTTTTGCGGGGCAATCTAAGGCGCAAGCTGAAGCCACCAAGGAATTCGTAGGTGATGCCAAAAAACAACTAGGGGTAGCAGAGGAATCTGAAATCATTTCTTTAGGGCACTCGCTAGGACACCATAACAGTGTGGTGACTGGTATAGTTGATGATACATTCGATGAAATATATGGTGTTAATGGATTACAGCTACCGCCTGTAGAGGTCTATTACTACGATTTGGAATTTGCCAAAGCAGTTAAAAGTCACTTTGGGTTAAAAGGGCAGGATGCTATTTTTGATGTGCCAACAAAGGAACTAGCTGAGTTCACTAAAGACTATTACAAAGATGCACCTGTAGAGATTCATCAAAAGATTTCAGAAGATGATCCGCTTTATGCTGTAACAGAAAAAGCGGGGTTTGTTACCTTTGGAGATGTAGAGATGATAGATACAAATCCAGAAGTGGCAGAAATAAAAGAACTTATCGATGATATTCCTGATGATGTAATCGCAAGCTTTAGAGACCTGGCGATTGATTATTCAATTGCTGACAATAAAGGCGGCGTAAATGAAGTTGCTTCTCAACTTCTTGGGGTGAAATTGGAATACCTCGAAGGAATTGAAGGTGGTCTGGATATCTTTAAGTGGTATGCATTTGATCACGCTGAATTCGACGAGACGATAAAGGCATTAAAAGAAAACTTACCGCCATTATTAGAAAAGACAAAGATAATAACCCAAAATGCTGAGACTATATTCGGCCGGCTCTATGAAGCAGGATATATAACCGAAGACCAAAAGAATATAATGATAGAAGAGATAGCAAACTTAGATAAAGGCCTAGCAGAGGCTTATGCTGCTATTAATGAAAATGCAGTCATAAACGAAGAACTGAATGAAATTTCCCTTTACGGTGACTACCGCTTGTATAAAGCGTATGAAAGACTCAGAGAATCCTTTACTGGTTCTATTGAAAATATTCTAGACAGCGGAATATTAGAGAGACTGGAATCCATTAAAGGGAGTCACAGTATAGAAGAGATGCTTAATGCTCTAACAGGTGGCAATAAAAGCTATTCCGGGAAAGACTTAATCTACACAACTACTGGTGCTGGTGGAGAGCCCATTGAAGTAAATATGTCCGCTGCTTTAAGATTATACCGCGAAGGTGCGCTAATATTTGAAGATAAAATGTCTGCTATAGCAAAACTGGAAAAGACCGTTCACGAAGAGATACAGTTAGCTTTCAAGGAAGAACGAAAAAAAGTACTCGACGAAATATATCACATCGAAAGTAATCCCAAAGGGTACGCATATAGTCGAGGGTGGATGCACAGATACCCCCTTTATGAAGTTGAATCGCTAAAGGTAATAGATAACGTGTTTCCACTAGAAAAAGCTGATTTGGATGAACAGATATATGAAATGAAGTCGAGTGTAGATAGCGGCTATAAGCTCATAGAAGACTATAGAAAAGCTGTAGAAGATTTATTTGCGGAAGAGGAAAAGCTATCTCAAATGTTTGATTTGGTAAGGGGGATCTAATGGATGGAATTCACTGACTATAAAACAGTCCAAATAATTCCGGAAGATGATCACGGTCATAAGATTAAGATGTTGAAGAACCTTGCTGATGAAATTCAGAGCCAAGACGAAAGGTTTTATTCCCTGGTGAAGAATACAATTGAAGGAGAAGGCCAAAAAGGTAAGATGGCTGCACGAATAGGACTTGCCGCGACACTTCGAAAGCAGAAAGAACAAGGCTTATATATGTCCCTTGCTATGAAGATAATTCAAGTCGTAGGTAACTTTAGCGAGCAAGTAGAAAGTAACAAACAACAGAAGATAGTTATTAGGTACAAAGAAAGCGCAAAAATAAAATAGATACCTTAAACAAAAACAGCAACTGTCTCTTTATGAAACAACTTTGCTGTTTTTTAAAATCATAAATAACTTCTCTCTTCGATTTCGCTTCTCTTATGGACGCTTTAGCACCTTTTCCATAATTAAATATTTAATAGTAACTAACGGATAAATCAAATCTCTTCGGGAGCTTTTTGTTTGGAAAAATGCAACTCCTCCTTTACGCCAGGATGGCATATGGAATACCAAATAGCAAAGCAGCAACAATTACAAAGCCTGACATAACAAACCCCTGTGTCTTCCAAAAAGACTTCTTCTCCTCCTTTGATTTAAAAGGAAACATAGCTAGGAAACAAATTATAAAAGTCAATAATCCCGCAGCTAAAATTGTAATTGATCCCATTAGGAACATCCCCAGAAGTATCCCATCTGCAATAAATTCTAATTTTTGTATTCCATCATCTATTGATTTGAATACCTCATTCAAGCCATAGTCTTCCCCTTCAATTACTACAGATTGCACGATAAATCTATCAAATAACCCCATAAAGATTCCTCCATAAAGCTAAATAAATTACTGATGCAAAAAAATCGACTATTAAATCCTAATCCTATTAATTTAAAAAATAATCTTCTACTATAAGTATATCAAAAATGGTGTTGTTAAGTTTATCCTTTCTGAAGAAGCTAAAGAGGAAAGAAACCTTCTCTTATCATCAATAGATGAATATGATGAGGACAGGAATACACCTTCGATTTATGTATTTAGAGAGAGTTCCTACCAATACTCTAAAGTACCAAAAGGGAATTTAATTCCAAGTGTGGAAACCTATGATAGACTTAGGTTATCTAAGTAAGGTAAAAATATTACTGCTTTATCAAACCAGTGTAGCAGAAAAGGTTAATAAGAAAAGCAAAAATTAGGGGGCGAATATATGTATAGTCCGCAAGTTTGGGATAGATTTTATAACGATACCATTACTAATTTGACATCTTCTGATCTGGTTGAAGGTATTGTTAGGATAGGTTCTGGGGTAATAGGCTACAACGACGAATATTCTGATATCGATTTAATGGTTTCAACTACTGATATAACCAATGTTGGAGATTTAAAGGATTATGTTCATCAATGCTTAGCTCAGCTTGGTGCTGTCTACATAAAGGAAAAAAGACATAGAGAAAATGTTTATATCATTATCGCCATTTTAGAAAATGGATTAGAGTTTAACGTTTCCACCTTACCCACATCTTATTTGGGCGTAAGGTCTCCTTTATGGAAAGTGATTGTAGATAAAACAGGACAGGTATCAGAGGAAATGAAGATGGAACAAGAGCGTTTCACCTCACAAAATATAAAATATGATATGAATGAGGATATTCCATTTGAATTTGTATTTAATATGAGGAGATTTAATATAGAACTAAAACGGAACAACTTAATCTATGCAATGAAAATGTTAGAGATGATGCGTGATTATGTGCTTGAAATAGAGGCACATAACGAAGGTAAAAAGCTCCACCAGTTCAAAGCGTATGAAACATTAAATCCTGGTTTTATAGAAGCGTTTCTTGATTCTTATCCTAACGAAGTTACTATTGAAAGATTATTGATTTCAGCCGATAAATTAAAAGATTTGTTCTTAAACACAATCTATAAAAGTGAATTGTTCATTATTGAGGATGGACTTATTAACCTCTTAAATAGAAACGTTTGATACAATTCTGCAAGTAGGCTCATTAAATAGACAAAGTTCTTATTGGATGAGATTAAAAATCTCATCCTTTTATTTCTTAATATATAACCTTTCACTTTTATAATGAGAAATCACCTATAGAAATAGTTTTTAATCCTTTCTCCGTAAAAATATATGCAGGCTCTGTTCCGATTACCTTTGTTTCGGAGCCGTTAATAAAGATAGCCGTTTCTTCTGGCAATGCAATTACTGAAGAATCATATTCTTCCACAAACCTATTAATTAAGTGATCATTATCCTTCTTAAAATGACACCAGACAGAGTAATTTCCTACCATCCCTATACCTTTAAAATTATTTACTTTTACTGTGTTAGAATCTAAATGTGCACTAGTCATTATATTATTGCCAAAAATAATCGCTCCCGCACTTCCACCATAAACAACTCCTCCATCATCTAAATAACTCTTTAGAACTTTATCAAACTTACTTTCCATTATCCTTTTCAGTAAGATAAAAGTATTCCCTCCTCCAATGTATATGGCTGAGAAATCATTAAGATCTTCAACTCTTTTTTTATGCACATTAGTCCATAAAACGACTTCATTAATACCTAAAGGATTAAATGTATCATTTATCCATCTGAAACAATCTTTATAATCTGCCGCATCCATTGCAATAGGTAGATACAATAATGGCCTTTCTCTTTCAATTTCACTTACAAATATTCTATCTATAGTAACCGTTTGTTCCGCACTTCCGCCTCCTGACAGAAATAACTTACCCATACAGCACCCCCGCATACTGATATGCTTTATAATTAGATCACTAAGCACTTATTGCCTTAGATACCGCTGCTTAATATTATCTTCTGTCTTTCTTGTTTATTTCCTTTAAGATTAAAACAACTGGACTCCGTTGCACTCTAATTACTTCGTATTGTATAGGTCCATTATATTTCATCGTTCACCAATTAATATATTTATGGTAGCAAAATGTTAGCATTTCCCCCTCTAACACCCTTGTACTACTCTTTACCCAAAACACAAAAAAGGCTAGAACCCTTGTCTACCAGGGATTCCAGCCTTTTTTCAATTAGTGATTCCGATTGGACTCGAACCAACGACCCCTACCCTGTCAAGTATTCGGTCTATCCTCCGATACCCTAAACGG
>NZ_JBFEGH010000005.1:0-221393 GCF_047228925.1 Terribacillus jepli | reverse complement strand
GGCGAAGATACTATTTCTACCTTCATCTTTCTAGGAATCTATTCATTTCGGCTAAGCTTAGATCAGCAGGTTTTTTACCCGTCTCCTTGCAATAGTTAAATAATGCCCTTACTTTTATTCTTGGTTCCTTCGGATCACGTGGAATTACATATACTCCATCCAAAAAAGCATTATCAAAATTATTTATTTCATCATTTATTTTATTCTTATCTCTTTTTACTTTATATAACCTGAGCAATCTCCATACAATAAGGAAACACACCGTATAACCCAACGCTATGCTAGTAATCCTCATGCTATCCACCTCTAACTTTGTTATTCTCAATCCACTTCTGAAACTACTAGCACTATAAATATAGAATATAACTTGTATGCTTAAATTACTTTTTAACTTTTTAGTTAGAAAGCCACTCTAACTCCCTTTTTCAAAAAAAACAATCTAGTAAAGGAGCAACTTTCGTATGCCACTCGGTAAAGAAATAAATCAAAACCTAATCAAGAATTCTAAGAAGACTGCAGCCAAACATCAGAGGTTCATAGAAAGCCTCAATTGCTTTTATCTCAATAAGAGAGAAAAAGAGTATCAACAAAACCAACTTGAAATGTCACAGCTTTTACAAGATTTAGATAGTAGACAATAACAATAGTGAATCTGTGGCAAAGTTTGGCCTTTAAAACTTTTTGGTTAAAAAGAATTTATAAATGAAATCAAATCTAATTTGAAAGGGACAATACTTTTATGAAAATATATTTAGAATGGGAAGCAGCGAAAAAACTTAGTTTGAGTATCAGCACTATCCAACGTATGTGTGAAACTGGCAGGCTAAAGGGCTGCCACAAAATTGACGACACTTGGCAAATACCTCAAGATAACTTCATTACTAACGAAGCACATGATATTAAGGCAAAAAGGTTTGTGCGGTATCTTGATAGAAAGAATAGTCTCAACGATAATATAGATGAGTTTAATTTATGAACATGCAGAAGGGACCAGTACACATGGCTAGTCCCTTCTTCATTCCATATTGTGATCTTCGTAAGTAACAGATATCCGCTGCTCCTTCATATCTGCCACTTGTTCATTAAATGTATTTACAGCTTTGTTTATCTTCTTGTTAATATCCTCACAGAGTTCCTCATCATGATTCATTCGATCATTTGTTTCCTTCTTCATCGCATCAATGATTTTACCTTTTTGATCTTCGCTAATGATTATCTTGTTAACATAGGAGTAGAAACGTTCATCATTTTCTCTAATCCCATCAATCGGAGTGTTTAAAGACTTTTTCTTGTCGGAGTAATCCTTATTAGGGATTAGCTGTTCTGTAGCTTGGAATGTGCGTTTCTTTCCCATTTAGAACCTCCTTGAAAAATCAAATAGCCTGGATAAATTGTCTTCTTCGTCAAATAAATCCTCAATGGCCTTTCGGTACTTCTCTATATAAAGCTTCCCACTTTCAACCGATTTCTTCAGTTCATGAATTTCCTCATCAAAGTCATTATTCTCCAATGGGTAGAAGACTTCGTGTATTTTGATAGTCTTCATCTCTTTATTGAATGCAGGTAAGTGTCCATGCTTGGCTAATAAATCACGATAACTGTTTGGACTGGATTCCATACGATCGATCTCGTCCTGTACTTTTCGCTTTTCATCCTTATAACTATCATCCAATTCCTCTTTTACCACCTGTTCGAAATTCCGTATCTTGGTTTCTTTTTCTTCTAGGATGGGGAGGGTCTCTCGATACATGCGGAGTGCTGCGGAGATGTTCACTTTGATAGGATCGCCATTGGTTGCTGTGTAGACCATATCTGTCCCGTGATAGCTCTTTATTCCATCCGACATGGCAGCAAGTAGTTCCGGTATACCATGACTTGCTACTATGTCATGCATGCTATCCATAAACCCGCTTTCTTCCAAGCGTTTCTTAGCATCAGGAAAAGCAGTTACTAACCAAATGATGCTTCCGTACAAGCCCGAATCCGCCACATTTTGGAGAGATAGGAAGCCAGAGGTATTTGCACTGCTCTCTAAACTAGCCTCAATAACTGAAAGGTAGGATTCCCACGTTTCCAATTCATTGATTATCGCATCTTTTCCTTTCTGAGTGATGTATCCTTCTTCCTGTAGACTTCCAAAGATTGATTCCTTGTTTTCCAGAACTACTCTAAATTTGTCCAAGAGGGGAGGAACATTCTTACTTAATGCCCCCATAGTTTCATTGTACTCATCTCTATTAAACGTGCGCCAAGCCAAGAATTCCCCGACGTTATCAATGTCTTTGACATATCCCCAGTTCACCCCAAAAAGTTCTTCCACAACCCCTTTAGTACCGCCAGCATTATCTGCTTTTGCATAAGTTAAAACTATGTCTTGGATGTCTTTTATGACTTCAGGAGGGATGTCCTTTGCCAACTCTCGAATTCCTACGACATCTGGATTTGTGTCAAGAACCTCTACTTCTCCTATTTCTACTATGCCAGGAACGTACGGAGTCAACCCATTTAGGGGGTCATCTTCGGAGATGACTTGATGGATCTTGTCTGATTTGTCTTTGTAGAAATTCTTGGTAAACTGCTCCAATTTATCCGGTGGAACTGTATCACGCAGTTCATCTTTTAATTGTACCTCAAATTCTTCACGAACTGCCTTACGAAACTGCTTATCAAATTCAAACAATTCATACGCATTTACTTGCGCTCCATTCATGCCATACACTTCATCGAACGTATCAGATCCAAGTAAAGAAGTTGAGTTATTATGATGTCCTAATGAATGACCCCAAGAGATAACCTTTGTGTCTTCATCAACATTAAAATATTTCTTTGCTTCATTTACAAATGAATCCGTAGAAGACGGCTGTAATGTAGATTCACCTGCGAATACGCCTTTGGCATTAAAAGACCAGTCTGGGCCATTTGTTGAGCCTTGTGAGATAACATACATCTCTTCTTGTTTACCATCATCGACATATATAGCTGTTCCATCATATCCAGAGGATGCAAGTAGCTTATTATTCGAGTCAGATGTGTGGAATATTTTGATATCTGCATCTAATAACGAACCCGTTTCTTCCAAATAAATCTGTTTTATTTTGGACTCCATTTCCGCAGCATCCATATTCTTATATTCTTCATTGGTCAGTCTCATTGATACCGACTTATAATCGAGTATGTTTTCAGCCATTGGACTCACTTACCTTTATCATCTAGGAATTTTATGGATTTAAATACATCTATTACTTTTTCCCGTTCTTTATCTTGTAAAGAAGCACATTCATCTTTATCAATCTCTTTACTACACATAATATCTGTAAATATCTGTGTTTGTTGATCATTATCATTCCAAATAAGTGCAACCAATGTCAATGTAGATTCATCTTTTATTTCCGCAATTTCAATGTATTGATTCTCATAAACCGCTTCTAATTTTTTGAAATTCAGTTCCTCTCCAGCTCTTCTATTCATATAGTCTTTACTCCATTCAATGTCAGATACAGGGCTAAGGTAATGAATAATGTATTCATCCATTACTGCTATATCATTATTTTCATAATGGAATATAAGAGATTCATAATGATTATCTGGTTGTGCGTTACTTGTATCATCAATAACCATATCTTCAGGGAAATGAAGAGTGAATCCATTTGTCTTTGAAATCAAAGGGTAGTAACCGTCTTTAACTTGCTCAGTAGATTGCATATATTCTTTTGTGTATTCATCTTGAAATGCCGGTACATCTGGCAAGTCTTTTGGATCCATCTCAGAAGGGGAGAGGGACTCTTTTCCATTACTCATATTGCATCCTCCTAAAATCAACGTTGTGAGTATCAGAATAATTACAAATTTAAATTTCACGCAGCGGTACCTCCATAAGGTTCGGATTATTGCTGTAGTCCATAAAAATTATACAAAACACATCCAATCATTCCCAACAATAATATAAGCCTTTTGCAAAAACGGTTCTTTAGTCTTGGGGATATGGGGCAGTGTTATTTTCCTAACAAATGCTATTATCCTTCTTCCTTCACATTTAATGGAATAATCTTGCCATTAGGATACTCCTTTACCAACTTGCCATCCTTTTCGTATATGATATACGTATTATTCTTTTTTGCCTGTTCCATGGCTGCTTCCCCGGTTCTTTTTATGTACTCATCCATCCATGCATACTTCCTCTTTGGTCTATTTTTTTCCTTCATTTAACGCAGCCTCCTAATATAACAATTATTCGATGCCCTATCTCATTGCTTCTTGTATCAGCATATCTAGCTCATTCTCTATGCCTGATTAGCTATAATGTGCAAGCTAGATATTTATGTCTTTACTAACCTACACATTATAGAAACCTCTACTAAGACTAGTTAACTCACTTGTTATACTTATAAAGTATATAAACTGATACTATTGATATAACAATAGATATAAAGGAAATTAACATAGTCCATTTCTCCAAGATCTCCACACCTTTCTAAGGATATTATGCAGTGAATGATTTGTGAAATCTATCTAACATTTAACACCTCCTTATAGTAAAAGGATTTACATGTTCACATATCTGAATGTTATTTCTTTGTTAGCATGGAATACGCTATTTTACTTCCATTGACTATAGGCAAAATAAAAACAGCTCACATCCAATCAAATGTGAGCTGTTGCTGATTTATTATTAAACTGTCTATACATTTATTTTCTATAGTCATCATGTATCCTTCTTTTTTCTAAAAGTGTTCTTACATGTTTAAAATTATACATCTTAGTTCATTCTATCATTATCATCTTCATTTGAGATTAACGAATTACTATTAAACCTATCTAATTCTTTTTCAAACGTATTTCGCTTTCTGGCCTGTTCAAGCGTAATTCTAAAGTATTTCTTTGGTATTCTCCCCTCTCCTTTTTCTGACCTTATAACATCTGAATATCTCCCTTTTTCACACCAACTTCGAATAGTTTGATCTGGAACGCCCAAAATCTCAGCTACTTCAAAATCACTATAATATAAGGCATATTCCATCTCATTTTTATCCTTTTTTTCAATTGGTCTTACCTCCTATTCAAACTCGTAAAGATTAACTTAGGCATATATAGCGGATGAAATTTTGGTAAGATAGAATCATGAATTACTTTAAATTCACGGAGGGTGAAAAATGCATAAAAACGGTCAAGAAAAAACGAGAAGAAGCGCAAACTTAAAGTTAGCAGATCCAGGTAAATCGAATACTTATAAAAGAATCAAGAGAGAAAATGAAATGCTTATAAGTCATTTAAGATACTTACATGATGGTCCATTTGGAATATGGAAGTGGTTTAGGAAATAAGGAAAGCACTTATATTTAATAATAGTGTTAGAAAAGGACAGAAAAAAGTAAATCACTTCAATACCGTATTATGCCTTTTTCCTGGATTATGATTAAACTTATTACGAAAATTCAATTAGAACGAGGGTGATACATTGCAATTATAGGATGATGCAATACTTCGGAAAGAAGAAGTGCAAAAGATTATAGTCGTAATTACATAGTGAGATTTTCAAAGTTGTTAATGGACTATAACTAGAAAAAGGACCGGAATATAATCTTTAAACCGGCCTTCAAAAAGTACTTTCTAAATTGATTCAAAAGGATCTCAATTTTCCGGGTATTCTCGCTCGTACAATTAAATCTTGTGCAGTCTTATGAGAGAAACACATTTGATCGTTTATCTCCCAAATACAATCTACGATGATCGCATAGTCATTAATATCTTTTATAATTATAACTTGACCCTTTTCGAGTTTTCTATCTGTTTCAATTAATGCACCATTTATCCCATTCATACGATAACGATAAACGTTTTCAAAGTCCTCATATGTTTTATGAATTGTATGGTAGAGTAACAAAGAAATCACCACCTTCAGATTTTGCGCTGAGTTGATATCACACCTAAGAACGGTTAAACAGTTAGAACTAAGATAGAAGGTTTTACGACTTCTTTTTTTTATTCTTTGGGGAAATCCATATTTTTTACCTTGCTCAATACATCCAAGTGTAATCCTCATCACTTCTTCTTTTTTCAAACTTAGATATTTAACATCTTCTAAAGTGATTTCTTTTTCCAAATCAGCCGTATTCGAAATACCAAAATCAAAGTATTCTGTTGGTCCGTATAAATGCCCGCTACCCTCAGATAGCTTATCAGTGTAGGGTGATTGAAGTCTTTTCCAATATGCTTTATTTACTGATTCTTCATTTCTCATAACAAGCACTTGATACGGAACTAAGTCACTATTGTACAAGGTATATTCACTCTTACCCCGCTCTATGGCAACGTTCAATGCTTCTACTAGAATTTCCAAACCCTTCTTTGATGCAATAATTGAACTGTCTCCTCCAGGTTGCGGCTGAGCATAAATATTTGCTATTGTTCCATCTAGTGATTTGCTTGAAAGTGAATTTTTTACTTCACTCAATTTTTTTCACACTCCCTTAATTTTCACATCTACAATATATTCCCATATGCATTGTCGTACATAACAGTTCTGACATTTCAATTAGATATGACGGTCAAAACGCAGACCGTCATATTTTTTATTCAAGCTATTACATTTCTTCGGCTAGCCTTTCCCACTCTTCCAACTCCTTGTCAAGTTGTGGATTCGGCTTAACATCTTCGTCCTTAACAAACACAAAATCTACTAATGACTCTTCTGATTTTTTTGACACATTTGCCATCTTTCTCACCTCCTTTCAGATTTAGACTTGTATTCACAAATCTATTTCCTATAGTCGATGGCAATAAAAAACTCGTATCCTTTTTGAAGGTACGAGTTTAAGATTTCTATTAATTTATGTTGAGAGACATTCTGTATAAACATATTATCTAACCATTCCCTTATATAGATTTCCTCATCTTACTTCTGCTTATTTTGTTATTAACACAAGTTATGTAACTTCGGTAAATACTAAATCTCAATTAATTCTATAACCTCTCA
Organism: Terribacillus jepli; assembly: GCF_047228925.1. Classification (NCBI taxonomy): domain Bacteria; kingdom Bacillati; phylum Bacillota; class Bacilli; order Caryophanales; family Bacillaceae; genus Terribacillus; species Terribacillus jepli. Next base: position 214,420 of record NZ_JBFEGH010000005.1, on the reverse strand, counting down.
CACTTTACAAACCCCTTATTCTCTACTAATGGATTAATAAACAGTCCACTTACAAAAGTACCATTTTCTGATTATCCTCTTTAACATTAATATACTACTAACCTTATTGATCTTCCTCCTTCATTTGTACAATAATTTTCTCAGCATGCTTACGCTTTGATTTTATTTAGTTTAATGAGGTCAACTTCCAGACCTTGCATTTTATTTCTTATTTTTGGGGAAACCTCAACTAAATTTAGAATTCCTAATGTTTTTTCTATAATTCCTTGAGCTTGAAATTAACATTAAGACAATAATTACTTCATAACAAAGAGAAGCCAAACGTTAACACAGAGATCCCACCCGTTCTTATTATAGAAGAACACTGGTCTTCTTCTTCTTTTTTTCTTAATTGCAATTCCATATAAGATATTTTAACTTAACTAAAACTCTTCTCTCTTACTATGTACAACAATAATAAACATTTCCTAAAAAGACCCGATCCAACCCGCATTCCACCGTTCGAGTTAAAATAAAGATTTCCTACCGAACCCCCATTTTCACACTTTTTCTGTTCGAAATCGGCTGTTTTTCACCCGCTTTTCCACCTGTTTTTTCACCTTTTTCATCAGTTAAAATAAAGATCTCCGATAATGGAAGGAAGAGAAAATCGAGAAAAGACAGTCAGGACAGGGGATAATAGAAAAAAGACCCGGAAATCGGAATTGTTTATTCTACCGAAATCCAAGTCTTTTTAGGAAAAGTTTATTTTTATTGGGAAGAGTTTATTTTAGTTAGACACCTTCAACTCAATCTCCGCCACACACTCAATATGGCCAGTCTGCGGGAACATGTCCACAGGCTGCACTTGCTTTGTCTCAAATCCGCCGTCTTCCAGGAAGCGAAGGTCGCGAGCAAGCGTGCTTGGGTTACAGCTGACGTACACAATACGTTTTGGTTTCATGTCGATCATGGCTTGTAACAGATCTTCGTCACAGCCTTTGCGTGGTGGGTCGACGACGATGACGTCTGGATTGAGACCTTGGGCTTTCCACCATGGCATGACTTCTTCGGCTTTGCCGACGTAAAATTCGGCGTTGTCCATGTGGTTTAGCCTGGCATTCATTTTAGCGTCTGATACCGCTTGCGGCACGATTTCGACACCATAGACTTTCTTCGCTTTTTGGGCTAGGAACAAGGAGATTGTACCAATGCCGGAGTAAGCGTCGATGACTGTTTCATTGCCGCTTAAGTTGGCATATTTCAATGCTTGGTCATACAATACCTTCGTTTGAGCCGGATTGACTTGGTAGAAGGATTGAGCCGAGATAGCGAATTTGATATCTCCGATTGTATCGTAGATGTATTCTTCGCCCCATAGAAGCTTTGTCTTGCGCCCAAGGATGACGTTTGTGCGTTCTTTGTTGATGTTCTGCACAATCGATTTGATTTGCGGGTATGTCTCATGCAGCTCGGCAACGAGTTCCTTCGCATAAGGCAGTTCATTTGTACGAGTGACGAGTACGATCATCGTTTCATTCGTCTGCTGGCCGGTGCGGACCATAATGTGGCGCAGCACACCACGATGTGTTTCTTCGTTATAAGCTGGGATGCCAAGACGACTGGCGATACGGCGAACCGCTTCTACCATCCGGTCATTCACTTCATCCTGGATGACGCATGTTTCCATGTTCTCGATGATGTCATGGCTGCGTTTGCGATAAAAGCCAGTGATCATCTCACCGTTCCGTTCTGCAGTCGGAATCTGGATTTTGTTCCGGTAACGCCAAGGATCGTCCATTCCCAGTGCTGGATGGACTGGTACATGCTCTAGATGGCCGATTTTCTTCATGGCATTCTGGACTTGCTTCTGCTTCATCTCCAGCTGCAGCTGATAGCTCATATGCTGCAGCTGGCAGCCGCCGCACTGGATATAAACATCACATGGCGGTTCCACTCGGGCTGGGCTGGGCTTGGTTACTTCAAGCAGCTTACCGAAGCCGAAATTCTTCTTTGTCTTGATTACTTTCACTTGGGCTGTCTCACCTGGCAGTGCATATGGTACAAACAAAGGATAGCCGTCAACTTTACCGACACCATCCCCATCATGGGTCAAGTCTTCGAAAGTCAGCTCGATTGTTTGATTCTTTTCAACTGGTGGCGCTAATTTTGCCATTTTCATCGTCCTTTTTGTTTTTGCTTTCAAGATTGTATCACATTGTGGCGGAAATCAGAAATCCGGGTCTATTGCCCGGGAAATATGTCGAAAAAAGAAACAAGACAGCTTAGTCAACTAAGCTATCTTGTTTCTGGATGAAATCTTCTGTTACAAAGTATTCAATATGCTGATGCAGATTGACGAATTCACCTGGCAGTAACCCGCCGTATTCGCCATCGATATTCAGCTGCATTTTATCCGCTGGTTTTACCTTGATCCGATTCGCTCTTGTATAGAAGATAAGATCATGGTCCAAGTGTGCTCCTCGAATTGCCAAAGAAGCGATGCGGATGAATTCGGCTATATTGGTTTTTCTTAAGATGACCAAATCAAACAAGCCGTCATTAACAAGTGCATCTGGTGCCAACTTCTCGAAACCGCCGACAGAATTCGTGTTGGATACGAGGAATAACATGATTTCATCCTCGAACCATTTGCCATCATACTCGATCTCTACCTTGATTGGCCTTAATGACGGCAGCATTTCGATGCCTTTCAAATAATAAGCCATTTGACCAAGCATCGTCTTTGTTTTACTTGGTACATCGTAGGTAAGCTCGGTCAGCTTCCCGCCGCCAGCGATATTCATGAAGTAATGATCATTGACCTTCCCGATATCAAGCTTGCGTGTTCTTCCTTCCACGATGATTTCCGCTGCGCGCTTGATATTGCGCGGAATGAATAGTGCACGAGCCAAATCATTCGTCGTACCGACCGGAATGATGCCGAGCTTCGGCCGGTTTGGCTGTTCAGCCATTCCTGAGACGACTTCGTTGACAGTACCGTCCCCGCCGCATGCAACGACTAGATCATAGCCCCGCTCTACCGCCAAGCGTGCTGCTGCCGTTGCATCTCCTTCACATGTGGTCGCATGCGCCGAAGTTTCATAGCCTGCCTTTTCAAAGATTTCTAATACATCCGGGAGTTCCCGTCTAAACGCTTCTTTACCTGAAGTGGGATTATAAATGATCCGTGCGCGTTTCATCTGTATTGCCTCCTACCAAACCTTACGTTCACATAGTCCAAGTCTTATCATAGCTTTTTTTTCCTATTTTGAAAAGGTCTTTGCCCGCTCCAGGAAGCTTATCTCCTATCAGTATAGGAAAATCAAGCCTATTTTAATCCGGATTCAGGAAATTACCTGTTCTTTTTGCCAAGCCCTGAAACCTAATGAAATGACTGCTGCTCATGCTTTACTTCCAATGGTGTACTCCATTCGATTCACCCAATCATTTATGGAAGCTTGAAAAATATCCGGCTGTTCAATCTGTAAATTATGTCCGGCTGAATCAAGGACAGCAAATGAGCCTTCTGGGAACAACTCCATAGTGGCCAATGCATCTTTATATCCGACCACATCGTCTTGTCTACCCATCAGAATAACAGCAGGAGAACGGAAAACAGACTTGTCTATATCGAATGAAAATGCGTATCGTTGCTTTACTTTATCCAAAAACTCCGCATCACTAACTGCACAGCCGCTCACTATTTCTTTGTTATATCGTTCCCATGTATGGGAGTTGAGGATCACGTTATTTGAGCGGAAGTCATCCCATTCCTCGGCAGTAAGACGGGCTTTGAGTTCATTATCTTCCTGCCGCACAATATGCTGCTCCACGGTCCTCTCGCTAAAGTTTGGTTTAATGACCGGACAAATTAACGCAGCTCCAAGTATTTTCTCAGGCTCCCGTTCCAGCAGCCCTCTTGTCAAATAGCCCCCATATGATTCGCCCGCAACAGCATATGCTTGATTCGGTATGATGGTATGGATGAAGCTAGCTACCTTTTCCAACATCTCGTCTGAACTGCTTATCCGCTGATAGTGTTTCGTCTTACCCATTCCCGGCAAATCCAGATAAATCCGGCGCCACCCTTTTTTATTTTGAAAAATAGGCTCCATACAGCCGCTCATCAAGCGATGATCAGGCGAGTAGCCATGGATCATGATGATAGGTGTTCCCTCTCCAGCTTCTTCATAATAGATTTCTGTGTCTCCAACTCTGCAGTATGGCATAATTCTACCTCTTTTCTGAACGAACACTACTGTTTCCGCCAATATTAGGACTGTCTTTCTTCTCGGCGAACTATCAATCATCCACTAATTTGATTGGATTGTTTTTATATCCTTACTTCTTTTTCAATCGAAAACCAGCTGTGAGCGCAATTGCAAAAATCAAACCGGTGATTACTTGTTTGTAATCTAGCTCACTTGTATGTAATAAAACCTGCAACCCTTTTATAAAAGCGGCGGTAAGAAGGAATATAGTAAGCAAACCTAAGGAGCCAACACGAATATATCTCGGAATGCTAATCCACCACTCCAATAGTTTATTCTTCATTCTCATATCCCTTATTTCTAAGTAAGCCGTCTTTCCTTAAATGACGATTAGGCAGATTATCGTTATGCTTCATATCTCTTCTCTAACTTCTGTTGATGTGCATGGAATACATCCTCCAATGCAATATCATAGGTGTTAGCCAAAACAATGATATTACCGAGCACATCGCCAAGTTCCTCTGTCAATTCCTGCTTCTTCTCCGCGTAAGAAACCTCTGTCTCATCTGGCCGATTCCTGCCGATTTCCATCGCTCGTATGGCACGTGCTACCTCTCCTGTCTCTTCAGCAAGAAAGCCAATCCGGATAAAACTATCCAGCTGTGACCAGCCTCTCTTTTCATAATAGTCCTTCACCCATTCCTGGAATGCCTGAATTTCCATTTTTCCGCCTCCTTTTCTAATAGTCTATCAAACATCGCAGTGTTTAGGAGGCGGTATCAAAAACTTCAATGCATAAAAAAAGACCCTGCCATCAGGCAGGATCTTTAGCAGTTACCGTTTATTCATTTCCGCAATCAGGATTTTATTAACCATCGGCGGGTTGGCTTGACCTTTCGTCTGTTTCATGACTTGGCCGACCAGGAAGCCGAGAGCACGGTCTTTCCCATTCTTGAAGTCAATGACAGATTGTTCATTCTGATCAAGGATGGCTGTGATGATGTCAGTCAGCTGGCCTTCATCGGAGATTTGGACAAGGCCTTTATCTTTGACGATTTGTTCTGGATCGCCACCGTTCTCGACAAGCTCAGCGAATACTTTCTTCGCCATCTTGGAGGAAAGGGTGCCGTCTTCGATCAATGTGATCATTTTCGCCAGTCCTTCAGGTGTCAAAGCAATATCAGCAAGGTCCTTCTGCTGCTTGTTCAGATAAGCAGAAACCTCACCCATCAGCCAGTTGGAAGCTGCTTTGGCATCCGCACCAGCTTTCAAAGTTGCCTCGAAGAAATCGGACATCTCCACGCTTAGTGTCAATACCATTGCATCGTATGCCGGCAAGCCAAGCTCGTTCACGTATCGTGCTTTACGAGCATCCGGAAGCTCAGGAATGGATGCACGGATGCGTTCTTTCCAAGCGTCGTCGATGTATAGAGGTACAAGGTCAGGCTCTGGGAAGTAACGGTAATCGTCAGATCCCTCTTTGACACGCATTAGGATTGTCTCTTTGGTAGACTCATCATAACGACGTGTTTCCTGCAGGATTTCTCCTCCAGCAAGCAAGACCTTCTGCTGGCGTTTTTCTTCGAACTCCAGACCTTTTTGAACGAAAGCGAAACTGTTCAAGTTCTTCAGCTCAGCTTTTGTCCCGAATTTCTCCTGTCCGATTGGACGAAGGGAAATGTTGGCGTCACAGCGCAGGGATCCTTCTTCCATTTTCACATCCGATACGCCTGTGTATTGGATGATGTTACGAAGCTTCTCCAAATATGCGTATGCTTCAGCCGGCGTACGAAGATCTGGCTCGGAAACGATCTCGATCAATGGTGTTCCCTGACGGTTGTAGTCGACAAGGGAGTAGCCGTCGCCTGTGTGAGACAGTTTACCGGCATCTTCTTCCATATGGATGCGTGTGATACCGATTTTCTTTGTATAACCATCCACTTCGATTTCAATCCAGCCATTCTCACCGATCGGCTGATCGAATTGAGAGATCTGGTACGCTTTCGGGTTATCCGGATAGAAGTAGTTCTTCCGGTCGAATTTTGTATGCGTAGCGATTTCACAGTTAAGCGCCATCGCTGCTTTCATTGCAAAGTTTACTGCTTCTTTATTCAAGACGGGAAGCACACCTGGGTAGCCAAGGTCGATCGGGTTGGTGTTTTCATTTGGTTCGGCACCGAATGCATTTGGGCTCGGGCTGAAGATTTTGGATTTCGTTTTCAGCTCCACGTGTACTTCGAGTCCGATGATAGTTTCGAAATTCATCCTTTTACGCCTCCCAATGCCGGTTTCTGTTTGTGATGATCTGTCGCTTGCTCGAATGCATAAGCAGCGCGGTAGATCGTCGCCTCGTCAAAGTGCTTACCGATGATTTGCAGACCGATCGGAAGACCTTCGCTTGAGAATCCGCAAGGCAGGGAGATTCCTGGAACGCCTGCAAGGTTTACAGGGATCGTCAGGATATCGGTAGCGTACATTGTCAATGGATCTTCTACTTTTTCGCCAACTTTGAAAGCTGGAGTCGGAGTCGTTGGTCCAACGATGACATCATAGTCCTCGAACACTTTATCAAAGTCATTTTTGATCAATGTACGTGCTTTTTGGGCTTTTTTGTAGTACGCATCATAATAGCCGGAGCTAAGAGCGAACGTACCAAGCATGATGCGGCGTTTTACTTCCTCACCGAAACCATCGCGGCGGGAATATTTGAATACATCGATCATGTTTTCCGCTTGCGTGGAGCGAACACCATAACGGACGCCGTCAAAACGCGCCAAGTTAGCAGATGCTTCCGAAGAAGATAGCAAGTAGTAAGCTGCTACTGCATAACGGGAATGCGGCAGGGAAACTTCTTCCCAAGTTGCGCCAAGATCTTCATATACTTTCAATGCAGCTTTGATGGATTCACGAACTTCATCAGAAACACCTTCACCAAGATACTCGGAAGGTACGGCAATGCGCAAACCTTTGACATCCTGCTTCAAAGCTTCTGTGTAGTCAGGAATTTCAACGTCTGCACTTGTGGAGTCCATTTCATCATGACCTACGATTGCTTGCAGCAAGTGCGCGTTATCTTCAACTGTGCGAGTCATCGGACCAATTTGGTCAAGGGAAGATGCGAATGCAACAAGACCAAAACGGGATACAAGACCGTATGTAGGCTTCAATCCGACAACGCCACAGAATGCTGCTGGTTCACGAATGGAACCGCCTGTATCGGAACCCAAGGAGAAAAAGACTTCCCCTGCAGCTACAGCCGCTGCAGACGCACCGCTGGATCCACCTGGAACATAATCTGTGTTCCAAGGGTTGCGTGTCGTGAAGTAAGCGGAATTCTCATTAGAGGAACCCATCGCGAATTCATCCATGTTCAGCTTACCGATTGTGACAGTTTTCTTGTCCTTCAGCTTGGAAACGACCGTTGCATCGTAAAGCGGATCCGTGAAATTATCAAGGAACTTACTCGCACAAGTGGTACGAAGACCTTTTGTTACGATATTATCCTTAATACCGATCGGCATACCGAATAGCGGGTTGTCGCTGGCCTGCTCGTCCAATTCCTTCGCAGCTGCACGCGCATTCTCTTCATCAAGCGTCAAGAAAGCCTTCACTTCATCGTCTACTTCCTTGATACGCGCATAGGAAGCATCCACGAGATCCGTTACCGTGATCTCTTTGTTATGTAGCTTTTCCTGTAATTCTTTCAATGTATAATCAAACAAAGACATAATCTTCCTCCTCAGTCCAAAATCGACGGCACACGGAACTGGCCATTCTTCTGATCCGGTGCATTTTTCAATGCATCCTCCCGGTCGATCCACTTGCGCGGTTCATCCTCACGCATGACATTCTTCAAATCAAGCACGTGTGTCGTAGGTTCCACATTATCCGTATCAAGCTCATTCAAAAGCTCGGCATACCCAATAATCGCATCAAGTTCCTTCGTCATTTTCTCTGCTTCTTCATCAGTGATTGCAAGACGCGCCAAATGCGCTACGTGCAACACCTGTTCTTTCGTAATCTCTGACATACTGTCACCTCCGGAATTCACCTTACATGTATATAAAAATGATCATAGCAAAAGGAGCTGCCGTAAAGCAACCAGACTATAACATATAACTATTTTAGCACCTTTTGACCGCCAAACAAAGCCAAGCACGATAAAAAGAAAAAGCCCGCCTTATCTGAAGATAAAGCGGACGATTGAGGGTCTTACTTAAGGGAAATAGTACATGGTATATATATTCGGCGAAGGAGTGGATTCTCCTTCTTGGTAAAAGAAAAAATAGAAATCGACTCTATTTTTAAAATGCTCCTGGTTGTAAATCATTTGCAACTAATAATTTACTGTGAGAGAAAGCACCTGGCTGTAAATCTAAGACAGTTTGGTTTTTAGCTGAGAATGCACCTGGCTGCAAGTCCAACAGTTCGGATTTGTTTCCGCTGCTAAATATTAGGCCGATACTTAATACAACCGCCGTAATTGCAACTCCAACAATTTTTTTCATCCGTGTTCCTCCTACAGATTTAATAAATCTTGGTAATACTTATTTGCCATTTTATAGAAGAGAGAAGCATTCTTATATTTTTTTATTTCCTCATATTTTTCTGCGATCATGTTAGAGTAGATTATTACGTTAATATTATCTTCTTGTTCTACTAGATGAGGTAACAATTGATTAGTGATAGTATTCTCAAGATGCTCAAAGTTATCATCAAGGGCTGCTTGAAAAATTTCTATCTCCCATCTTATAACTTTGCTTCCCAAGTTTTGTTTCTCCATTATTTCTTGAGCTTGGTTAATTAAGCATTGAGCTTCGTTAAGTTTACCAGTTATATAATATTCCCTAATCAGTGATGTAACTGTAGTCAAATTAAAGCTCATCTGCATATTATTCATATCAAATGCTGCTTTATAATATTTGATTGCTTCTTCCGATTGACCTGCACGAGAATGTAAATAACCTAAGTTATGATTTGTCAGTTGAATAATGTCATTTTCATCAGTTATTTCACCAAGGTGTTTAGCTAAATTATATTGCTTGATTGCCATATCATGCATATGCAACCTTCTATATGCAATTCCTAGCACTATATGACATTGTGCACAACGCACGAAATTATAATTTTCTCGAAATACTGAAAGAGCTTTTTGGCCATACTCTAGTGCATTTAAATCATTTACCAGTTTACTATGAAGTACCGCCAATAGATAATGAATATCTGCAACCTCTTTGTCTTGAAGCTCGATAGACTCCATTATCGATTCAGCATTTTCGTAGTATGTGATTGCCTTAGAGTATTCCTCTGTCACTGTATGATTATAATTCCCTAAAAACTTATACCAATAAAACAAATGAATAGGCTCAAAAGTATTGTGCAAAGGTTCCAGACGTTCAATCTGTTCTTTTGCTTCTTTTACTCTGCCTTCTACCAAAAAAAACCTGATCTTCTGAATTTCGAACAACATCTCATGATCAGAATTATTCGCTTTGAACAGTGTTTGGAGTTCCTCGAATCGTTGTCTTCTTTCGTCGGCATTGTGCACTTCATACAACATGCCGTACCATTCTTCTGCCTTCTCCTTGATCATATCCTCGTTTTCTGCATTGAGCTGAATATCGAGCCTTTCGCATAATAATGCGATGACTTCCGGGCTGGCGTCAGTTTTTTGGTTTTCGATTTTGGACAGATAGGATTCTGAAACAATCCCCGCTGCTAGGTCTTCTTGCGTCATATTTTGCTTGATTCTATGTAGTTTAATTAAAGGGCCGATTTCCATTTGGGCTACACCTCGAAACATGTTTATTTCTTTCTGCGTAAGAGCTTGTGCCCAAGACCATTTCCAGGATGTGTTCCTGCTTTCATTCTAACACATCCCGGCTTTAAGTATATTGGGAAAGTAGGGATTAAAGAGTATGCTTCTGTACCTATTTCCCAATATCACTTTCCTAGTCTTGTCTTGAAATGTGAATTTTTGTCTCTTTTTGTATGGCTGCTTTAATTAAGGATGTAAACTTCCGGTTCTTTTGCGTCTTGCTCCCTCGTAATGATTGCTTCTGTCTTATCATTGGAGGTGATGTTGATTTCCAGATCATAGTAGTTCGGGAAGATGTCCATGATCTGACTGTAGGCATATTGCGTGAAAGCGACCACTTCGGCGTTCCCTTCGAATTGGATCGGGATTTCAATGGTAAGTTTTTTCAGCTCATCGTTCTGATAAAAACCTCTGCCGACCATGCCTGTGTAATTCGGGAAGAAGCTGGATACCTTCGTTTCGAAAGCGGATATATATTGGCTTTCATCCGGGTGATCCTTTTCTGCTGCATCGGATGGGAACAGGACATTCTTTTCATTGATCTTATCCCAGTCCCCGACTGAACTGCTGCCTTTTTCCACTGTTGTCTCCGCAACGAAGTTACCTGGGACAACCGATTCCTTCTTGGCTTCCTGATAAACGGCGATGTGGATCGGAACATCGGTCAAGCCGTCCATCCCCCGCATTCTTTCGACGATCTTCTTGGCCATTTCATTTGCTTGCGCAAGCATCTCATCCTTCGGGATATCCTCACGATATGGTCCTTTGCCGCCAGTCGTGAACTGGTATTCCGACTTCATCGCAAGGGCGATGGATACACCGCCCAGTGTGATATCACCGTCGTCATTTTCGACCATATAATCCTGTTCCAGGATGTGGGAAAGATATTTCGGATTATCGCGGAAGTCCTTCTCGGAAGCTTTGTCTTCATTCAGCTCCGGATTCAGTCCAAGTTCCTTTGCTTTTTCCTCCTTGCTGGTTTTCCCCTTATCGTCTTTCTGTGCTTTGGCGTAACGGCCGATCCAGCTGTAAAGCGTATCACTATCAAGCATTTGTCCTTCACGGAAATAGTAATCATCCGGACTGAAGACATCCTTCGAATGATTTCGCAGTCCTTCTTCGACTTCATCGATATCCAAACGGTTGGCGATCTGGTTGACGATCACGCCACGGGCCGCACTTGTCTCATAGTTGACGACACCCTTGGATTTTCCGCTCTCATAAGGAAGCAATACTTTGTATTCTTCATCGGAGAAATTGTAGCTGGAAACAACGGATGTTTTTTCCCCACCATCTGCCGTTTCCTGCTTGACCTCTTCTTCCCCGCCGCCAGACGGACCACAGCTTGCCAGCAATATGAGTGCCCCTATACTAAGAACACCTGCTAATTTCTTCATGTGTTTCTCCTCTCTATTCCTGTAACGCTTCGATCAAACGTGCTTCATCCCATATTTCAATGCCAAGCTTCTCTGCTTTTTCATATTTCGAACCAGCATCCTCGCCGGCAATCAATAAATCTGTTTTTTTGCTGACACTGCCCGTGACAATGCCGCCAAGCGCTTCAATTTTCTCTTTCGCCTGCGGACGTGTGAGAGCCTCCATTTTCCCTGTCAAGACAACCGTCTTACCGCTGAAAATACTGTCAGAAGTCACTTCCTGCGGCTTGATGCCTTTGTAGGTCATATTGACGCCCACTGCCTTCAGCTCTTCAATCAGCTGTATCACCTTATCTTCTTGGAAATGCTGATAAATGGAGTCAGCCATTTTTTCCCCGATTTCATCGATTGCGACAAGCTCCTCCACGGATGCTTGCTGTAATTTATCTATCGTTTCAAAAGCTTGCGCCAATGTCTTCGCAGCTTTGGCACCGACAAAACGGATCCCTAAACCGAACAGCAAGCGCTCCAGTGAATTTTCCTTGGACGCTTCGATTGATTTGAGCAGATTATCTGCCGATTTCTCGCCCATCCGCTCAAGATCCAGTAAAGCATCGCGATCCAGCTTGTACAAATCGTCAATTGTATGCACTAGTTCAGCACGATACAGCTGGATGATGACCTTCTCTCCAAGTCCATCGATATTCATGGCGTTACGGGAGACAAAGTGAATCAATCCTTCGACAAGCTGCGCCGGGCAGTTCGGATTGATGCAGCGAAGCGCTACTTCCTCTTCCAGACGGACAGTTTCACTGCCGCATTCCGGACAGTGCTCCGGCATATGGAATTCCTGTTCTTTTCCGGTACGTGCATCTGTCACGACACGGACGACTTCCGGGATAATGTCACCGGCTTTTTTGATGACAACCGTATCCCCGATCCGAATATCCTTTTCACGAATCAGGTCTTCATTATGCAAAGTAGCCCGCTGTACTGTCGTGCCGGCCACCCGCACTGGCTCCAGCAATGCTGTCGGAGTGATGACACCAGTACGTCCGACATTCAGCTCGATATCGTGGAGCTTCGTCGTCACTTCTTCAGCCGGGAATTTGTACGCAATCGCCCAACGCGGTGTACGGGCGGTGAAGCCAAGTTCATCCTGCTGCTCCCGCTTGTCCACCTTGATGACGATGCCGTCGATTTCATAGTTCAGTTCCCGGCGTTTGGCACTCCATTCCTCGACATATGCCAGCACTTCCTCGATTGTTTGGCAGCGGCGGCGTTCCTTATTCGTCTTAAAACCCAACTGCTCCAAGTAGTCGAGCAATCCGCTATGGGAATCCAGATTATTGGTTTCCCATTGGCCAGAACCGTATAGGAAGATGTCCAGATTACGACTGGCAGCAATCTTCGGATCAAGCTGACGCAATGACCCTGCGGCTGCATTACGCGGATTGGCAAAAGGGGCTTCGCCGTTTTCTTCCTTTTGTGCATTAAGTGCTGCAAAAGATTTCTGCGGCATATATGCCTCGCCGCGCACCTCGATTGCTTCTGCTAAATCAATTCGAAGCGGGATGCTGCGGATTGTCCGTAGATTTTGGGTAATGTCTTCCCCTGTTGTACCATCACCACGTGTCGCTCCTTGGACGAACTCTCCATCTTCATAACGGAGTGAAATCGCCAGGCCATCGATCTTCAGTTCACAAATATACGAGTAATCATCTGTTCCCAATCCATTTTGGACCCGCTTGTCAAAGCTTCGCAAATCCTCTTCGTTGAAGGCATTCCCAAGGGAAAGCATCGGTACGCGATGCTCCACCTTGTTGAATGCTTCAAGCGGCGTGCCGCCGACTCGCTGGGACGGTGAATCGCTTGTGACCAGATCTGGGAATTCGGCTTCAATGTCCAACAGGCGTTTCAGTGTTTGATCGTATTCATAATCGGACACCTGCGGATTATCGAGAACGTGATAATCATGATTATATTGATTGAGCTTTTTGCGTAAATCCGCAAGCTCTTGGATTGCTTCTTCTCTGTTCATGCTTGCCACCTCGGTTAAGCTTTTGTGATCGGTGCGAACGAAGCAAGCAGCCGTTTGATGCCCACTGGTGCAGGGAAGGCGATATCAAGCTCCATCGCTTCTCCTTCTCCATTGACTTTCACTACTGTTCCTTCGCCCCATTTCTTATGGACAGCCTTGTCTCCAGGGCCCCATCCAAGCGCGTCAGCTCCTGATTTTGGCTTCGGCTTACGGACCACACGCTTTTGCTCCTGTGGTTTTGGTGATTGGCGACGGCTTTGGAGTCCGAATGGATTTTGTTTGGTTTCCTGTATGCCTTCCAGCAGCTCATTCGGGATTTCACCGATAAAGCGGCTGACTGGGTTCATATTCGTCCGTCCGAACAATGTCCGCATCTTGGCATTGGTAAGGAATAGCTCCTCTTCTGCACGGGTGATGCCGACGTAAGCAAGACGGCGTTCTTCTTCCATCTCCGTTTCATCCATTTGGGAGCGGCTGTGCGGAAACACATTTTCCTCCATCCCAATCAGGAATACGACCGGAAACTCGAGTCCTTTGGCACCATGAAGTGTCATGAGGATGACTTTATCATCACTGGATGGATCATCATCCATGGAGTCGATATCCGCAATTAGCGCAAGATCCGTCAAGAATGCAAGCAGGGACTTGTCTTCATTCGTCTGCTCGAAATTCTTCGTTACTGTCTTGAACTCTTCCAAGTTCTCCAGACGGCTTTGGGATTCGATGCTTCGTTCTGCTTTCAGCATTTCTTCATAGCCCGAACCTTCCAGTACCTGCTCGACCATATCCGTTGCAGTCAGGAATTCCACCTGCTTGCCCCAGTTGCTGATCATTTTTCCGAATTCGCTCAAAGCATTGGCAGCTTTGGCGCTTACGCCAGTGAAATCAACTTCCTTAAGCGTATCAAACAAGGAAATTTCGTGCTCATTTGCATATGCTTGCAGTTTTTCGATGGACGTCTTCCCGATGCCTCGCTTCGGTTCGTTGACGACCCGCTCGAAGCTGATGTCATCATCCGGATTCGCAATCAAACGCAAGTATGCGAGCATGTCCTTGATTTCCTTGCGGTCATAGAACTTCGTGCCGCCGATCATCTGATAAGGCACGCCTGCTTTTACAAACGTTTCCTCGATGGATCGCGACTGGGCATTGGTCCGGTAAAGAATCGCGATATCACGGTAATGGCGTTTTTTCTCCATCATGACCATTTCTTCGATTTTCTCCGTCACATACAATGCTTCCTCGCGTTCGGTAGCTGCTTCATAATAACGCAGCTTTGATCCATCGATATTGTCAGTCCACAGATTTTTCGGTTTGCGACCTGTATTGTTGGCAATGACTTTGTTCGCTGCATCCAGAATCGTTTTCGTCGAGCGGTAATTCTGCTCGAGCATGACAACCTTCGCATTCGGATAATCTTTTTCGAAAGAGAGGATATTCGCGATGTCCGCTCCCCTCCATCGGTAGATGGACTGATCAGAGTCCCCAACAACACAAAGGTTTTTATAACGGGATGCTAGCTGATTCACCAAACGGTACTGCGCGTGGTTCGTATCCTGATACTCATCCACATGGATGTACTGGAAACGGCGCTGGTAGTATTGCAGCACTTCGGGCACGCGGTCAAACAGCTGGATCGTCTGCATGATCAAGTCATCGAAATCCAGCGATTGATTGCGGCGTAACGTTTTCTGATACAAATCGAATACCTCGGCCACTTTCCGCTCGTACACACTGCCGGCTTCCTTGCTGTATTGTTCCGGTGTGATCAGTTCGTTCTTGGCCGAGCTGATGGCACCAAGCATGGCCCGAGGATCATATTGCTTCGGATCCAGATTGAGCCGTTTCAGTGCTTGTTTGATCACTGACAGCTGATCGCTCGTATCGAGTATGGAAAAGTTGCTATTATATCCTATTCTGTCTATATCACGGCGTAAAATGCGCACACACATGGAGTGGAAAGTGGAAACCCAGATTTGGGACCCTTCTTCCCCGACTAGTTTATGCACACGCTCCCGCATTTCACGGGCGGCTTTGTTCGTGAAAGTAATCGCCAAGATACTGCGGGGCGATACTTCTTTCTCTCCAAGCAAATAGGCAATCCTGTTTGTCAGCACGCGTGTCTTGCCGCTTCCGGCACCTGCCATGATGAGGAGCGGTCCTTCCGTGTGCTGCACCGCTTCTGCCTGTTCTTTATTCAAACCATTTATTAAATCATTCGCCAATCGGCTCATGTTTGCACCGCCTTCATTTCTTTCCTTTTACTGCTTCCACTGTCTTCAGGGCAGCCTTTATATTATCATAGACGCTGTTTCCGACAATAATCACATCAGCATACTGCTTCATCCGGACTGCTTGCTCCGGTGAAGCGATGCCGCCTCCATAAAATAGCAATGTGTTCGAGAGCTGCTTTTTCACCTTGCCGACAAGTTCCGGATCTGCATATGCTCCGCTGTTTTCCAAATAGAATATCGGGAGCTTGTACATATGCTCCGCCATATAGGCATAAGCGATGATATCCTCTTCAGACGGCAGTTCGCATTGGGTATGTGTGAAAACCTTCGCTTCGGGATTGATGACGCAATAGCCCTCCATCATGATTTCGTCCCAATGCATCATATCCCGGTATGCCTTGACGGCTTCATGATGCAGTCCCATGATCCATTGCTTGCCTTGGCTGTTCATCACCATCGGCACATAATAAAAATCGAAACCAGGAGTAATCGAATCCATTGTGCTGATTTCCAAAATGACTGGAACTGTGTGACGGCGGATCCGCGCCAGCAGATCAAGGACACCATCCAATGTCACATCGTCTGTACCGCCGACAATGATAGCATCCGTACCGGATTCGCAAATCTTTTCCAGCTCTTCATCGCCGATTTCCTTAGCTGGATCGAGCTTGAATATATGTTGCCACTCTTTCATGTTATACACGTACGTATCCTCCATTACTTGCTTCCATAACGTTCATTATAGCAAAAATCGACTGGATAATTCAGTGGTAACAAAGAGGAAAATACGAAGACTTTACGAATGAAGAAAGCCCGGCAATCTTTTGCCAGGCTTTTGTGCATCATTGGATCCGGTCGGCAGGGAAAATCAAGCCGAACTGGATTCTTGCTTTTTCCATGATTTCCGCTACATTGAGCGCCAATTCATGCGTATTGATAGCCGATTCCCGTTTTCCGGATTGGATCAAGCTCACAAATTCCTCCACTTCATAGAACATGGGATGCTCATTATCCTGCGGGCCGCTGATAGTTTTCTCTGTACTGTCATGGTACTGGATTTTGACATCTTCAAAATGCCCGATATGATCGATGCGAATCGTCGCATCTTCTCCTTGAATTTCAGAAGGCAGCGTCGAGCTGGTGATTTTGGAATAGTAGACGATTGCTTCCATTTCTTCATATGTCAGTATGATGGTAGCTTGTCCATCGACGCCCGACTCCAGCAAAGTTCCACTTGCTTTTATCTCTTTTGGTTTGCCAAACAAAGCAACTAGCGGATATATGCAATAAATACCGATATCCATCGTTGCCCCATTACTGAGCTCCGGATTGAAGGCATTCAGGATTGTGCCTTGCCGGTAGGCATCATAACGGGAAGAATATTGGCAAAGCTGAGCTACATAGCGCCTCACTGTTCCGATTTTGTCCAAATGCTCTTTTACCGCATGGAAATTCGGCAATAATGTCGATCTCAACGCCTCCATCAGCAGCACATCATGCCGCTTTGCCGTTTCAATCAAATCCTTCACTTCTGCCGTGTTGGACGCCAGCGGCTTTTCACATAACACATGGATTCCATGCTCCATGAAAATCTTAGCCTGTCCTGCATGCAGCGCATTCGGACTTGCGATATAAACCGCATCGATTTCACCGCTCGCCGCCATTTGTTCAATGTCGGTGAACGTATGTACTGCTCCGTGCTTCTTGGCGAATTCGTCCGCCTTTTCAGCTTTTCGAGAATAAACGGTTGTCAGTTCAAAGTCCTTTACTTTCTTTCCAGCTTCCAAAAAGGATTCCGTTATCCAGTTCGTACCGATCACACCAAAGCGCACCATCCAATGTCAGCTCCCTTATTCTTCTGTTTTTTCTTCCAAACGTTCAAGTACCGTGTTATAGCCTTCGTTTCCATAATTGAGGCAGCGTTTCACCCGGGAAATCGTTGTCGTGGACGCGCTCGTTTCCTGGACGATGCTATGATATGTAGCCCCATCGCGGAGCATCTTCGCTACTTGAAGACGCTGTGTAAGCGATTGTATTTCGCTGATTGTCGCAATATCATCGAAGAAACGATAGCATTCCTCGATATCCTTCAACGAAAGGATTGCCTTGAATAATTCATCTAAATGCTCACCACGGAGCTTGTCAAGCTGCATGCAGCTTCCCTCCCATACGCACGGATGTGCTTCTTACCTTATCTTTTATCATACATCATCTTAGGGCTTTTGCGTAACACGACGCGCATTGGAATTTTTATACTAGCATAAACCCCTGTTATAACAGGAAAAACTAAGCTGGCAAAAGGAAAGGGGTGCGAAAAATGAAACCAAATATGGGGCTGATCCAAGCGATGATTCGGATTGCTGCCGGCGTCAGCATGGTCGGGTATGCAACAGCTGCACTCGTCACAAAACCAAAGCAGTTCACTGCCCATTTGGCGTTATTGGCAGGTGCAATCAAGATTGCTGAGGGTATTGTCCGATATTGCCCGAGCATGACTTTGATTAACCAATTTCGCCAGAAACAAGGATCACAAGAGGAATAAAAAAGAAGAACTGGCCTTATTCCAGTTCTTCTTCCGCTTTTATTTCCCGAATCCGATATCAGTCCGATAATGGAAGTCCGGATTATTTTTGAATAACTTGAGTCCTTTTTTGACACTTTCCACCGCGTCCGCTCGATTATGATGTACAGAACCAATGAACAGAATACGTCCACCGTTGGAAACATATCCGTCTGCCTTTTTTTCTGTCCCGGCGTGAATGCAGTATACATCATGCGGCAGCTGTGATAAGTCTGGCATTGGAAGCTGCTTGTCGTAGCTTCCTGGATAGCCGCTTGCAGCAATGACCGTTCCAGTCGCAAAAGCATCTTTCCACTTCAGCTTTGGATCGTTGCCTGCCGTGACATCCTGCATCACTTGCAGCAAATCATTCTCCAACAGCGGCAGGATGACTTGTGTTTCAGGATCACCAAAGCGGGCGTTGAATTCGATTACTTTCGGACCGTGTGTTGTTTCGATAAGACCGGCGTACAAAACACCAGTAAAAGAACGGCCTTCATTAACAAGTCCAGCTGCAGCAGGCTTTAGAATACGTTCGATCGCTTCATCAATCACTGTCTGCTGCAGATCTGGGATGGGTGCAAATGCACCCATGCCGCCTGTATTCGGTCCCTGGTCATTATCGTAAACGCGCTTATGATCACGAGCAGGCACTAGCGGATAGGCATTTTCCCCATCGACGAATGCCATTAGGGAGAATTCCTTTCCTTCAAGGAAATCCTCGATGATAACAAGGCTGCCCGCTTGGCCGAACTGGTTATCGACCAGCATGCTTTCTACGGCTTCATGTGCTTCTTCAACTGTCTGGGCAACGACAACGCCTTTACCAGCAGCAAGCCCATCCGCTTTGACAACGATTGGCGCACCTTTTTCCTCAATATAAGCTTTGGCTTTCGCTGCATCGGAAAAAGTTTCACTTGCAGCAGTCGGTATACCGTGTGTGCGCATGAACTGCTTGGCATAATCCTTGCTGCCTTCAATCAAAGCCGCTTCCTTTGTCGGACCGAAAACATTCAATCCTTCCTGCTGGAATGCATTGACGACACCTGCCAGCAAAGGAATCTCAGGTCCGACAAACGTCCAGTCGATCTGTTCTTCCTTCGCAAAATGGACAAGATCCTCCACAGCTGTTACATCAATCGGCACACAAGTGGCCAGATCGGCTATGCCGCCATTACCCGGTGCTGCGTACAATGCCGTTACTTCGGTACTTGAAGCTAGCTTTGCGACGATACTATGCTCGCGGCCGCCGCTTCCTATCACAAGAACTTTCACAATGTCTCCCCCTGACAATCAGTGCTTGAAGTGGCGCATATCCGTATATACCATGGCGATGTTGTGCGCATTACATACAGCTACGGAATCTTCGTCCCGTTTAGATCCGCCTGGCTGGATGATAGCCGTCACACCAGCTTTAACCGCTGCTTCGACTGTATCCGGCATCGGGAAGAAGGCATCCGATGCGAGCACTGCCCCTGCTGCATTCTCACCAGCTTGTTCCAAGGCAATTTTTGCTGCTCCGACCCTGTTCATCTGACCAGCACCGACACCGATGGTCTGGTCATCTTTTGCAACTACGATTGCATTGGATTTCACATGTTTCACTACTTTCCAGGCAAACAACAAGTTCTTCAACTCTTCTTCCGTCGGCTTGCGGTCTGTCGCTACAGTAAGATCCGCTTCTGTCACAGCACCTGCATCATAATCCTGCACAAGCAACCCGCCGCTAACGCTGACGACCTTTTTCGGCTGCTGAATCTTGTCTGCTGCAAGCTCCAGTAAGCGGATATTTTTCTTTTCTGTCAATAAAGCCATTGCTTCTTCTGTGAAGCCAGGGGCAATCACGATTTCCAAGAAGATTTCTTTCAGCTGCAACGCCGTATCTCTGTCTACTTCACGGTTCAAAGCTACAATGCCGCCGAAGATGGATGTTGGATCTGCTTCAAATGCTTTATGGAAAGCATTCGAAATAGTATCACCGATACCTACGCCGCAAGGGTTCATATGCTTGACCGCTACCGCAGCAGGCTCTTGGTATTCCATGACGATCTCCAGCGCCGCATTAGCATCCTGAATATTATTATAAGAAAGCTCCTTGCCATGCAGCTGCTTCGCATTTGCAATGGAAGCGCCTTTGACGATTGGATCCTTATAAAAAGCTGCTGCCTGATGCGGGTTCTCTCCATAACGTAAAGATTGAACTTTTTCATATGTGAGTGTCAATGTTTCCGTATCATGCTCTTCATTCAATTCAGCGAAATAAGCCGCAATCATCGCATCATAATTTGCTGTATGACGGAATACTTTTCCTGCCAGACGACGTTTCGCTTCATAGGAAAGTTCACCATGCTGTTCCAAAGCAGACAATGTTGCAACATAATCATCTGGGTCGACAAGGACCGTTACGCCAGCGAAGTTCTTTGCAGCCGAACGCAGCATGGTCGGTCCGCCAATATCGATATTCTCAATCGCATCAGCTTCCGTTACGCCTGTTTTTTCGATTGTATTTTTGAAAGGATAAAGATTCACCGCCACCAAATCGATTGGTGTGATATCGCGTTCTTTCAGCTGCTGCATATGGCTTTCATCATCTCGTCTAGCCAATAGACCGCCGTGGATGGCAGGATGCAGTGTTTTGACACGTCCGTCCATGATTTCATCGAATTTTGTGACGTCAGACACTGCCACAGCCGGAATACCTGCTTCCTGCAGTTGTTTCAGGGTGCCTCCGGTTGAGATGATTTCATAATCCAATGCAGCCAAACCTTTGGCAAATGGGATGATTCCTGTTTTATCTGATACGCTGATCAACGCTCGTGGCATTAGAGTCATTCCTTTCTCGTTCTGTAAGTATGTATCGAATTGTTTTTGGATAAAGCCGATGCTCAATGGCTTGAATTCGTTGATGTAATGTCTGATGAGTATCTGTTTCCAGTACCTGAACTGCTTCCTGGGCGATGATGCTGCCGGTATCCATCCCCGCGTCAACAAAATGGATGGTCACGCCACTTACTTTCACACCTGCTGTCAAAGCTTGTCCGATGGCATCCTTGCCGGCAAAAGCCGGTAATAAAGAAGGATGGATGTTCAGTATCCTTTCCGGATAAGCTTCCAGCAGTGTCGGTCCGATCAAACGCATATACCCCGCCAGAAAGATCCACTCGATCTGCTTTTCCCTGAGCTTTGTGAGAATAGCTTGTTCATAAGCTTGTTTATTCGGAAAAGTCTTTGGGTCGCAGACAAATACTTCTACATTCCACTGTTTAGCTCTTGAAATAACAGGAGCTGCCGGTTTATCACAAACGAGCAATTCAATCGTACAAGGCAAGCCTGATTCCTGCACGATTGCTTCTGCGTTGCTGCCACTGCCGGAAGCAAATACAGCAGCCGAAATCATGCAGAAAACTCCACGCCGGATTTATCGGTCACTTCGCCGATGATCCAGGCACTTTCCCCAGCTTCCCGAAGAATGGATATCGTCTGTTCCGCTTCATCCCGGGAAACAATCAGCGCCATGCCGATTCCTGTATTGAATACACCAAGCATATCCTCGAAGACAAGCTGTGCTTTTTCCATCAGGAATTCGTAAACAGCCGGCAATTCCCAGCTGTCAGTCTGGATCCGCACGCCTAGATGCTCAGGCACTGCGCGTGGCAGGTTCTCATGGAAGCCGCCGCCGGTAATATGGGAGATACCATGGATGTCGATTTTCTCTTGAACAGCACGCACTGCTTTAGCATAAATTTTGGTCGGCTCAAGCAGGATTTCCCCCAAAGGACGATCGAATGGTGCATATACTTCGTTCAGGCTGAGGCCGTGCTGGTCAATCAACCTGCGGACTAAGGAAAAACCATTCGAATGCAGACCGCTTGAAGCGATTCCGATAATCGCATCCCCTGCTTTGACATCGGCTCCGCTGATCAGCTTCGCTTTTTCCCCGATACCGACGACAAAGCCCGCCAAGTCATATTCATCCGCTCCGTACATACCTGGCATTTCAGCTGTCTCGCCGCCGATCAAAGCAGCACCTGCTTCGACACAGCCATCAGCGATACCTTTGACGATCTGCTCGATTTTTTCCGGTTCGTTTTTGCCGCAAGCAATATAATCAAGGAAAAATAGTGCTTGTGCCCCTTGGGCGATGATGTCATTTACACACATGGCAACAAGATCGATTCCGACCGTATCATGCTGATCCATATCAAAAGCAAGCTTCAGTTTCGTACCTACTCCATCCGTTCCCGAAACAAGCACTGGCTCTTTGTAAGAAAAGGACGATAGATCGAAAAGTCCGGCAAACGCGCCCACACCGCCGATCACTTCTGGTCGGTTCGTACGGCTGATATGTTTTTTCATCAAATCTACTGCGCGATAGCCTGCTTCGACATCCACGCCAGCTTGTTTGTAAAGTTCACTCATGCTTGCCCTCCTAACATTTGTACGCCGGAAGTACTGTATCCGGATAGATCTCGGTTGGATAGTTTCCTGTAAAGCATGCTTTGCAAATACCATGTGTCATCGTATCGTTATCACCGACGATGCAATCTTCCAGACCATCAACTGTCAGGAATGACAGAGAATCGGCTTCGATCAGCTCACGCATTTCCTCAATGCTGTGGTTGGCAGCAATCAGCTCGGATGTTGTCGACGTATCAATACCGTAGAAGCATGGATTTTGGATCGGCGGGGAAGCGATACGCACATGCACTTCCGTTGCACCAGCTTCCTTCAGCATCCGGACAATCCGTTTGCTTGTCGTCCCGCGTACGATGGAGTCATCGACCATGACAACGCGTTTGCCTTCGACAATCCCGCGTACTGCCGACAACTTCATCTTCACGCCTTGTTCACGAAGCTCCTGAGAAGGCTGGATAAATGTACGGCCGACATAACGGTTCTTGATCAAACCAAGCTCATATGGAATGCCAGAAGCCTCGGAAAATCCGATAGCGGCTGAAATGCTTGAATCAGGTACACCCGTTACAACATCCGCTTCAATTGGCGCTTCCTGCGCGAGCACTTTCCCCATCTTTTTACGGGAAGCATGGACGTTCTGGCCGTTCAAATTGGAATCGGGACGGGAGAAGTACACATACTCCATGGAACAAAGCGACCTTTCAAGCGTGGAAGAAAAACGTTGTGTATGAAGTCCAGCATCGCTGATCGTAATCAATTCACCAGGCTCCACTTCACGAACGTATTCCGCACCTGTCACATCGAAAGCGCATGTTTCAGAGGAAACGACCCAAGCATCACCAAGGCGTCCGAGCGACAATGGGCGCAATCCCTTGGGATCAACAGCAACGAATAGCTGTGTTTCGGTAAGGATTGTCAGGCTGTAAGCACCTTTGACCATGCTGAGCGCCGATTTGATTGCATCTTCCAATTCTATTTGGCCACTGCGTTTGATCAAATGGGCAATCACCTCTGTGTCGGATGATGTCTGCAGGATGCTGCCTTGTGCTTCCAGCTGCTGTTTCAAGCCATATGCATTGACGAGGTTTCCATTATGCGCGATGGCCAGGCTGTCTTTTTGGGAACGGAACAGCAAAGGCTGTACGTTTTCGTAGCCGCCGCCACCTGCTGTTGCATATCTCACATGACCGATGGCTGCATTGCCGTTCAGTCTGTTGAACTGACCTTCGGAAAACACTTCGTTGATCAGACCAATGCCTTTGTGCAAATGAAGGCTTTCCCGGTCGGTCGTGACGATACCGGCTCCCTCCTGTCCGCGATGCTGGAGGGCATGAAGACCGTAATATGTCACTTCTGCTGCTTTCTCATGTCCCCAAATCGCAAAGACGCCGCATTCCTCATTCAAGCCTTTGATTTCAGCAAGCATGGGATAGCTCCTTTCCAAAGTGCCTCGAGTGTCGGTACTGCTTCTGAGATGATAGAATGTCCGTCTTGTTCTACTGCAAGCTCTGCTTCCTCTGTCACCAAACCGATTTGCTTTGCTTCTGGTACTGCCTGTTTAAAAGCAGCCTGATTTTCTGGAGACACTGTCACAAGAAAGCGGGACTGTGATTCACTGAAAAGCGCTGCTGTTACATCACCTTCGATGGTTACCTTAGCACCAAGCTCTGTACCGAAGAGACTTTCTGCCAATGCCACGCCAAGACCGCCTTCTGCGAGATCATGTGCAGACGCGATTAATCCTTGCTGGATGCTCGCTAGTACTGCTTGCTGATTGCTTGCTTCTACTCCAAGATCAATAGCAGGTGCTTTGCCAAAGTAACGGCCTTCCAGCACATTTTGCAGCTCGCTTCCGCCGAATTCAGCTTTTGTTTCACCTAATAGATAAATAGCATCGCCAGCTTGTTTGAACTCGCTTGTCGTTACATGCGCCAAGTTCTCGACCAAGCCGACCATTCCAACAATCGGTGTCGGGAAAATCGCTTGCTGGTTGGACTCATTGTAAAGTGATACGTTACCGCTGATTACTGGTGTTTCCAATGCTAGACATGCAGCGCTCATACCATCGACGCTTTTTTCCATTTGCCAGAAATTCTCTGGTTTATCCGGGTTTCCGAAGTTCAAGCCATCTGTCAGCGCAAGCGGTTTGGCACCAGAGCTGATGATATTACGGGCCGCTTCTGCTACGGCAATCTTGCCGCCGGTTTCCGGATCCAGATAAATATAGCGGGAATTACAATCTGTCGTCATTGCAATAGCTTTCTCTGTTCCGCGTACACGCACGATAGCAGCGTCACTTCCAGGTGCGACGACCGTACTTGCACCAACCATGGAATCATATTGATCATAAACCCATTCCTTGCTGGCGATTGTCGGCTGCTGCAAAAGTTGTTTCAAAACGGCAGCATGATCTTCCACAGCAGGTTTATAGTCGATTGTCTGGAATTCTGTATAATAATCCGGGACTTTGGATTCCTTATAATAAACCGGTGCATCTTCAGCCAAGCTATCGACCGGGATATCCGCTGCTACCTCACCATGATGAAGGAGACGGAAACGTTTATCATCCGTCACTGTTCCGACTGCGACAGCTTGTAGTCCGTATTTTTCGAATACTTCGATGATGCCCTGTTCTTGGCCTTTCTTCACGACAAGCAACATGCGCTCCTGGGATTCGGACAGCATCAGCTCATATGGCGTCATATGCAGTTCACGTTGCGGCACAAGGTCCAAGTTCATTTCCATACCCATACCAGCTTTGCTTGCCATCTCACTCGCACTGGAAGTCAAACCAGCCGCACCCATGTCCTGGATACCGACAAGTGCCTCATGCTGAATCACTTCCAAGCAGGCTTCGATCAAAAGTTTTTCCATGAATGGGTCGCCGACCTGAACGGAAGGACGCTTCGACTCAGACTCTTCGCTCAAGTCTTCTGATGCAAACGTTGCACCATGGATACCATCACGGCCAGTTGGTGCACCAGCGTAGATAACTGTGTTACCGACACCAGCTGCAATCCCTTTTTGGATATCCTTCTGGTCGATCAAACCAACGCACATCGCATTCACTAACGGGTTGCCTTCATAGCTATCGTCAAACTGAATTTCTCCGCCAACAGTCGGTACACCGACACAGTTACCGTAGCCAGCAATACCGTGGACAACTTCCTCCAGCAAATATTTCACTCGCGGTGTAGTCAGATTACCGAAACGCAAGCTATTCAATAGCGCAATTGGTCGAGCTCCCATGGAGAACACATCACGGATGATACCGCCGACTCCGGTCGCTGCACCTTGATAAGGCTCGACAGCCGATGGGTGATTATGACTTTCGATTTTAAATACAACCGCTTTGTCATCCCCGATATCAACGATTCCGGCACCTTCACCTGGTCCTTGCAGGACATGCGGCCCTTCCGTCGGGAATTTGCGCAATAATGGCTTGGATGTTTTATAGCTGCAATGCTCGGACCACATAACGGAGAAAATGCCTGTTTCCGTGAAATTCGGCTGTCTGCCGAGAATATTCTTGACGGATTGGAATTCCTCATCTGTCAAACCCATATCCCGATACAGACGATCCTGTTCGATTTTTTCCGGACTGATTTCAGCTTGTTGTAACATACATTTCCCTCCAGTGTTGTAGTACGGATTGGAACATTGCAAGTCCATCGCTTGAACCGAGCAGATCCTCGACAGCTCGCTCCGGATGCGGCATCATGCCTAGCACATTACCTGCTTGATTGACGATTCCGGCGATATCAGCCCGAGAACCGTTCGGATTGTTCTTGTAAGTAAAAACAATCTGATTATTTCGCTTCAACTCTTCCAGTGTTCTATCGTCACAATAGTAATTTCCTTCGCCATGAGCGATCGGAATTTGAATTTGCTGGCCTTTTTCATAGCCGCTTGTGAACATCGTATCTGCTCTTTCGACAACAAGGGTTTCGTAATGACACATGAATTTCAGCTTTTCATTCCGCAGCATTGCACCCGGCAGCAAGCCTGTTTCCAATAAAATCTGGAAGCCATTGCACACACCAAGGACCGGTGTGCCTGCTTCTGCCTTTTGCTTGATCTGGTTCAAAACATTGGATACAGATGCAATTGCGCCGGAGCGAAGATAATCACCGTAGCTGAACCCGCCCGGAAGCAAGATAGCATCATAGTCTGCCAGATTCGCATTTTCATACCATACTAGATCGACTTCTTCTCCTAGACCATCCTTGACCGCATGGTACATATCCCGGTCACAATTGGAGCCTGGAAAAACGATGACAGCAAATTTCACGAGCGTACGCCCTCCTCGACAGTATAGCTGTACTCTTCCATGACAGGGTTGGCAAGCAGCTTATCACACATGCGCTGAACTTCCAGTGCTACATCAGCCTCTTCCGGCAGCGTCATTTCGATATACTTTCCGACACGAGTATCTGCTACATCCGGGAATCCATTCGCCTGCAATGCTTCCTGTACAGCCTTACCTTGCGGGTCCAAAACGCCTTCTTTCAGCGTGATAAAGATTTTTACCTTTTTCATTTTGCTGCCTCCAGTCGATTTAAGATTGCATCATATACGTCGATCAAGTTACCTAGGTCTTCACGGAATACATCCTTGTCCATCTTGCCGCCATTCTCCTTATCCCAAAGCCGGCATGTATCCGGGGAAATTTCATCCGAGAGAAGAATGGAACCGTCTTGATCACGGCCGAATTCCAATTTGAAATCGACCAGCTGCAGACCGACTTTGTCAAAGAACGTCTGCAGATGCTGGTTGACTTCCAATGCTGCTTGCTTGAGGAAGGCAAGCTCTTCTTCATTCACATCCGTCAGCAGTAATGCATGCGCATCATTGATGATCGGATCATCCAAGCTATCATCCTTATAGTAAAGCTCTGTCAAAACGGGTTGGAAAACGGTTTTCTCCGGAATGCCAAGTCTTCTAGTGATGCTTCCTGCTGCAACATTCCGAACGACCACTTCGAGCGGTACGATCGTCGTCTTCTTCACGAGCTGCTCCGTTTCGCTGAGCGGCTTGATGAAGTGCGATGAAATGCCCTGCTCCTGCAGGTATTCGAAAATATGGGTCGAGATCAGGTTGTTGTAGCGCCCTTTTCCTTCAAAGCTTGCTTTCTTCTTACCATTGAATGCTGTTGCATCATTTTTATAAGACAGCACGAGCTCTTGCTCGTTTTCGGCTGATTGAAATACTTGCTTGGCTTTTCCTTCGTACAGCAATTTTCCTCTCACGTTCTCCACCCCGTTTGTCAAAGTATTATTCTAATCCGATCTTATGGAAAATCTGATCTACATTTTTCAAGTGGTACGTATAGTCGAAGCAGTCATCGATTTCTTCCTGGCTAAGGAAGGCAGAGATTTCTGTTGTTGCTTCGATCAGCTGTTTGAACTGCGTTTCTGTTTCCCATGCTTCCATCGCTTTCGGCTGCACGATATCGTACGCTTGTTCACGGCTCATGCCTTTGTCGATAAGTGCAAGCAATACACGCTGGGAGAAGATGACACCGTATGTCCGGTCGATATTACGCTTCATGTTTTCCGGGAAGACTGTCAAATTCTTCACGATGTTGGAGAAGCGGCTCAGCATATAATCAAGCGCGATTGTCGCGTCCGGCAAGATGACGCGTTCCGCAGAAGAATGGGAAATATCGCGTTCATGCCAAAGGGCAACGTTTTCGTAAGCTGTGACCATATGACCTCTGATCAGACGGGACATACCGACCATGTTCTCAGATCCGATTGGGTTGCGTTTATGCGGCATCGCGGAAGAACCTTTTTGACCTTTGGCGAAGAATTCTTCCACTTCGCGCGTTTCCGTTTTTTGAAGTCCGCGGATTTCCGTTGCGAATTTCTCGATGCTTGTCGCGATCAATGCCAATGTGCTCATGTACTGGGCATGGCGGTCACGCTGCAATGTTTGTGTGGATACCGGCGCTGGCTTCAAGCCTAGTTTCTTCGTAACGTATTTCTCCACATACGGATCGATATTCGCATATGTACCGACCGCACCGGAAAGCTTGCCGTATTGAATCGTATCAGCGGCAGCGTCAAAACGCTCCAGATTACGTTTCATTTCTTCATACCATAATGCCATCTTCAATCCGAAAGTTGTCGGTTCAGCATGAACACCATGTGTGCGTCCCATCATGACGGTATGCTTATGTTCCTTTGCTTTCGCTTCCAAGATATCGATGAAATTGACGATGCCTTTGCGGATGATTTGGTTCGCCTGCAGCAAGAGATAAGATAATGCTGTATCGACTACATCCGTGGAAGTCAGGCCGTAATGCACCCATTTTCGTTCTTCGCCCAATGTCTCGGATACAGCGCGCGTGAAGGCCACGACATCATGACGCGTCTCTTGTTCGATTTCCAGAATGCGATTGATATCAAAGGATGCGTTCTTACGCAATGCTTTCACATCGGATTCCGGGATGATGCCTAAATCGCTCCACGCTTCACATGCCAGGATTTCGACTTCGAGCCATGCCTGGTATTTATTTTCATCCGTCCAGATCTTGCCCATTTCTTCTCTTGTATAACGTTCAATCATGCTTTGTTTCCTCCTAGTGATCGTGTAAAAGCGTCGGTTGCATCCAGCAGGGTCTTACGTGACGTCCCAACCATTGTGAAATGTCCCATTTTCCTTTTGGGCTTGGCTTCTTGCTTGCCGTAATCATGGATGTGGGCTAATGGTCTGTCAAGCTGCTGCCAATACTGGTCCAGCTCTTCTCCTAATAAATTTATCATAACGGCGGCCCCGATAAAATGGACCGACAAAAGAGGCAGTGCGCAAATGGCGCGGATATGCTGCTCGAATTGCGATACCGTACAAGCCTCAATTGTATAATGCCCGGAATTATGCGGCCTGGGCGCCACTTCATTCATATACAGTTCATTGCCTGAGACGAACATTTCGACGGTGAAGGTTCCGACAACCCCTGCCGCTTCTGCCAGCTTTCCCGCAGCATGACGTGCTTGCTCGGCTACTTCGTTCGTGATGCTGGCAGGTGCGATTGTCCGATACAGGATATGATCACGGTGTTCATTTTCTGCTACCGGGAAATAAGTGATCTCACCATCTTGCCCTCTCGTCAGGACTATCGATATTTCTTTATCGAATGTAAGCCATGATTCTACAATGCAGCGTCCATGCTTTCTTACAAATGCTGCCGCTTCCTGTAAATCCTCTTTTGATTCCAGTTTTAACTGTCCTTTGCCATCGTATCCGCCACGGCAAGTTTTTACGACAGCCGGAAAACCGATTTCCCTGATACCTGTCAGCAGTTCCTTCTCGTCTGCCACAATCGAAAACGGTGCAACCGGCAGATCTAGTTCTTTCATAAGATTCTTTTCATTCGCCCGGTCCCGGCTGATTTCCAGGAGGAGTGAGCCTTGCGGGAGTTTCCCGGCTTCCTCCAATAGCTTCGCTGCATCCAAATCGACATTTTCGAATTCGTATGTGACGACATCGCTTAAGCTCTCTAGTTTTCGGATAGCGTCCATATCATCATAGGCCGCTTCGATATGCAAGTCCGCTACTTGTGCAGCAGGACAATCAGGCGTTGGATCAAGGACGATGATGCGGTATCCCATATGCTTGGCTGCTGTTGCCATCATGCGGCCAAGCTGCCCGCCGCCAAGGATGCCGATGGTGATGATATTATTTGGTCGCAAGCTGATTCCTCATTTCTGCTACTTGTTTCTTCATCCCTTGCTGATAAGCTGTCAGCCGTTCTGCAATCGCACCATCATGGGTGCCAAGGATCTGCGCTGCCAGGATTCCGGCATTTTTAGCACCTGCTTTCCCGATCGCCACCGTAGCCACCGGAACACCACCTGGCATTTGAACGATTGATAATAAAGAATCCATCCCGTCCAGTGCCTTCGTCTGGACCGGGACGCCGATCACTGGTAATGTCGTCTTACTTGCAACCATTCCAGGCAAGTGAGCTGCACCGCCCGCTCCGGCAATGATCACTTTCAATCCTCTATCCCTTGCACTTGACGCGTATTCAAACATATCCTCTGGTGTACGGTGGGCTGAAATCACTTCTTTTTCATAAGGGATGTCCAGCTCTTCCAATAGCTTGCACGCATGCTCCATCGTCTCCCAATCAGAGATGCTGCCCATGATGATACCAATCTCCGCCATCTTATCCCTCTTTCCTCTTTTTTGCCGTAAAAAAAGCCTATTCACCCTCCCGCTAACTGAGAGAAGACGAATAGGCATACGGATATCGTAGGCTCATAATCATGCAGTCCATCTTCCCTCATAGTCCGCTATTTACGGTAGCAGGTAGAGACTTCCGGACCGTATTTCCGGAAATATATGAGGTACGATCTATAAGCACAGCTACGTGCTATGATGTCAAAACTAGCCGTGTCTTTCATGCATGTTTATGATAACAATTCTGACACACATCGTCAATGAAAAAATCGAACGATGATTATTTTGTTATATTCAATGTTCGGTTTTTAGTAGTTTTGTATCAAAACTGACTTTCTTTCCGACCGGTTCCACCTTCTTATTCCCATTCTCGATCGTCTCCCGAAAGATGGGCTCTTCTAGTTTTCGCACTGGCATATAGCCCTCTGCTTTGATACGAGCAAGTAAAGCATCGATTGTCTCGTTCTCCTCGAGTTCAAATCGTTTCTTTGCCGGCTTCTTTTCTTTTGGCATTGCGGATACGCTCCCTTTTTACACTTTTCACCCAGAACCCCCCGAAAATTTGCCGCGGCTCGTAGGCAATGATAAAGGCTTTCGGATCGATTCCCTTTATATCTTCGTATAGCTTCAGTTCATATTTACGGGGTGTCAGGATCTGCATCGCAAGGCGGTCCCCATCCATCCCATAAGCGAACCAGCTTGTGACACCATAACCCTTTTCGCGAAGTTTTCTCGTAAATTCGATACTTGGATCAGAAGAGATGACATTGACGGTAATATAGCCAAGTGCCAGCTTCTCTTCTATTTTCGAACCGAGGATGACCCCGATTCCGAAGCCAAGCGCATAGGCAATGAGGTTCTGGATTTCATCCAAGTTATTTAAAACGAGGCCGAGACCAACCGTATAGATCGTAATTTCAAAAACACTGACGGATGCTGCAATATAGCGCCGCCCCTTTAAAGTCAGGATGACCCGCAAGGTATTGAGGCTCACATAAACAATATTGACGACAAAGATGATCAGTAACATGACGATCGGTATTTCCAGCAACTCGCTTCCTCCTTAATACTTTTAAAAATTGCTGTTTCGCTGCATCAATAGCCGTACTGCTTACCTTTTTTTCTCCGGAATAAATGAATCGGTATCGCAATCAGGATGATTACCGCCATAATGCTGGCCACTGCTGTTATTGCCGGGAAATCCTCTGCCCTGGCAGCAGCGATGGCAAAATACGCCCAAACGAATACCAGCGGGTAAATGCTGTCACGGAATATATGCATAAAGCCAATTGCCAGGATTGTTCCGACAATCAGCAGGATGATGGTCCACACTTCTCCTGACAAAAGCCATCCTTCTATATTATCCACACCAAGCGATACAAATAAAATACCGACATTCAAAATGGTAGCGACGGATACCCAGCCAATATAGATAGAGAACGGAAACAAATCGAATTTCCGACGGTCGGATGAGGTCGAGACGGTTTGGTACAAGATGATCAAGGAGATGAGCAGCGCCACCATCGGGATGATGGAGATGCTGAATAACTCATAATGGAAGCTGAATAGCCAGGCAATATTGAAGATGCAGCTGGCAATGAATGCCCCGGCAGCCTTTGGGTACCATTCCGATTCACGTGTAGATCGCAAAAATAATCGGATGACCCAAATCAGAACGAAGAAATAGATGATCCCCCAGATACTGAACGCATATCCTGCCGGCTGGAACAACACACCTAGCTGGTCGGATAATTGCTGCATGGTCTTTCCTCCAAGAGGCAAGGCATTGGACAGATAATTGACGGCGATTGCTGCGATATAAGCCAGTAAGCTGAACCAAGCCAGCTTCACTGAACGGTTACTCATGTAATTTCCTCCTCCTCGCCCGCTGACAGACGATCATAATCTCCCGTAAGTATAATACAATTATACCCGGCAACGCCGCAATCAACGCACAAAGGTAAAATCAGACCATAAAACTGTCATTTTTCGCCCAAATAAAAAAAAGCCGCCCCGAATCCGGAGCGGCATTCCCTTTTATGCCAAAAAGATGAAATATAACAGGAATACGACGAACAAGAACCACATAACAGGGTGGATTTCCTTCGCACGCCCTTTTACTAGCAAAGTAAGTGGATAGAAGATGAACCCAACTGCGATACCAGTGGCAATACTTCCTGTGAGCGGCATCATGAGAATTGTGAAGAAAGCTGGTACAGCCAATTCGACCTTATCCCATTCGATATCCTTCAAGGAAGAGCACATCAGTACACCAACTACAATCAGCGCCGGTGCTGTTACTTCGTTCGTAATCACGGACAACAACGGGCTGAAGAATAACGCCAAAAGGAAACAAATTGCAGTGACGACAGCTGTAAATCCTGATCTTCCGCCTGCGCCTACACCTGTTGTCGATTCAACATAGGCAGTTGTGTTGGAAGTACCCAGCACTGCACCAGCAACAGTTGCACCAGAATCCGCGAGCAAAGCCTGACCTGGATTCGGAAGCTTACCATCCTTCATCAAACCTGCTTTCGTAGCAACCGCAACCAATGTACCTGCTGTGTCAAAGAAATCGACGAATAGGAAAGTCAAGATCACAGTCAGCATTTGAATGGTGAAGATATCACCGAAATGCGTAAATGCTGCCCCGAATGTCGGTGCTAGGCTTGGCACGCTTCCGACAACGTCTCCGACTGCAGTCGGCGGATCAATCAAGCCGACAATCATACCGGCTGCTGCTGTAATGATCATTCCGATGAAAATCGCTGCGCGGAATCCTTTTACCAAGAGAATTGCCGTAACAAAGATACCAAAGATGGCTAACAGGGCTGGACCGCTGTGGATATCTCCAAGGGCCACGACTGTATCCTCACTCATAACGACAAGATTCGCGTTCTTTAAACCGATGAAAGCGATGAAAAGTCCAATACCAGCGCCGACAGCCAATTTCAAAGTCGGCGGAATTGCGTTGATCAAAAGCTCACGCAAACCAGAAAGAGAGAGAATCATGAAAATCACACCGGAAGCAAATACACCTGCCAATGCTGTTTCCCATGGAATTCCGTAAGTAAGGACAACCGTGAAAGCGAAGAACGCATTCAATCCCATACCAGGAGCAAGCGCGATTGGCAATTTAGCGAATACGCCCATGATCAGAGTTCCGATTGCAGAAGCGATTGCTGTAGCAGTGAAGATTGCGCCCGCATCCATACGGCCGCCATTTATTGCGCTGTCAGGCACACCTTGCAGAGTCAGCACATTCGGATTGACGAACAGGATGTACGCCATCGACAAGAATGTCGTGATACCGGCGATTATCTCGGTGCGGTAGGATGTGTTCAATTCGTCAAAACGGAAAAAACGTTTCATAACTAGTTACTCCTCCTGTTGCTTCGATTGGGCAGGATAAGCTTTCAAATAAAAAACACTTCTGCCTAAAGCAAGAAGCGTTTCCTATCTACACCACATCTGCGTATGTAACTCAGATTGAAATGTCAGCGTAGTCAGGTTAATGACGGTAACCTGGTAGAAACTTATGGGCCATATTCCCAAAATTATACGAAGACGAAAAATATATAGTATTAATACTCTTTCACTATAAAAGCATTCTGCACGCTTCGTCAATGTTTTTTCGGTAAATAGACCCAATAATAGTATTAGTAATCGTTTCCATCTTATTCAGCTGATCGTAGTCTGTATCTTTTCTGCATTTTTTTCTTCAAAATAAGATTGAATGATAGCGTGATCGGAATGCGGGATTGCCTCTCCCCTGACAAACTGGGCCCCATTGATCTGTCCGCCAGTGAGCAGGACTATATCGCCTTCTTGACTGAGATCGAGCGCAAGCCGGATCCCTTCTGTTCTCGTCTCGGCTGACGACACATTATCGACGCGGTCGGAAAAGCCTTTGCAAACCGCCTCAATGATGGTTTTCGGATCGTTAAACCCAGGATGATCCACTGAGACGACAATTTCATCTGCCCGCCCTTCGATGGTCTGCGCCATTTTTGGCATCTTCCTAAAATCACGGATTCCAACTCCCAAAATCATCACGATCAAACGCCGATGCGGAATCGTGTTCACAGCGACCAACAGCTGATCCAACGCGGCCGGTGTATGGGCATAATCGAGGATGATTTTCCGATTACCGTACTGTTCCATCACTTCAAAACGCCCTTCTGGACTTTCGATCGCACCCAGAACATCCACAATCGCTTTCAAATCAAATTCGAGATGGATTGCTGTTCCGATAGCAGCAAGCAGATTGGCCACATTATAGTCACCAAAAATCGGTGCGTGAACGGCGTAAAGCTTTCCATCAGCATGAAGATCGAATCGCGTACCATGCATGTCCGTCCGCCGATTCAATGCGATTAAATCGGCACCGCTCTGCTCCTTGAGGCTATATGTCACTACTTTCCCCTTATACATATCCAGGATATCGCGGGACATCCCTTCATCATCGACATTCACGATTGCACAAACTGCCTGCTCGAAAAGTTTCAGCTTCGAGCGCTTATAATTCTCCATCGTTTTATGAAATTCCAGATGCTCCGGCGATAAATTAGTATGAATAGCTACATCGAACGTCATCGCTGCCGTACGTTTTTGCTCCAGTGCAATCGATGTCGTCTCCATGACAACTGCTTTCTCATCAACTGATTTCAGCTGTTTGAAAAGGGCATGCAAATCCGCGGATTCCGGTGTAGTAGGAGTGCTTTTGAGGAAATCCAGTTTCGCTTTGGATGTAATGATGCCGCATGTGCCAATGGATGTAGTCGGCAGTTGGAGCTGATTCAGCAGCGAACGAACATACGCGGCTACGGTCGTCTTCCCATTGGTGCCGGTGACAGCAATGGTCACAAGTTTTTTCCAAGCTTCCCCCGATAACAGCACTGCCATCTGTGCCATCGCCAGCCGATCATCCTCCACTACAAGGAAGGTGCAATCCTCGTAGTGGCGATAATAAGACTTCAGCAAATCTTCATCTGTACCGACGATGATAGAAGCACCTTTTGCAATGGCATCCTCGATAAAGGCATGCCCATCATGATTTTCCCCCTTTATGCAAATAAAAACGTCATTCTTTTTAACATGGCGGGAATCAAATCGGACAATATTGGCGATTGTACTAGAAGCACCGTAAATCCGCTTAAATTCGACTTTATGCTGTTTCATCAAATTGATTATCATGGCTACCCCCTGTAATTCCGGTCCAAGTGTTTTCTTCTTTTACCCGGAACCTGCAGCAGTTATACAATCCTTGGGGGAATCATGATTTTGGAACTAGGTTATTCCACATTCAACCATTGATTACCTGCTTTATCCACTTTATAATGTAAACATGATACATCAAAGGTGTTGACATAAGTGAAGAAGTCTTTTATCGGCAGCCGTGTCCTGAAGACAGGGATTGCTGTGTTTTTTACCGCACTAGTTTGTGAACTAGTTAACATATCACCGGCATTCGCGGTCATTGCCGCCATCGTAACAATCGAACCAACGATACATGCCTCCATCCAAAAAGGTCTGATACGATTGCCCGCCAGTATGGTCGGAGCAGGTTTCTCTGTCCTTTCGATTTATGTATTCGGTGCTTCTCCGCTGACCTATACGGCAGCGGCTTTTTTGACGATTTTAGTCTGCTACAAACTGAAACTGCATGCTGGATTGATTGTTGCGACGATTACAGCTGTAGCCATGATCGACGTGGAGCATACGAGCCTTTGGGCGGACTTTTGGGCCCGTCTTGGCGGGAGCATCATCGGAATCATCATTTCCACGCTCGTGAATATGCTCATCTTTCCTCCTGATTATCTAAAAAAATCACGGTCCCAGCTTGATTTGGTCATCACGCATACGAATCAGCTGTTAAAAGCATTTGTAAACATCAGAATCAAGCAGGCCGAAGGAGATCAGCCGGTTCAAAGTTTGACAGGATCCTTTCGCCAACTGACCAAAGAACGATTATTGCTGGAGCAGTACATACAGCAGCAGCAGCTGGAAATGCGTTATCATTTTCCGAAAGCGAAAGCGCTGTTGGATAAAGAATCAGCTCTAACCGAAAAGTTGAAGCTCATCCATTATCACCTTTGGAATTTGATCCATGCTGGCCGGAGCGGCAAACCGCTGCATTGGAATGCGGCACAGCGTCATCACTTCATGGAAGTTGCGGAAGCTGTCCAAGTGAATCTGCACCATTGGATGAATCATGACAGTCCAACAGACGAAAGGCAGTTTCGGGAATTATTCCAGTTGTTCTGGAGCATTGACATGCCGAAAAATACGGAAGATGGCTACTTCCCGATTGAAAGCATCTACTTATATGAATTGCTGTCCATCCACCAGCTCATCGAGGTCCATCAACCCGAAAAACTCGATCTGCTTGTACAAAAAGAGGCCATGCTATCTGGTTGATAGCATGGCCTCTTTTTTTATTCCCACTCGATCGTTGCTGGTGGCTTACTCGTCACGTCATACACGACGCGGTTTACATGATTCACTTCGTTGACGAAACGTACAGAAATACGTTCCAACACATCCCAAGGGATACGTGCCCAGTCTGATGTCATACCGTCGATGGAAGTTACTGCACGGATGCCAAGCGTATAATCATACGTACGAGCATCTCCCATTACGCCGACACTCTTGAATCCTGGTAGTACTGTGAAGTACTGCCAGATGTCACGATCAAGACCTGCTTTTGCGATTTCCTCTTGCAAGATTGCATCAGATTCACGTACGATTTCCAGCTTCTCTTCCGTGATTTCACCGATGACACGGATTGCCAGACCAGGGCCCGGGAATGGCTGACGATGTACGATTGCATCCGGCAAACCAAGTTCTGTGCCTAGTTCACGTACTTCATCTTTGAACAATGTTTTCAGCGGTTCGATCAATTCGAACTGCATATCTTCCGGCAGCCCGCCTACATTGTGGTGGGATTTGATCGTTTGAGCCGTTTCCGTACCACTCTCCACGATGTCCGTATAAAGTGTACCTTGTGCAAGGAAGTCCATGTTCTCAAGCTTGGACGCTTCATCATCGAATACATAGATGAATTCATTCCCGATGATTTTCCGTTTTTGCTCCGGATCGGAGACGCCTTTCAGCTTGCCTAGGAAACGATCCTGTGCATGCACAGCGACTAAGTTGATCTTGAACTGATCACGGAATGTTTTCTCGACCATTGCACCTTCATTTTTACGCAGCAAACCGTGATCGACAAAAATACAAGTCAGCTGATCGCCGATTGCTTTGTGGATGAGGGCTGCTACTACAGAGGAGTCTACTCCGCCGCTCAATGCGCATAGCACATTGCGGTCACCGACTTGCTGACGGATTTTTTCCGTCTCCATCTCGATGAAGTTTTCCATCGTCCATTCCGCTTTTGCATGACAGACGTCAAAAACGAACTGCTTGAGCAAATGATTGCCGTACTCGGAATGACGGACTTCAGGATGGTATTGCACACCATAAAGGTTGCGCTCTTTGTTGCTGATTGCAGCAACAGGTGTGGACGGGCTTGTCGCATCAACGCTGAAGCCTGGTGCTGGATCCAACACTTTATCCCCATGGCTCATCCAGACAAGCTGTTTTTCCGGCGAGTCTTTATAAATGACGGAAGGGTTCGTCAGCGTGATTTCCGCACGGCCGTATTCCCGGCTGTCAGCACGCTGTACATTTCCGCCGAAATGCTGTGTCATCAGCTGCATACCGTAACAGATGCCCAATACCGGGATGCCAAGTTCGAAGATTTCTTCATCACAGCGGAAGCTGTTTTCGTCATACACACTGTGCGGTCCCCCGGAAAGGATGATTCCTTTCGGGTTCATCTTACGGATCTCATCTGCTGTCAGCTTGTGGGAATGCAGTTCGCTGTAAACACCGAACTCCCGGATCCTTCTTGTGATCAATTGATTGTACTGGCTGCCAAAGTCCAGTACCAATATCATATCTGTATCGATATCCAAAGTCTGTCCACTCCTTCATTGTTCTCTAGATATAAGCAGGTCGGGTGCAGGCACCACATTTTACCTTTATCACGTCATGAAAAAACAGAAGCTGAATCCGCGCCGTGTTTGAAGGCGGAATCCAGCAAAGTAACGTAGTCGGCTCAAGCCTTCATGGGATGTCGGCAGCAGCTAGCTGCGTCTATCTGAAGGTGCTTATTGCCTCTTATTCTATCAATGTGCCCAAAATGGGTCAAGATGCCGCTTGTTTAATTAAATTTTCCCACAATTCGACGGCATTTATCCATGCAGGGGCACTTTTTTCGTTCCGATACAATATTCGTTCGTATTTGGCGGTCAGCTCGGACATATACTTATTGCCGAACTCCTCGTCGATAATCTGGGCATATTCCCTTAGCGTCTGGCTCGATTGACGCTTGAAGCCTTTATGTGCCAATAGACGCAGCAAGTAATGGTATGCCTTTCCATACGTCTCCTCGGACTGCTCATGTCGATATTTCCGCACATAATAGGCTGTCAGCCATCTATATCGAGTCAGATACAGGATAATTGCTGTCAGCAGCAGCAAAGCAGACGGGATGATCCAATAAAGCGGATGAACATCAGCAGCAGCAGCCGACTGGTTTTCCTGTACCGGCGCTTCTTCTTGTTCCTCTGGCTGTTCTGGAGCTTGCTCCGGTTCCTCCTGTTCAGGAGGAGTTGCTGTTTCTGTTTCCGGGGTCTCACTCGCGGTATCTTCCTCACTGACGAATTCTGCAGGGTTTGTGAAACCTTGCGTCGGCTCAAATGGGACCCAGCCTGTATCCGGGAAGTACACTTCCACCCATGAATGGGCATTGG
This sequence comes from Terribacillus jepli, assembly GCF_047228925.1. Taxonomy (NCBI): domain Bacteria; kingdom Bacillati; phylum Bacillota; class Bacilli; order Caryophanales; family Bacillaceae; genus Terribacillus; species Terribacillus jepli. Next base: position 174,779 of record NZ_JBFEGH010000005.1, on the reverse strand, counting down.
CATTCGTAACCATATAGGAAGTCATGCCATCAGGAGTGGCGAAATTCGGATTGGATGCAGCCTGTCCCTCGGTAAAACCTTTCACCCAGCGGGCAGGAATATCCGCTGCCCGCAGGAGAACGACCATCGCAGAAGAGTAGTTATCGCAATAACCGATCTTACTCTCGAATAGGAACTGATCGACATAATCCTGATCCTCTTCCGGGACAGGGATATCCTGTGTCCGATATTGGAAGCCATTTTGGCCGAAATATTGCTCGACAGCTTTTGCTTTATCATAGCGTGTATCGGCAGAGCCAGTGATTTCTTCTGCCAAATCGCGTACACGATCCGGCAGATTATCAGGCAGCTGCGTGTAGCGGTAATGGGTATTATCATCATCCATCCCGGAATCATTGCGCAGGTCTTCGATGTTATACTGCGGTTCCTCAAAAGCTATTGTGTAGTTTTCATCCGGATATTGAGCCCGATTGAACGTCTCCACGACACCGAAATCGGTATCCACCGCAGCAGTTACCGGTTCGCTGAAAAATGTCTGTACGCCGTAAGGATATACAAGCCTGTCCAGCACTTGGTTTTGACTTGGATAAACGATGGCTTCCCGAACCTCTGTCGCCACATTCTCGTTGTAAAGATCGATTCCGACCGGCTCTCCGCTCTGGAAACTTTGCGGTGCCGCTTCTCTTGAACGCTCCCAGCCCTTGCCGGTATACACATCTTTACTATCCACTCTCCAGTAACCGCTTGCTTCTGTCGATGCCCAAAAAGCAAGTGTGTTATCCTGCATAAATGGTCCGCCCAGTTGGGAATCATCTTCTCCATATCCGACTTTTTGGATGCCGCCCTCCCCCTCATCTTCATTATTGCTATTTGACATTGTCTGGATGAATGGGACTGGGTCCGCCCATTGCGGCGGCAGTTTCGGTGCTGCATATCCGACAGCTGCTGACACAGCAAGAATGACAAGGAGCGGGACGGTCCACAGCAGTATTTGCTTTGGAAACTGCCTCTTTTCTCCACCTTGATAAAGTCTCGCAAAAGCAGAGATACCCAGCGCAAAAAAGCTGACCAGAAAGACACGGACGACAGCTAAGCTGCCATCATAAGGTGTGAATGTATCCAGTATCCCGATGTATAGGAACGTCATGATGATGAAAAAGAAGATACGGTTGGCGACGATGAACCAGTAATAAAGCAGATAGCTCATCAGCCAGAGCAGGATCAAAAACAGCAATGTCCTGAAAAATGGGGTGAGCGATACAAATTCGCCAGTAAACAGCAATTGGAGATTTGCTGGCAGTTCTGTCTGGATGAATGACAGCAACCCTCCCGATACCAGGTTTTCTTCCATCAGGAATATTTGCAAAACGATCACCAACGCGACAAGCTTCAGCACGAAACTGAGCCACCAGCGCATTCTGATAGCTGACAGCATGAAACAGATCGCAGTGAAAATAACGAAGATCGGTAAATTGCCTGTATCGCTGATCTGATCCAGCGGCCGGAGCCATTCCCAAAACAAGAGGAACCCACAGACATATATCACATAGCGGACCCACAGTATTTGCTGGTCTCTCTTACGCATTTGGCTGCACCTCCGTTCGGGCAGCCTTTTGAATTGGGTAGATGTCCAGCTGATGCCCAAGCTGGCGGACTCCCTGCAAAAGGTTCTTCTCTTTTGTTCCAAGTTCTATGTCTTGGCAGATGTATAATACAGTCAATACATAGCCGTTTTGTCTTAACTTGCGCATCAATGACAGATCCCCGCCATCAAAGCCGGTTGTCACATAATACACAGTCGATCCCTTCGGCTGCCGGGACAGTTCCGCTGCCAATGCTTCAAGACGCGGCGGTTCCACTTCTTGACTTACGGTAGTCAAATACTGCTGTACCCGCAGAAGCTGGGCACTGCCCATTGATGCAGGCAGCCATTTGGCAGTATGGCCGAGACTCATGAAGCCGACTTGCTCATTTCTCTTTTTCAGCTTCTGATAGACAGAAAAGGCAATGATAACAGCATATTCAAAGAGATCATCTGCCAGCTGAGCCACTCTTCTGTCCAATACGACAAGCACATCCGCACTTTTTTCCTGCTCGAATTCCTTTGTCATCATACCCTGCTTTCTTGCTGATGCTTTCCAGTCAATCCAGCTGAATCGATCACCCGGAGTGTACTCGCGGATTCCAGAAACGACACTAGTCTGCTTCGATCGCGGAGCATAAGCAATAGCAGCCCCTTCCTCAAACACACTATTCGGATTGCCGACCATTATCTCCCTTTCAGCTGGATAGACATGCAGTTGCTGCCTGTTATCGAACACTGCTTCTTTATCAACGAGCTGGAATGGATCACCAGTACGAAGCCGAATTTGATAGAAGCTGTGCTCCCCGCGGGGTAGCCGGTCCAGAACATATTGGATATGCAGATGCCTGCGGAACCAAGGAAACAGGATATGCTGCTTTATTCGTCTCGATTCGGCAGGCTGGAATGTTCCGTCCGATCTGCTCATTTTCAACAAGGTCTTGTCAAATAAATCATCAATCTGCAAATACACAAGCGGAAACGGAAAACCACGGGTCAGTGTGATATCGACAGTCACTTCCCCGCCGCTTTTGACATATGGCTTCGAGAGCGTTCTTTCCACTTTCCACTTGCCAAGGGGGTATGCCAATACAAGCAGCACATAGAATAGAATAGGTACATAAGCGTAAAACAAGAACCAACTGACAAAACCACCTTGAAACATGCTGTAGCAAAACAGGATGATAGCCAGCAAAAAAATGCTTACAAGCTTGAAAGCAAAGCGCAGCTTATCTTTCATGTACAGATTCCTTCTCTACTGGTACATCCACTGCTTCGAGCAGTCTTTGAACAAGCCGTTCTGGCGTCAAACCATCGTAACGTGCCTCTGAACGCAATAGAATCCGATGGCCAAGTACAAATGGCGCCAATATCTGCACATCATCCGGAATGCAGTAATCGCGGCCATGGATGAATGCATACGCTTTGGCAGCCCGCATCATGGCTATGGAGCCTCGTGGACTCAGTCCTAAATATACATCGGGATGTTTCCGTGATATTTGCGCTAAATCCACAATATACTGCTGTATTTGCGGATCGACATATACATTTGCCACCGCCTCTTGCATGTTTAGCAAATCTGCTTTTGTCATGACAGGTTCAACGCTGCTGATTGGGTGCGTGGCTGTAACAGCATCCAGCATCTGCATTTCTTCTAGAGCATTCGGATAGCCCATCCGGATTTTCAGGAGGAAGCGATCCAATTGGGCTTCCGGCAGAGGATAAGTACCTTCATAGTCGACTGGATTCTGGGTCGCCATGACAAAGAATGGATCAGCCAGCGGCAGAGCATTCCCTTCCACAGTGATATTCTTCTCCTCCATTGCCTCAAGCATTGCAGACTGCGTCTTCGGAGATGTGCGGTTGATCTCATCTGCAAGTACGATATTCCCTAAAATCGGTCCAGGTCGGAATTCGAATTCAAGCGTTTTCGGATTATAAATCGAAACGCCCGTCACATCCGACGGCAAGAGATCCGGGGTGAACTGGATACGCTTGAAATCACAATCGACAGAACGGGCTAGGGAACGGACTAGCATCGTCTTCCCGACACCTGGAACATCCTCCAATAGAACATGACCACCAGCAAGCAGTGCTGTCAAGCTAAGCACAACCGGCTCTTCTTTGCCGATGATCACTTTATTGATATTCTCTATGATCCGCGATACCGCAGGATGATAGATTGATAGTTTTGTCATACAAGCATTCCCTTCAAAATGGATTCGACAGAAAATTTTGGACAAGTGTTCCTTTTATGTTACCTGCCACACTGGTCTTGTCGCAAGCTATTTACTTGTAAATTTATTGGCATGGAAAAGGAAGGTACACGATTTGTGCACCTTCCTTGATAGTCAGGTTTGACGGACTTTTTTCGGCTTGACTTCCTGCCATTTGAATATCTTATTGAGGAAATGGAAGATATGCTTGGATTCCTTGGTCATCAATGGTCCAAGGATGGCGAGGATGAGGACGTACAAAGCCGAGAACGGCTGCAGTACGCCCATCAGTCCTCCGGCCATTCCCAGATTGGCCATGATGATGGAGAACTCTCCCCGGGAGACGATTGTCAGACCGATGTTTGTCGATGCTTTATGCGACAGACCTGCCCGCCGGCCCGCAATCATACCAGAGACGAAGTTACCGATGATCGTGATGGCAACTGCTCCAAGTGCAAGCCATACAGCATCCCCGAGTGTCGTCGGATCGATGCTCAGCCCGAAGCTGAAGAAGAAGATGGCTCCGAAGAAATCGCGGAATGGCACGACCATATGCTCGATTCGTTCGCCTTGATCGGTCTCAGAGAACACTAGTCCGAGTAAGAGGGCACCGATTGCTTCAGCAACGTGAATGGTTTCCGAGAAACCGGCAATAAAGAATAATGATGCGAAAATGACGATGATAAATACCTCATTAGAGGAGATACGCAGAAGCTTGCTTAAAAGAGGTGCTGCTTTCCGTGCGATGACGAAGAACAACAGCATATAACCTAGTGCAATCAGAATGGAAAGGATCGTTCCGCCCAAGGAATTGGCGTCTCCCAAAACCAAACCTGATACCGTGGATAGATAGACTGCGAGGAAAATGTCCTCAAACATAATGATACCTAGAATCAGTTCCGTTTCCGTATTACCGGTACGACGCAGGTCGACGAGGACCTTGGCAACAATCGCACTGGAACTGATTGTAATGATACCGGCAATGATCAATGTTTCCTTGATCGGAAAACCTAGTACAAACGGATACAGGAAGCCGAGTGCAAAGTTGATTCCGATATAGATACTGCCGCCTACAACAATGTTCTTACCTGATTTAATGAGTTTCCCGATTGAGAATTCGAGCCCCAGATAGAACAGCAGGAACAAGACACCAACCCGTCCTAGGAAAGCAATGATATCTTCACTGTGGACAAACTGGAGATTAATGATGCCAAAACTAGGTGCATGTGGTCCGACCAACATCCCGATGATAATGAGGAACGGGATGATGGAGAAGTTTAACTTGTTGGCAAGAATGGCTGCGATTGCGATCAAGACAAGCGCAGTCCCTACTTCAAAGACTAAATGGTCCATAGCCTATCCCCTTTCTTTCAAAAATAATTCACTGTTGGCGCGTTTTATATCTGCACGCTCACCAGAAATGACGATTGTGTCACCACTTTTGAATATCGAATCGACACCAGGATTCAACTGCTTGGAATGATCTTTACGAATGATCCCGATGATGTTGATATTATAGTTCTGACGGATACCGATTTCACCAATGCTCTTTCCGATAATCGGCGCACTCGGGCCAAGCTTATACCATTCGATCACAAGGTCATCGAAAGCGACTTCGATTGTTTCCACTGCTTTTGGCTTATACGTCATTCCGCCGATGATGGAAGCGAGCTGTCTTGCCTCGGAATCGGTGAATGTTACACCAGAGATGCTTTCATCCAAATCCTCATCATCGTAATGATAAACTTCCCGACGACCATCATCGTGGATGATTACGACAACTTTATCATCATTTTCCGTCATAAGTTCGAACTTTCTTCCGATTCCCGGTAGATCTGATTCTCGGATATTCATAGTGATACCTCCTATTTCAATTGTTTTGCTTTCCGGACGACTTCCTTGAACTTACTATCACTTAGTATTTCCTGCAGATCATGAATCGAATCAAGATCCGCCTTCGCCATGAACACGATTCCGCCTTCTTCAACGAATGCGACATGCTCCCCTTCCTTGACGTCCAGTACATCCCGGATATGTTTCGGAACGGTGATCTGCCCTTTTGAACTAAGCTTTGCTAATTCCATGATTTCGCCCTTCTTTCAAGTTTTCCTTACTTTCTTTACTTTCCTTACAAACTAATTTTACTACATACCCAATATCGATGCAAAGGCTGCGCTTTCATTTCCAGTGATTTTCTGCTAATTCCGTTCAATGTTTTGTCACAAATAAGCAGGAGTTTCTTTACCGATTCACACTAGTCAAACTGCCTTGATTACTTTATAATAAATAAGAACAAACGTTCTAATCGATAGAGTGATAGCAGGAGGACGAACACCAAGATGCAATTTCGGTACGCATACACTGCAGGTAAGGAAGCAGTTGTCCGGCATATGCTGGAGCGGAGCATTTCCGATTATGTGAAGGAAATGATCCCGGATGCACATCGACTCTATTCCAAGAAGACCTCTTTCGCCAATAAAGGGCTGATTCGACAGGATTGGCGCAACATCATAGATAAAAATGGTCAGGAGATCAATCAAATCTATATCGAGATGTATAAAGAGCTGATGGACGATGCTTCCTATTACGTAGCAGATGTCGAATGGACAAAATAAAAAACGATGCGGTAAAACTTCCGCATCGTTTCATATTGTTTTATTGATAGTATTTCTCGAGACCTTTGACGATTCCTGAAGCTGCTTGTTCCTGATAACTGTCAGTCGCCAAGTTGGCTGCTTCAGCAGAGTTGGTGATATAACCTATCTCGGCTAGTACTGCCGGTGAATTGGTGTTGCGCAGGACACTGAAGTCAGCAGCCTGCGTTCCCCGGTCTACCGATCCTAGCTGGGATGTCAGGTTCTCTTGTACAGTCGAAGCAAGCTTGACACTTGTATCGCCATCAGGGTAATAGTATACTTCCGTTCCATTGACGAATTCTTCCGAAGTAGCGTTCAGGTGGATACTGACGAACATGGATGCATTCGCCGCATTTGACATAGCCGCCCTGGTTTCCAGCGCAACGAATGTATCATCATCACGCGTCATGATCACATTCGCTCCCAAGTTCTCAAGCTGTACTTGTGCTTTCAATGCAATGGATAGGACGACTGATTTTTCATAGAAGTAATCTCCAATCGCTCCGCTATCCTTCCCGCCATGACCTGCATCGATCACAATTGTTTTCCCCTTTAACGGCGAAAGATTATAAGATGCTTGACTCTCGGTTGTCGTAATATAATCCATGCTCACATAACCAGTTGTACCATTATGCTCTATCTGCGCCCAGTTATTTTCGATTGAAAGAATGGAGACAGCATCCCCGTTATATAGACTGTCGACAACATCTGCTGACATATCCGGAGTTGAACGGACATTCAATGATGTTGCAACCTGGACATAGCCTTCTGTTGTATCAGCACTCTGGGATGTTTGCTGCACATCAGTTTCTGCCGCACCTGTGTCTTGGACACCGCTGACAAATACCATACTTATGTATCCTTCTTGTCCGTAATAATCTATTTTACCCCAATCATGACTTACTTCCTTGATTTCTACAGCTTGCCCGCCTTGGAGTTTGCCGATTACTTCAGCATCATCTGCAGGCTCTGCCCTTACATTGAGAGATGTCGATACATCTATTGTTCCGCTTTCCGCATAACTCGTTACTGGTAAGAATGCAACAACTGCTATAAGTGCAATAAGGAAGACCAACAGCGCGCGATGCTTCAGATGTTTTTCTAGCATACGATTCCCCTTCCGTTTTTTGTAGAATTTTGTAGATTCGCATCCATTATAGATGAATATGTTGCCAATTAATAGTCTAATAGTCTTGCCATTTAATTAACAATTCCGCTAATCCTTGAGAATACTGCCCTTTCCCCTTTCAACTTGAACAAGTTTTTAGAAACAAAAAGGCAGCAAATACTAGATTCACTGCCTCATTGCCTCACTTCGAGAGTAAAGGAATAGATTATTCCGTATATTCACTTACTCCTTGCACAAGTCCCGTTGCCGCTTTGTCTTGATATGCACCCGAAGCCAGCTTCTCCGCTTCAGCTGCATTCGTGACAAATCCGATTTCTGCAAGCACCGCTGGCATGCTTGTGTTTCGAAGTACATTGAAATCGGCACTCTTGATGCCTCGATCACTTGACCCAAGCTGGTTCACAAGACTATCTTGTACACTGGAAGCCAGTGATTGGCCGCTGGATGATCCAGGATAATAGTACACCTCTGTACCGTTTGCAGATGTGGCCGAGGAGGCATTCGCGTGGATACTGACGAATACATCGGCTCCAGCTGCATTCGCCTTGGCAGCACGATCTTCCAACTCAACGAAGGTATCGGCGGATCTTGTCATGATCACATCAGCACCTTGTGCCTTGAGCTTTTCTTCTGTTTTTTGCGCAATAGGCAAAACGACATTCTTCTCAAGCACCCCATTTGCTACAGCTCCGCTGTCCTTGCCGCCGTGCCCGGCATCAATCACAATTGTCTTTCCTTCAAAAGCGCCTGTTTCGGTTTGTATGTAAGTCATGCTTACATATCCTGTCTGTCCTTTATATGTAATTTTGCCCCAGTTGCCTGCAACCTCCTCCAGATCAACGGTATCACCTGGATAGAGACTGCCGATGACGGAAGACGAGGTTGACGGCTCGGCACGAACATTCAAGGTGGTATCGACATTTACAGTTCCGCTTTGGGCAAAACTAGTCGATGGATAGAGCAGGATGAATACGCCGAAAAGGATCAGTACCCCTATCAATAAATGTCGTTTCTTATTCATGCATGTCCTCCTCTGCTGACAATAATCAGATGTTGTCACAATTATAGGGGACATGCATGATTGACAGATAGACCCAAACCGGTAAAGAGTGCGGACGTTCTAGCGAACAGACTTGTTTTTCCAGACATGGGCACTGCCGCATAACCTTCTTCCCATTACAAAACTGCCAAAGAAAGCTTAACGATTCGCATATATCTGTTCTGTACTATGTGAATAAACTTCAATGATGTTTCCAAACGGATCCTGACAATAAACGAGATAATATGCTTTCTCTTCATCCAGCGGCCATATTTGGCTGATGATTTTCCCGCCGGTTTTTTCTATTTTTTTTGCCAGCCCATGTACATCACCAGCTTCTGCCACAACACATAAGTGGAATATTCCTGGTTCCCAAGGTTTCTTCACAATCTCCCCTTTGGTTTCCGGAATGATGAACTCAAATAATTCAATACCAACTTGATTAGCCGCACTCATATGGACATTTCGCATATGCTTCACTTGATTACCTTGCAAATCGCGTGTCATATCGCCTTCCTCCGTTTTCATATCAAAAGGGCCGGCAATTATCTGGAAGCCTAGTGCCTCCTTATACCAATTGATTGCAGCATCCAAATTGGAAACGGTCATGCCGATATGCGTAATCGCTGTCATCTTCTCTCTACCTCCCTGATTAAAATATACAAAAATTTTATATCCTTCTTCTTTTTCACTTCATAAACGTTTTCAAACACCGATTATATAGGTGAACAGATCTATGTTCAGAGGGGGATTTACTATGAAAAAGAGAAATAGCTTAGCAGCAAGGTTAATGATCATAGTTGCAGCGATCACGATCATCTGTGGCGCAGCTGTCGGAACCATCAGCTATCTGACAGCTAAAAATGAACTGATCAATGCTGGTAAGATGGACCTGCAACACATGGCGCACAGTGCAACAAGCGTTCTGGTGCTGTTGAATGAGCGTGTGGAAAACGGGGAGATGACTTTGGAAGAAGCACAGGAAGAAGCCCGTACCATTTTGAACGGTCCGATTGTGGATGGCGCATATGATTTATCGGAATCAAATTTCAATTATAAAAATGGCGCCGGCTATATCATCGCTTATGACGACCAGGCGAATATGGTGCTCCACCCATCCGAGGAGATTGGTTCGCCGCCAGGAAACGACAGCATAAAGAAAAACCGGGAAAACTTGATAGTATTAGCACAATCAATGGATGATAATGATAGTTTCATGAGCTACGATGATATCGATGAAAAAACGGGCGAAGTCAGGGAGAAGATGGCTTATGTGAACTACTTCCAGCCCTGGAATTGGACCGTCGGTATTACTGTGTACACCGATTTGTTCTATGGTGATTTGATAAAAGTAAAATGGATTATAATCGGTATAACAGCAGGCATTACAATACTTACCCTCATTCTCTTCTATTTCTTGATCCGTCCGAAGCTGCAACAGTTAAAAGCAGTGACAGATGCTGCAGCGCAGCTTGCTAGCGGTGATTTCAGAGAACAAGATTTAAAAGAAACAAAGGATGAGATAGGTGTCCTGAGCAGAGCTTTCATAAAGATGTCTGGAGAGTTACGGAATTTAGTTGAAAGCATCATCCAATCCAGCGATAAAGTATCCGATGCGGCATCCGAGCTTTCTGCGGTAAGTGAAGAAACATCCGCAAGCAGTGAGCAGGTCGGTGTGGCAGTGGATGACATTGCCACAGGTGCAAGCTCTCAAGCGTCCGATTTGGAAACGACGACATATCATTTGAGTAAATTCAATGATTCCATCAGGACAATGACCGCACAAAGTGATGCAATCGCTCAAGCCGCACTTCAAACAAGTGAAGCGACAACCAAAGGCAGCGATATGATGCATGACTTGACTTCGGCTAATAATGCCGCGATGCAATCGGTAGAAGCTATATCTGTCGGAATGAAGGAACTGGATAAGAATTTGCAGCAAATCGTCCATATTACGGATGTCATCGAGAATATTACCGAAGAGACGAACCTGCTTGCCCTTAATGCGAGCATCGAAGCAGCACGAGCTGGAGAACACGGCAAAGGCTTTGCCGTTGTTGCGAGCGAGGTTCGAAAGCTAGCTGATCAGTCCAATGCTGCCACCAAGGAAATCCAGCAGATGATCAGCTCCATCACAAAAGAAGCCGCGGAAAATGTAGTTCGAATCGAATCGAATAAACAGCAGGCAGAACAGCTGAACCACTCCGTCGTTGCCACAGCCGCTGAGTTCGCAGCTATCGAAGCAGCTGCCGAAGCTACGAAAAATGCTGGCAGCAGACTAATCGAGGAAATAAAGCAGGTCACTGCACAGACAAATGATATTACAGATAGCATTCAGAACGCATCCAGTGTGTCAGAAGAAACAGCTGCCAGTGTCGAAGAGATTGCAGCCTCGATCGCCGATCAAATTCAAGCGGTTGCCAATATCGCAACATCCGCAGAAGAACTGACGCATATAAGCCGTCAGCTGAATGAATCGATTGCTGTATTCAAGTTATAGAAAAAAGCGACCCAAGGAGCATAAGCCCTGGGTCGCTTTTTTATCAGGTACAGCCTTCACATTCGTAATAATGTTTGCTCGCATCCAATGTACGAAGCAAGCTGCCGATTTCGACTTCTTCTGGTTCCACGAATTCCAAATCTGCCACACGTTCCTGGATGGACTGGCGTGCTTCTTCTTCAGAAGCAGCAACATAGCTGAATTCACTTGTTTCACCAGTTGGCAGGATTTTGTATTCAAATAAGTATCTTTGCATATTACCGGCCTCCGTAACACAATATCTAGTGTACGTACACTATACACCATCCCATATATGCACGTCAATCGTAAAGATTCTCATCTGCTATATTGCTAGTTTTCTTAATAATCTGTTTCCCCTGCCCACCCGCTCTCTACACGGTATTTCTGCTTATAAGGAAAATGCCCTCCAACCTTAATAAGTTTGGACAGCCCCGCATACGTTATACAAAGGAGGTAAGGACGTTGGAATTTCCTATGATCATGACGAACTTCTGGGATGCCGTGCTTGGTGTGCCCATCGTTCTTATTTTTACCCAAATCGTGAAGCATCTCCTGCCGCTGCCCGGCAAGTATACACCTACGATTGCGTTACTGAGCGGATTGATCCTGTCCATTTTTTTCAGCCATCCCCACAATCTGATTGCAGCAATCTTCATGGGGTATTTTTATGGCTATGCAGCCATCGGAAGTTATGCAGCCCTGCGAACCGCTTTTCGCGCTTATCGGAGAGACAAGCATGATTATCGTTAACGGTATAGATGGCGTTCACCATAAACATGGTGCAGAATCATCTGTTTGATGCTATCGAACGCTTCGGCATCATAGGTTCGAGGATAACTCATAAGCTGCAAAGGAAGAGGTGCCGCTCCCGGTCTCAGGGGCGGCTGTTCATATGGATAGTCGTGCAGGTGAAAACCAAGCCTCTCATAGAAGCTCACGCGACGGGCAGCAACCTCGGATTCAGCTGGAGGTTCCACCTCAAGTACGATCGGCTTATCTGAAATGGCCATGATTTCTCTCATGATTTTACTGCCCATGCCCCGCCCCTGAAAGGCTTCGTCAACTGCAATATGTTCGATGAATGAAAATTCCGGCAGTGAATAGATCGCACAAAATGCTGCCACTCGACCGTCTTCTTCATAAGTTTGGATAAGATAATCTTCCCTGTTCAAAAGTGCTTTTTGCTCCGTGAAACCACGATGCTCCTCAGGAGGGAATGAACACTCCATCAATTTATAAACAGATTCGAAATCCTGCATTTTAAAACGTCCTTTTTTCTACTAGTATATACGAAAAAAAGCGCCGGCCATAGCCGACGCCTCTTTATTTTTAAGATACTGCTTCGGAAATCCCCTTCACAACTGCAAAGAATGTCACCCAAAGCGGTATGCTTAAACCTGTACCATATAGTAATCCTACGAAAAAATTGTTTTCATTTTTCTTCATTCCTTGTCCACTCCTTCTTTCATGAGGATGCAGAGCAACTTTCCTTTTGCTTACATACATTCTATAATGAAAGCGTTTACACAGTAAAGGATTTTGTTTTGTCAAATTTCTGCACTATGCTCTCTCTTACTTCAAGGTTTCCCATAAAAACCCGTAAATAAACGTTTCTGTTATCAGACAGGACCTTTGCATGATATAAACAAGAATGATAACCATTCAAAATGCCAAACATATTTTCCCTCCATTTCGGGAAACTAATGAATAACTGGAAGGAGGAATACAAGTTGGATAAATCAAAGCAAAAAGCTGCAAATGAAGTAGCTGAAAAGATGTACGATGCACAAGATTATAATTCATCAAATCCAGTCGATAAGGGGATCTCGATTACCCATGAGCAAGTAACGGATACGTATACAGAGGGTACTGTAGATGGGAAGATAGATAATGTGGAAAAGGATGGTTCCCTGAAGAACGACAAAGGAAGGGAAATTCCCCGCGAAGGGTATTGAATGAAAAGACAGCTCTATACGAGCTGTCTTTTCTTTAATGCCTCCGGACATCATTTGTCCGCTGGTGAAACCAAACATAAAAACGCTCTGCTTCCCTGACCGGTATATCTTTCATTTTATTATGCAGCACCGGTTTTGCCCGGTTGATGGACTCGATTGTTGCCAATCCCAGCCAACGCTGCAGCGGATTTTGAGTCCTGGAAATCTCAATCATCTTATTTCTTTTTGTCACAAAAAGTGTTGTCGTAAAAGCTCCCGTTTTCATCTGGAAAAATCTCTCACTCACCAAGTATCCGGAATGTTTAAAATTCAAATAGCGATAGCCTTCAATCATGATCAATGCAATGATAGACACAATCCACCACGATATCTGATAACCAAACACTTCCGGACGCCAAAAATACATAGTGATGGTGACGGCCAGCCAGATGAAACTCGGCTGAAGCAGACGGTAAAACAATACTTTCTGCTGCAATTTATGCATGGAGAACTTCACTTCATACTCGGGTAGTATTGCAGCAATCAATTGCTGTGCCTGTTTCAATGAGAAATATGGATAAAGTGAATTGATCGTTTCTGTCTCCTCGCTAATATCCAGTGAACCTGTACTGATCAGCTTCACCTTTGCCAACCCGAGCAGACGGTGTAAAATCGGCTGGCTAATCTCAATTCCTTGCACGCGGTCTTTACGAATCGAAAAGGACGATTCGCTTACCAACCCTGTCTGGATGTAAATATTGACTGCATCTGATGCCAGTTCATAGTTGCCGTACTTTTGCAATATACGCCACATCCCGATCAAAAGGGACGCTACAATGATTCCGATTAGACCAAGCGTTGTGATCCACCAGATCTTCAACAATGGCAAATACTGACGCACATCGCTCCATTCAAAGAAAATATCAAATTTTAGTACAAAAGATACCAAAAGTGGCGGAACGAGCAAAAAACTGAAAGAAGTAAATGACGCCTTGATCAGTTCCTTCTTTGTCGGCTTGAAATGAACAGTTCGTTCCTGAGCAATAGAGACAGTCTGCTCTGATACAGTATCATCCCGTACCATATCATCTTCTTCGCTCTCAGCATGCTGCCGTTTGTCAGCTTGGTCCTGTCTGTCTGTTTTGGTCAGCTGTTCCAGCCGGGAGGCCTCCTCTTTCGTGAGCACCTTAAATTCCACAGCTTTTTCCTTCGATCCTGTCTCGAATTTTATCGCAGTCAATCGAAGCAGCCGATGCAGGAGATTCGTATGTTTAGTTATATTTTGAACTTTTTCGAAAGGAACAGTGCGGCTTGTTTTTGAAAAGATGCCGCTATATAAATGAAACGCGTGCTCATCAGCTGCGTATTTTTCTGTAAACCACGTTAGAATATCACTCACAATGGACAGCAGTATGATGGCCAAAACGATGTATTTTGCATATGTCCCCCACCAATTATCGGCATTATTGAAGATAGTGACGATTATGAGAGGCACAATCCAATTCCTGATTGCTTTGGCAATGCCAAACAGCATAATAGCCGGATGATAACGTCTTGTCTCCATCAGTCATCCTCTTCCTTTGCCTTGGCATATGCCGCGATTTCATTCCTTAATGCATAAGCCTCTTTTTCCGGCAAACCCGGGATGCTGTATTCGCCTGCCATTGTCTCAATCTCGACTTCCCGGAGTTTATATTTTCTTAATAATGGTCCTTGCTTCGTTTCGACGGATTGGATCTTCGTCATGGGAATCAGCTGATCCTTCTGGAACCATGCTCCCTGCCTCAGCTGAACATATTCCTCATCCATGTCATAGCGCCAGTTGCGGTGGTTGATAACAGTCGTGAAATAACCAATGAACCCAAATGGAATGGAGACGATAAGCAAGACCATAAGCACGAACCCGATCCAGGATGGCCAGTCAAAATAAAAATCCAAGCCAAATAAAACAACAAAAATCAAAAGCACCACCACATCAAAAATAACATCACCTATCACTTCGACACGCAATGATTCTTTCGGCAATTTATGTTGAGGTTCTTTTACTTGTGTTTGCATCGGTTTTCTCCCCTTTCTCTTCTTTCCTTTACGAAACCAAATAGAAATAGGTTCCAAAATTGTACTAATGAAATAGTACACCACACCCAAAAGGCAATCAATATAATTTTTGGTAAAAAATTCATGAAAAAGAGGGCTGAAAGTTATGAAAGTGAAGAAGTTTTCAATAACAGTACCGATTGGTACCATCTTCCATAGGTCAACTGCACAGTGGACTGCAGCTTTGCGAAATAATGGAATATTATCCACAAAAAAGAATGGACCCGGTAAGACCGGATCCATTCTCTTATTTTGCAGGCTCAGGCTTCACCTGACCGATATCTTGCTTTTCAATTTTTCTTACAGCATCACTGCTTGTGTCCACACGTTTTACGAACAGTGCGAGTACCAATGCAACAATATTGATTCCCAACGCTACATAGAAGGAAGTATGGATTCCAGTCAATAGCGCCTTCTGCGTCATTAGTGCAGTTGCTGCTTCTGTCAGTGTCGTTGGATCCACTCCTGCCATCAAGCTCTCCGCTTCATTTTTAGTAGAAGAGTTCATGATCGTAACGAGAACGGCTGTCCCAATTGAACCAGATACTTGCTGCGCTGTATTATTCACCGCCGTACCATGTGGGTTCAACACAGTTGGCAATTGGTTCAGACCGTTAGTCATGATCGGCATCATAACCATGGACATACCGAACATCCGTAACGTGTAGATGAAGATGATATATGCATAACTGGAATCCAGCTGCAGATGAGCGAGCATATAAGTTGAAACTGCTGTGATCGTCAAACCGACTGCCGCCAGAATGCGCGGACCGAACTTATCGAACAGTCGGCCAGTGATAGGTGACATGACACCCATGATGATGGCACCTGGCAGCATCATCAAACCGGAATCCAACGGGGAAATTCCGCGTACATTCTGCACATAAGCTGGTGTCAGAATCATACCTGAGAACATTGCCACTGCGTTTACGATGGAGATGATGGAACCGAGCGCGAACATCGGATACTTATACACGCGCAAGTCCAATAGTGGTTTCTCCATGCGCAACTGACGGATGACAAAGATAATCAAAGCAATCGCTCCGACAATCAAGGTAGTCAATACGATTGGATCTGTCCAACCGTCGGAACTTGCAGAGCTGAATCCATAAAGCAATCCGCCGAATCCGATGGACGATAGTACAACGGAAAGATAATCAAGCGTTGCCTCCGTATTTTGCTGCATGACATTCTTAAGCTTCCAGACAGCCAGCAACAAACTGATCACTGCCAATGGAAGGATCATTTCAAACAATAAACGCCAATCATAGTACTCCACAATGTAACCGGATAACGTAGGACCGATAGCTGGAGCCGTAATCATTACCAACCCGAAGATACCCATGGCCGTTCCACGTTTTTCACGCGGGAAACTAACGAGCATGATGTTCATCAGCAAAGGTCCCATTACAGATGAACCTGCCGCTTGGACCATACGACCAGTCAGCAATAGACCAAAATTCGGAGCAAAAGCTGCCAAAGCAGTACCTAATGTAAAGATGATCATCGCTGTGATGAACAGCATGCGGTTTGAAAACCGTGTAACTAAAAAGGCGGAGGCTGGAATCAGTACCCCGCTGACAAGCATATAGCCTGTTGCAAGCCATTGAACTGTTGAATAATCCTCGATTTTCAAGTCAACCATGATAGATGGCAGGGCGACATTCAACAACGAGTTATTCAAAAAGGAGACAAATGCTCCGACAAATAAAATAGCCAGCATCAAATATGGCGTTTTTCTGGGTTGTGTTGCTTCTGTGTTCAAATTTCTATCTCCCTTTATTCAATTTTAATGCTGTAGAAGCGGCCGTTTACAAATGGTTGCGTTGATTCCTTGTTTTTGCAATGCTTCTACCAGCTTCTTCATGAAATCATCGCTTTTTTTGATTACAGAATTGTACATCAGTCGACCCCTTCTTTCTGCAGTCCTTTTTTTACCAAACTGATCTGTGTTTCATAATTGGAGATGGCTTCTTCATCCGTGAGATCGTGAACGAATACCTGAACAAGATTATGAAAAGTGATTGCTCCGACAATCCTGATGACATGCGAAAGTTCCTGCTTGTCTTCGATATTCAGATATGAAATATCCACCAATTCAAGTGTTTGGGAGCGCTCATTTTTCAGACTCTCTTTATATATGTTATTAGCCATAGTATTTTCTTTCCTATGGTTCATATTCAGGAAAGCATATCTGAAGAAATCTTTATGCTCCTCATCATTACGCAGGGAAATCATATAGCGGAACTGTTCCACCAAGGACTCAAATAAGTTCCCTTTCTTCTCCTGAAGAATAGCTATCATCTTCTTATTGTTCTCTTGCGCGAGTTGATTCAGCAGAAAATAGTATAGGTCTTCTTTGTCCTCGAAATACTGATAAAAGCTGCCTCTCGGAATTCCCGCGTCTTTGATGATGTTGGCAATGGACGCTTCATGAAGCGGGACCCTTGAAAATTCTTTCTTAGCGGCTTGAATCAATGTATTCCTTTTATCCTCCGGCAAAGAAAGAAAGGTTTGCTTTGGCATAACTTCACTCCTGCCTAAACATATGACACAGTGTCACAATCAATGATAAATAGATTATATGTGACACTGTGTCACATGTCAAGAACATCTCATTAGTTGCTTCCATGAAGAAGCGAATTGCCAATCTGACAATTCGCTTCCGAAAATATTATGGAATCAAGGTACATTGTTGCCAGCTGCCCTGTACAATTTATACCACTCTTCCCTTGTCAATTTAATATCTTGTGCCTTACAGATAGACTGGATCCGTTCCGGATTCATCGAACCGACGACAGCTTGGATGTTGGCAGGGTGGCGCAGGATCCAGGCAACCGCAATTGCGGATTTGCTTACACCATACTGTTCGGCCAATTCCTGTAGTGCCGCATTTACTTCTGGGAAATCAGGGTGATCGACAAATACTCCTTCAATCATACCGAATTGAAAAGGAGACCATGCCTGGACTGTCATATTGTTCAGCCGACTATACGGCAACAGACCGCTGTCACGCACAACGGACTCCCTGTTCTGCATATTCACATTCAATCCAGCGTCAATCAGTGGCGTATGCATCAGACTGAATTGCAGCTGGTTGATGATCAGGTCCTCTTTTACATACTGCTTCAACAGCTCGATTTGGTAAGGGTGATGGTTGCTTACACCGAAGTTTCCTACCTTTCCGCTTTCTTTCAGTTCGCGAAAGGCCTCTGCTACTTCTTCCGGCTCCATCAGCGCATCCGGCCGATGCAAAAGCAGGATATCCAGATAATCAGTCCGCAGTCTTTTCAGTATACCTTCGACACTGGACACAATATGTTCCTTTGAAAAATCGAAGAAACCATGGCGAATGCCGCATTTGGATTGGAGAATGATATCTTCTCGTCTCACTGCACTCTCATTTAAAGCTTCGGCGAAAACTTCCTCAGATGCTCCCGCGCCATATATGTCCGCATGATCAAATAAATTGATGCCAGCTTCAACGCTTGTATCGATGACTTTGACAGCTTCCTGCTTGTTCAAATCTTTCATCCTCATGCAGCCGAGGGCAATTGGAGTTGTATCCAATCCACTTGTACCTAGCTTCATCTATTTTTCTCCCCTTTTCATTTCACTGCAATATCTGCTTCAATCTTTCCATTGCCCATTCCAGTTCTTCTTCTGTGATGATCAAAGGCGGAGCGATCCGGATGACAGTGTCGTGTGTCTCTTTGCAAAGCACACCCAGTTCCTTCAACTTTTCACAATATGGCCTTGCAGCCTCGGTCAATTCAATGCCGACAAACAATCCCTTTCCCCTAATTTCCTTGATTTTAGGGGAGGTCAGCTTTTGCAGTTCTTTCAATAAATATGTTCCGAGTCGATGGGACCTGCTCGCTAGACCCTCTTCCTCAAGTACTTCCAGCGCTGCAATCGAGACGGCACAAGCTAGTGGATTTCCCCCGAATGTGGAACCATGTGAACCAGGATCGAAAACGCTCAATATTTCCTTATCGCCGGCAACACAAGAAATCGGGAATACTCCGCCGCCTAATGCCTTGCCTAAGATATAAAGATCCGGCGATACACCTTCCCAATCACAAGCGAACGGTTTACCTGTACGCCCTAACCCGACTTGAATCTCATCGGCGATGAATAGGACATTCTCCTGCTTACATAATTCAGATGCTGCTTTTAGATACCCTTCTGGCGGGATGATGATACCTGCTTCCCCTTGGATCGGTTCCAACAGGAAGGCAGCCGTACTCGGTGAGATTGCGGTTTTCAGAGCCTCCAAATCACCATAAGGAATAACCTTGATACCTGG
The DNA here is from genome assembly GCF_047228925.1 of Terribacillus jepli. NCBI lineage: Bacteria > Bacillati > Bacillota > Bacilli > Caryophanales > Bacillaceae > Terribacillus > Terribacillus jepli. Next base: position 155,316 of record NZ_JBFEGH010000005.1, on the reverse strand, counting down.
AATCATTGGACCGAATCCGCGGCGATATTCCGCTTCCGACGAAAGCGAGACCGCAGTCATTGTCCTGCCGTGGAAGTTTCCACCGCATACAATGATCTCCGCTTGATCATCAGCAATCCCTTTTACGTCATATCCCCAGCGCCTGGCTGCTTTAAAAGCCGTCTCCACAGCTTCAGCACCGGTGTTCATCGGCAGGATCATATCCTTGCCAGTCAAAGCAGCAACTTTTTCATACCATAAACCCAGCTGATCGTTATGAAAAGCGCGGGATGTGAGCGTGACTTTCTGGGCCTGTTCGATAAGCGCATCGATGATTTTCGGATGCCGATGCCCCTGATTCACCGCCGAATAAGCACTGAGCATATCCATATACCGCTTACCCGCGGTATCCTCTACCCACACCCCCTCAGCTTTTGCTATGACGATCGGTAGCGGATGATAATTATTCGCCCCATAAAGCCTTGTCAATTGCATCAAATCCTGTGCATCTGTAGTCCTCATCCCAACTGCCCCTTTCCAGGTTCGTTTGGCGCCCCTGATGCAGCGCAATCATTATATTTTCATTCTAACAAAGCAACAGATGATTGGAAGCGTTTCAACAAGAAATATAAAAAAACGCCCGGCTGTGAAACCCGGCGATTTTTAACCATTATATTCCTGCTGTCACACTTTCCTTCTTTTCCATGATGATATGAGGAATACCATCCTCATCAAATATATCGGAAGCTTCTGTATATCCCAATTTCTTGTAAAATCCGCTCGCTTGCACTTGCGCATGCAATTTGAAAGCTGTTTTACCTGCTTGGCGTGCTGTTTCTTCCAGGCCTTCAATAATGACCCTGCCCAGTCCAAACTTGCGGTATTCCTTTGTTATACATATCCGCTCCAGCTTTCCGAAATCCCCGACGAACCGCAGCCTGCCTGTGCCGACAGCTTCCCCCTCATGGTAAACGAGAATATGCTGACAAGCACCATCCAACACATCGAATCGATCGAATTCATCCTCAAAAGGCACACCTTGCTCTTCCACGAAAATTGCTACACGCATCGCTTTCGCTTTCTCGAAATCTTGGTCGTTTTGAATGATTTTGTATGTAGACATCGTTGTATTCATCTCCTGCTGATTGTTGATTTTATCCTGCATTAACAATACACCAAAACAAATATTTATTCATTCAAGAGCTGTCATCCACATAACGAATATGATCAACAACCTCTTCCTCAGATAAACAAGAACATACTGACAGTCAGTTTCTGACACATCAAATTAGTAGGACTCATCCTAAAGTTCCACTCTGGGTTCCTTTTTTATAACTGCTAATGTATCCGGGGTCTCACCTAGGTTTTCATCCCGCGGGAGTCTCCGTATTCTGCCTGCGCTTATCGAATGTAATTTTAAATGGGTATTCGGATTATCGTGTGGAAAACTCAAAAACAACATCTGCAATAAATTTACTACCAACCAAACTCCTTAATAAAAATATTTGACTTCTTTACACACTCAATGTAATATATAAATTGCATATGCAAAGTATATATTACATTGAGTAGGGTGGGATAATGAAAAATAATGTGAAAATAACTCGAATAAAAACTTCAATGACCCAAGAGCAATTAGCGAGAAGAGTAGGTGTAACCAGACAGACAATTGGACTTATAGAGAAAGGAGAATATAATCCAAGTCTTCAACTCTGCGTTGCCATAGCAAAAGAACTTAATAAAACTTTAGATGATTTATTTTGGGAGGTAGAGAATTAATGAAATCTTGGTTATCGTTTTTATTACCAGATGATGAATATCGGGAGAAAAAGGCTTTATATTTTTTATCAGAAGGGTCTGTTATTCTCTTACTATTTTTAATCGGTGTATTCATTATTAACAAGTATGTTCCGAATCTTCAACTTGACTTAGAATTAGCGTTATTCATAGCTATATGGCTTTTTATAGGTTACGTTTTTTTAAGGTATATCATTTCGGGTATGGAGTATACAGACATTTCTACGGAACAGGCTTATAAAAGACAATTAAAAGTTATTCTTACTAAATCATGTGGATTTGTCATTATTTTTAATCTTGTATACCTAATTTTTATACCGCCTAACAGTATCAGTGAATGGTTTGAATTAATAGCCTTATCGGTTATAGGTGGTTTTATCTTATTTTCCTTAGATTATATTTCCTTAAAGAAGTCCTATAAAAAGAATAAAGATTTATTATAAAACACTTGTCTTAGTAAATATTGAAAGAGTCAGGAAAAATATATGTTAAACAATATGCTTAATCTATCTAATCTGAAAATCATTGATATGAACGAGAGTATTAATGATTATCGGTTTTTAGTAGAAACGACATCCAATTCTCCGTCTTCCTGTCCAAAGTGTGGCACTATCGCAAACTTATACAAGCACGGTAAGAAAAATCAGTTATTTTTTGACCTGCCAATGCATGCCAAACGTGTCGGTATTTATGTCAAACGACAACGTTATAAATGTAGGGAATGTAATGGAACCTTCTTTGAAAATCTACCAGAAATGGACGACAATCGTTCAGTTACTAATAGGCTAATGGATTGGATTAAAGAAGCAAGTCTTGAGAAAACTTTTACCAGCGTTGCAGAAGAGATCGGTGTTGATGAAAAGACTGTACGGAATATCTTTAATGATTATGTTGCAGAGCTTGAAGCACAAACGAACTTTAGAACTCCTAAATGGCTTGGTATTGATGAAGTCCATTTACTTAAAAAATATCGTTGTGTCATCACAGATGTTGAAAACAAGTCAGTAATTGAAATCTTACAAAAACGTAACAAAGATAATGTTCTGAGTTACCTTTCAAAGCTCCAAGATATTGATAAAATTGAACTTGTAGCAATGGATATGTGGAATCCTTATAAAAGTGCTGTTAACACAGTGATACCACATGCCAAAATCGTAATTGACAAATTCCATGTCGTTAAATTAGCTAATGAAGCCTTAGAGAAAGTTCGAAAAGCTAACCGTCAAAATGTTACAGCCAAAGAACGTAGGCAACTTATGAGGGATCGTTATGTGCTTCTTACAAGGAGTAAAGACTTAACAGACTTTGATGACCAGATAAAGCTACAAGTATGGACTCAAAATTTTCCATTACTTGGACAGGCTTATGAACTCAAAGAGCAATTCTTTGACATTTATGAAGCTGAATCAATCAACGATGCCTATAAACTTTATCAAAATTGGGTTACAAATGTTCCTAAAGAATTAATGACTTATTTTGAAAATTTGATTAAAGCTATGAATAATTGGGAGGAAGTAATATTCAACTATTTCAATTCTCCTATTACAAACGCTTATACGGAATCCCTCAATCGTTTAATCAAAACAATAAACCATGTTGGTCGTGGCTACTCCTTTGAAGCCCTCAGAGCAAAGATTTTGTTTACTCAGGGCTACCGTAAAGTTAAAAAGAAAAAGAAATTCAAAGAAGTTGAAGTTACTTTTGGTAAAATGTTGCATGATCAATTCCAAAGTTGGTCACAAACTGGTTATGAGTGGGTGTATGAAGAAATCTATGGTGCTGATTTTTCCGCACTGACTAAAGCTATGGAAGAGGGTACTTTTTAACCCTCTTTCCACACTATTTTCCGATTACCCTTTTAAATAAACCGAAATTTAGGGCAAAACCTAATTTGATTTTCCCTAAATTTCGGTTTTTCAATAGGATCTGCAATGGACAAAACCTCAGGAGAAATCGTTATTATCAGATTTGCAGCACCTGCCTTGTTTCAATGTGTTCTGCAGGAAATATCAGCCAACCTTTGCAGCCATAGCTCACGCTTCAATAAGCGCGTTATCTTTTTCCACATTTGTTTTCTCTCCTTTCAAAGAAGAGTGTACAAATGAAATATAAACATCAAATAAAAAAGAGAGCTGCATTTTTTTGCAACTCTCTTAGCCACGCATCTCTTTCCCCTCAAGTGGCTTATTCCGGAACAAGGCATAGATACCCAATATAACTCCCCCAAGCAACCCCGCAATCAAATCCGTCATCGTGTCGGTATTTCCGCTCCGCTGCATGACGCTTGTCACCGTCATGTCGCCGATGAATTCGATACTTTCCCAGATTGCACTTCCGATCGTTGCCATACCGCATACAAATAGGAATATGATCCAGCGTGAAATGTAGATGCCTGCTGGCCTTAGCACCTTATAGCGATAAATAGCCAAGGCTAGCCAAGCGATATACATGCTCCCGACTACATGCAGCGTCACGTCCCACCATTTGTATTTATCGTAAAAGTGGAATATGGCTCCCAGTATGAAAGTGCAGACAAGCAACCCATAATAGCCGAGAATATGCGGTACGCGGAACGGTACCCGCTGGAAGAATAGCAGACCTAGCGGCAATGCACTCATGATTACCCTGCCACCACCTTTGGTCCAGGAATTCGTATCTCCATTTTTCAGTTCTATTACAAAGGAGACCAGCATGAAACAGATGAATATCAAGCTTAAGATGTATATCGTTTTCTTCAATCCTCATCTCTCCTAAAACTCTTTTTCCATAGTCTAACCAGTTAAAGAGGATTCTAGTTCAAAAACAAAAAAAAGACGATTCACCGTCTTGGTGAATCGTCTATATTTATTGGAGGAATTTTTCCATATCCTCATCCAGATGGACCCAGCCCTTCCAGCCGATATGAATTGTGTCACGCATGAAATGCGGATCATATTCATGGCCAGAATAATCAGCATAGGTAAAGCCGTTATCATCGATTTGTTTTTTGATTCGATTATAATAGTCTTCTCTTCCTTGTTTTGGAAATCCAGTATAATCGTAGTACTCCCCATTTACAGGAATGATGACAAACAATGGCTTAGCATCGGCTTTTTTCAGGATATCCAGCATCAGCTGAAAGTCGTCGTACTCAGGTGATTCCGCATAGGAATGTCCTTTGTTCTTTCCTTCCATCTCTTTGATGTAATTCTTTTTATGTTTATACACATTCGTTGCAATATGGAATTTCGAGTTCTTTGTCCGCTTTTCACCATAGGCATCTGCTTGTGCTTGCAGATCCTCCCATGTCTTATCTTTCACTTTATCGGACTGATGGCGATTCGTTGGCTTGTCTTTGACTAATGTGAAATACAAATCCTTTTTTTCAAGCATCGATATATAAGCTTTAGCTGGCGCGGTTAACAGGTTAAATTTCATCTTCTTATCACCCAAGTAAGCATCATACAGCTGATAAAGCATCGTGTCATTCTTCACCGCATCGTACGACATAAGCCTTTGCATCAGTTCCCGCTTCACCTGTTCATCTATCTCTTTATTGAATGGCAGCTGATATGCCTGCAAAGCAGAATAATTCGGCGCAAAATGCTGTTCATCTGTGCCGCGCTTGACGAACCATTGCGGCGATACGATGATGACCATCTGTTCTCCCTTCAGCTTATCGGCCTGCGTTGCGAAATTCAAATCATGGATGATCGATGTGGTACCGCCTTTTCCGATCAAATACGGTGTATAATCCGCGCCGTTCACTTCAAAATAATTAGATGGATGGAAAGGATCCCAGCGGGACAGCTCTGAAGAACCGTAAATCGGTACATAATCCGGATCATCCAGCATTTCTCCCTGTAAATAGGTGCCTTGGAACATACTTGGCTCAAGACTGATGGCCGATTGCTCCAAACGATCGGCTGGCACTAGTTTTGCCAGCCAGGAAGCCGGTACGAAGACAAAGCCGGCGAACAGGACCAATGCAAGGATGATCGGTCCGAATAGATACTTCTTCTTCATTATTTCAGCTCATTCAATCGATCGGTAATCGCATTTGGTGTGTTCCATGTATCCCGGTCGAACTCCGTAATCGGTACATTGATCCCAAGCTGCTCTTCAAATTGAACAAGCAATTCGACCGTTGCAAAAGAATCAAGTAAGCCTGCCTCGAAAATATCGAGATCGTGCTCCTCCTTCACGACATCATCTTCACAAACTTGCGCAATAACTTGTAGTACTTTCTCTTTGAAATCCATTAATATAATCCCCTTTTATTGAAATGGTCTTCCGGAAAACAGATAGAATCCGAAACAGACGACGTGGAAAGTGATGACGATCGATACAACCGTCATGAATTTTCCTGTCGGCCAGCGTTTATGTTTTTTGTTCCAATTCTCAAAGAAATTGAAGGCTGTCATCATCAGTGCATGATAAGCACCGTAGATGATATATTGGATTGCTAATCCATGCCATACTCCCATTAATAGGAATAGCAGGATATAACCCAGATTCGAAACAAGCATTTTGTTCTGTATCCACTTTTTCTTCTTCATCAGGAAGACGAAACGCATGAATACATAATCACGGAACCAGAATGACAGCGACATATGCCAGCGATTCCAGAAATCTTTAATATTCCTGCTGATAAACGGCTTGTTGAAGTTTTCTGGCGATCTTATGCCCATGATATAGCTCACCCCGACGGCAAACAATGTATATCCGGCAAAGTCGAAGAATAGATACAAACTGTAGCTGTACATATACAGCAAATGATAGCTGACCCGTCCATCCGCGATATAATCAAGGTTCATGATGAAATAAGAATTGATGGCGTAGCCGATGATGAACTTGTACAGGAAACCTAGGAATATCTTATTGATTCCTTTATAAAGCAGTTCCTTATATTCATCTGGTGTCCATCTTTTCTCTTCATCCTTTTGAAAGCGGCGGAACCGATCAATCGGGCCGGATGAAATCGTCGGGTAGAACAGCATGAAATTGACCAGCTGATAAATCGACAGCTGCTGTTTGATCAAACCATCCCTTGTTTCGATGATGATTTGAACAGCACGGAATGTCAGATAAGAGATTCCAAGGAAGCTTGCCCAGTTATCCACTGCCAAAAACGGCAGGATCTTCGATAAGATCAAAGGCAAAATCGATAGCAGACTCATCAAATAGAATACAAGACTGCTATTTTTCGTTTGCCGATAGCTTATGTAACCTTTGATGAGCACAAGCTGCAGGATGGTAAAGATGACGAGTGAATAAAACCCTTCATCTCCGCCAGAAAAGATCATTGCCAATACGACGATGGAGACAAACACATTATAATAACGCAAAGGTTTGCCCATCATACCGAGAATCATCGTTGGCAGCAGCAGGATGCCCAGGATAATGAAGAAAAGGAACGAACTATACGGGGTCATGCGAATACCTCTTCTTTCATTTTCTTCCGATCCGCTTTGCCATTCATCGTCATCGGAATAGCTTCATGATAGGTGAACTTACGCGGAATCATATATGCTGGCAGACGCAAAGCGAGATCCTTACGAATAGCTGCCGTCAGCTGATACTCTTTATCAAAGTCATGTTCTTTAGGTACGACCGCTGCAATCAAATATTCGATTTCCTCATTCGGTGCGAAGGGAATGATGATGGCAGACTCGATATACTCGGATTGATTGAGATGGAATTCAATGTCCTCTAGCTCCATCCGGTAACCATGAAGTTTGATTTGATAATCCAATCTCCCTTGACAGTACACCAAACCATCTTTTATCACACCGGCATCGCCAGTCCGGTAAGCCTGCACGCCTTCCATGATGCCATATGCCTTTTCTGTTAAAAGCGCCTCTCCCAAATACCCTTTTGTCACACTAGGCCCCGCAATGATAAGCTCACCTTTTTCGCCATCTGACAGCGGGGTACCCGTTTCATCCACAACAAAGATACGCATATCCGGCTTTGGGTATCCAACCGGCAATGCCTCATCCTTTATCAGCAATTCCTCAGTAACTTCCATGCTGGTAACTGCAACTGTTGCTTCTGTTGGTCCATATGTATTGAAAATACTTGCTTTCGGGAATCGCTCCTTCAACTCTCTGGCCACCGCCAGTGGCAGCACTTCACCACAGAAAAGAAAAGTTTCAAGCTCTGGAAGCATTGCCTCATTGAAATCTGGATTCGGAAAACACATCTGAACAAAAGATGGTGTCGAGGTCCAAACCTGTATGTCAGAATGGACCAGGTTCTCAAAAAGCAGCTTCGGCTTATTGATCACTTCCTTATCCAAAGCATGGACAGTACCGCCACTTTGTAATGCCGGATAAAAATCCATTACGGACAAATCGAATGAAAAAGGCGCCTGATTCATGAATACTTTACCCTGTCCCAATGGAAAGTCCCCAGTCATCCAATCGGTAAATGATTGCAGATTTTCCGCCGTTACCTGTACACCTTTCGGATTCCCGGTGCTTCCAGACGTATAAATGATGTAGAATACTTCATCTTCATCAACCCACAAATCTTGTCCTATCGGTTCTTCCTGCTCAAGCTGTAAAGCAGTTGTATGTAAGACTGCAACATTGTCTAATTCCAGTACCGTATTCGTTGTATCAATGACCAAGCCGGCCCCTGATTTTTCCACTATAAGACGCACCCGTTCCATCGGAATGGATGTATCGACCGGTATGTATGGATAGCCAGCTTTTACGCAGGCAAGGAATGAGACCGGCATATCCGTCCCCATGTGACCGTACACAACAATCGGCGTCTGACGTTGTAGCTGACAGCTGCTGCGGATCAGGCCTGCCAATCTGCTGGATTTATCCCAGAGCATCCCGTAGCTGATTTTTTCATTTCCATTGCGGAATGCTATCTTCTCAGGAATCACTGCCGCGTGCTGTGCAATGGTTGTTAGTAGTTTCATCGTTTTATCTTCTCCAATTAGAAATCGTTATATATGTAATTACCTGTATTCGCTGTATGGAAGCCATACAGCATAAACAAGGTGATCAGGATTGCCAAATAGAAACAGGTATGCGCGACAAAGCGAACACCTGTATGAGCATACAGCTGCTTAATCTTATTCATTTTCCCACTGCTTTCTATTCGAATTTATACCCAGTACCAATGACGGTCCTGATATGATGTGATTCACAGCCAAGTTTGGCCCGCAGCTTCTTGATATGCGTATCCACGACCCGATTATCGCCTTCAAAGTCCATTCCCCACACATGATTCAAAATTGTTTCACGTGAAAGAACGTTATTTTTATGCTGGAGCAGCAGCAGCAAAAGGTCATATTCCTTCGGTGTCAATTCGACTTGCTGATTTTCCAGTTCCAGATTACGAGATTTTGTATTGACTACAGCGTGACCGAAACGGATCATATGACCGTCTGGCAAGTACTGTTCTGTAGCGCGTTTCATCAATGAGTTGGCCCTTGCAACCAGAACTTTCGGACTGAATGGTTTGGTTACATAATCGTCGGCTCCAAGCTCAAATCCATGAATTTTATCATCATCACTGGATTTGGCGGTCAACAGGATGATCGGAACGCCGGATTTGCTGCGCACCTGCTTGGTGACAGCAAATCCATCCATCTGCGGCATCATGATATCCAGAATGACCAGATCAGGATAAACGGTATCAAACCAGGCAATAGCACTGCTGCCATTATCCGTTTCATGTACTTCCCAGCCGTCCTTTTTGAAATAATCCGCCACTACTTCCCGGATGCGTAATTCATCCTCGACAAGCAGCACTTTTTTCCCCATCACGAATCCTTCCTTCCACCTTATACACATAAATTAACAATTCCATATGTCCTTCATGTGTCCAAATAAGTAATTTTCCCTATCATTTATCGAAACGAGCGAAGAAACGTACACCTTCCGCCATATTTTCCACGCCATAACTGAATCCGTGCAGTTCCAGAATTTGCTGTACGATTGCCAGCCCAAGACCTGTACCACCGGTCATTCTGCTTCGGGAAGATTCGGTTCGATAGAAACGGGACCAGACATTGGCAAGTTGCTCTTCCGGTATACGCGGCCCTTTGTTCTCGACCATGAATATGCTGCATCCCTCTTCCGAATCCGTTTCGATACGGATGCTAATCACAGATTCTGGGTCGCTGTGACGGACAGCATTGACTAGCAGATTTCGAATCACTCGCTCCATCCATTCATAATCTGCCACAATCGGCAGCTCGTTCCTTGGCATCACTTCAATCGAAACATGCTTCTCTTTTGCCATGCAGAACAGTTTATCCGATAAATCCTCTGCCATTTCGCTAAGCAAGAACGATGATTTCCTCAGTTTGATAGCACCATTTTCAAGTTTTGCCAAATCAAGCATATCCCCGATCAGGACTTCCATCTTGTCAGATTCCTCGATGATGACCTCCATATAGTGATCCTGTTTATCAGGACTGATGCCATCTTGCAAACCTTCGGCAAAACTCTTGATAATGCTGAGCGGAGTCTTAAGCTCATGGGAAGCATTTTCAAAAAACTCCCGTTGGGCTTTCTCCATTTGCTTTCGTTTCTCCATATCCAGTTTCAGCTTGCCATTGGCTTGCTTCAAGTCCTCCAATGCGTGGTCCAAGTTCTGGGCCATGATGAGCATGTTATTGGAGAGGCTTCCAAGTTCATCATTTTGCTTGATCGGCTTCACCGATGTGAAATCCAGATGTACCATTTTTTTCGCCATCTCATTCAGCTTGATCAACGGACTGCTCACAAGACGGGAATAAATCAAGGAAAGCAACAGAATAAGGACGAAGCCAGCGATGCCCATGTATAGATAAAATATGCGCAGTGCTTCATTTGTATCTTTGGTTTCCTGTAAGGATGTCACCGAGAACATGAATTGCATTTCTCCGTCTTTTTTTACTGGCTCAATCAGTACAAGATTATGCTTTCCGCTCCATGACTCCATCCAGTCCAGCTGCAAGCTCTCACCATTTTGGAGCTTCTTGAGCAGGCCTTCATCTAGAGGGAACCACTCAAGCAGTGCATCATAAAGGAGGCCCAAGCCTCTATTCGACATACCAGCCTTGGGCAGCGAGACACTCTTTACTTTCCCTTCGAATGTCACTTCATTCTCTTCCAGGTGGTCGCCGACACTGTCCTCTCCTTTGGTTATGACAGAAGGATATATGACAGAAGAAACCGACAAATCGTGCTCCCCATTGATAACCAATGCATCTCCTTTTTGGATGTCCAATGCATTCAATTCGTCCCCATAATCAGTAACCATTAAGGAAAGAGCCACTTCAAGAACCTGTCCATCATCTGTTTCGAGCATGATATGTAACGGATCTTGCACCAGCTGATATCCTTCTGCATCGACAATCGTCAAGGGACTTTTTGTCTCCTTCATGTAAGAAAGCGTCTGCTTTGTCAACTGCTCCGCGCTCCAAGGATTGTCTTCATATGCGTGAGCTAATGAAGACAAGTGCTTTGCAGCTTCTTTCGTTTTATAATGCTGGTAGAAGCTATCAAAAAACACAAGCTGAAAAGTCATGATCATCGCGTAAAATGCCACAAAAATCAAAGCTGTCACAGTAAACAGCTTTAATGTAATGCCTCGTTTTTTCATGTTGAACTCCTTTATGTCATACAGCTATTTAAGTCATACTGTAAACGAAGAATATGTTTTCTGTGTGTCTGCACACAGCCTTCATCAGCGTACATCCTTTTATATAAGAAAGGAACCTTTTCTGTAAAATCAAAAATTCCATTTTCAGCATAAGCTATCTTCGAGTCATTTTAACCGAAAAGAGGGGAATGTATGGGGAGAGACAATGCGTACATGGACTATACAAAAGGAGATGTCCAGTATTTCAGCGATTTGAATAAAAACCGTTTATTCACGCGGAATAGCCGTAATTATATCAACCGGCTCGGCCGGGATGTGTTGAATACACTTGGTAATGTGTCGCTTCTTGATATCCATTTGAGTAAGGACAAGACAGTCGAACCGCATTATCACCAGAATGCAGCGGAACTTGTCTATTGCATCAGCGGCTCTGCAAGTGTTTCCTTGATCAATCCGTTTACGAATAAAGTTGAGAACATCCATATCTCACGTGGCCAAGTTGCAAATATCCCCCAAGGATGGTGGCATTGGGAAACGGCTAGGGAGGATCAAACTCATCTGCTCGCCATTTTCGATGCACCGTATCCAGAATATATTTTCGGGTCCGATATTTTGGCAAAGACACCGGCAGAAGTGCTGGCCAAAACATATTGCCTGGATAAAGCAAAGCTGCAGGATGCACTGCGCCCGCTTAACAATCAGACTATCATCATCGGACCGCCGGATGAATGCAGCCAAAGCCTGGCGGGAGAAAATCCCGATCAGGAAAACTCGAATTCATCAGATCACTTTACAGATGGGTATCTATACTATCGGTTCAAATAAGAACAGCCTCTCTTTCGACAGGAGAGGCTGTTCTTATTTGAAATTAATATAAAAATACTACTTGAACCTCCAGTCGCGTCACCCCTTATGGTGTATTTATCACAACCATTAGGAGGACCTGATATGCCATTGAAACAAAAAATTCCTGCAAGTATGATGCATCTGTTATCCTTAATCCTAACTTTCTTCCTGCCACTTATTGTGTTGCTCTTTGTCCGAAAACGAAGCAGCTATTTCAGTCAGCATGCAAAGGAAGGGTTGAACTTGCATTTCACCTTTTTCCCAGTCTTTCTTTTACTCCGGATCACTTCCATAAACTACCCGCCCGCTGGCGTGGCATCCATGCTGTTAATCGGATTGGAGACCATACTCATCATGTGGGCTGCGTATTGTACACTGATTGATAGACCTTTCTCCTATCCTGTGATTCGATTTTTCAAAGTCAAAGGAGATACGTCATATGTTCTCTGATGTACTCGATTACTTATCTTCACTCCCGCTGGTCTTCCTTTATTTATCGTTGATTCTACTAAGTGCTGTGCCTTTCGTGGAAGCCCATATAACAGTCCCTTTAGGGATCATGCTAGGTCTGCCGTTTCCAGTCTGCTGCCTGATCGGTCTCACCGCTAATTTCCTATCGGTGATTCTTGCTGTAAAATGGATGGAAAGTACTAAAAAGGACAACTATTCATCCATTAGAATGAATAAGGCAAAAGTTCTCGGCAGACGTTACGGGGTACCCGTCTTAGCTTTGATGGGACCTATATTAGGCGCAAATCATATCAGCGCGGCTGCTGCTGTATTTCTAGGAGCAAGTATACGGAGCATTTACTTTTGGCAGCTTGTGAGCATCGGTATTTGGGGTATTGGTACCGGCTTGCTAGTTCAGCACGGCATCTCATTTTTCAAGGAGGGCAGTTTTTGATGACAGATGGAGCAACATATACAATCGGTGAAATGGTAACCAAAGGACAAGTCAGTATCCGCACACTTCGCTATTATGATCAAATCGATCTCTTAAAGCCAACAGCCCATACAGAAGGCGGTCATCGCTTATATTCCGATACAGATTTGAATCGACTATATGCCATTCAATCCATGAAGGGCATTGGACTCTCTTTAAAAGAAATCAAAGACATTCTGGCATCCGGCCACTTGATGGGACATGAAGTTCATCGATCGTTACAATTCCAACGTAAAATGCTGACTGCCAAAAAACAGACCATCGAGGATATGATAGCCGATGTCGACCATATGCTACGCATTACGGAAGCAGATCATGAAATTGATATAGATATTTTTTGTTCCATGCTTCATTACATAACTGCCAAAGAATCCATCAAGGAATGGCAGCAAGCATTGCAGATTCACACCGGATCAGACAGCGATGAAACTTTGGAAAAAGAATGGAGCATCCTCTTATCCAATCTGAAACGAGTGATTCGGATGAATATCTCTCCAAGGGCACCAGAAGTACAGCAACTTGTCAATCAGCTGTTGACTTTGATGGATCGGACTGCCGGAGATAGAACGACCATTGCACTGCCGCAAACTGCACCACCGATCATCGCTCCTTTTTCCGAGAAAGATCAGCTATATCTTAAAGAAGCCATAAAGATCCATAAAGAGAACAAAAACTAATCAAAAAAGCTGCCAAAAACTTGGCAGCTTTCCTATTTAACGAAGCAGCATCCTTAAATCTGCTTGATTCCCCAACAAATCCTGCAGGGTGTATGCATCCAGCACCTGCAAATACGCATGCAGCGCTTTTCCCAGTACTCCTTTCAATCCACAGACGGAAGCAATCGGACAAGTATTATTTTCCCGGTTGAAGCACTCTACCAGATGAAAATCATCCTCCATCCGTCGGACGACGTTCCCGATATTGATGTCCTCCGGATCAAGCGCCAGCCTGATGCCGCCTGATCTGCCCCTGACAGCTTCTATGTAGCCAGCCTGGCGCAGTTCATGTGCTACTTTCATCAGATGGTTTTTGGATATATGATAAGCTGTCGCGATTTCCTGGATCGTCGACAGTTTGTCTTTTTCTTTTGTCCCCAGATAAAGAAGGATTCGCAGGGAAAAATCAGTATACATCGTCAATCGCATTGGTTTACATCCTCCTCTTCCAAAGGATTATAGCATAACTCACTAAATGATTGGGCAAATAGAGAATGTGACACTTTTGTTAAAGTGGTATTTAAAATATATCTTTTATCCATCGTTAGTTCTATGATAGAGATAGATCAAAGAAAGAAGGTATCCAGAATGCTATCACAAGAAACCATTAACGTTATTAAAAGCACTGTACCAGTTTTGGAAGAACATGGGACTCAAATCACCACTGTCTTTTATGAGGAATTGTTCAAGGCTCATCCTGAGCTTTTGAATATTTTCAACCATGCCAATCAAGCAAGAGGTAAACAGCAGACTGCACTTGCCAATGCTGTCTATGCGGCCGCAGTACATATAGATAAGCTGGAGGCCATCTTGCCGACTGTCGTACAGATTGCACACAAGCATGTCAGCCTGGGTGTGAAACCAGAGCATTATCCAGTCGTAGGCGAATACTTGCTCAAAGCAATCAAGATGGTTCTGGGAGATGCAGCAACACCAGAGATTCTGAAAGCATGGGAAGAAGCATATGGTGTCATCGCAGACGCTTTCATCGGTGTAGAAGCGAATATGTATGAAGAAAATGCGAAGAAAGAAGGTGGCTGGGCATTCTTCAAGGACTTTATTGTCGCAAATAAAGTACCGGAAAGTGATGTGATCACTTCCTTCTACTTGAAGCCCGCTGATGGGGGGCATGTACCTGATTTCAAACCAGGTCAGTATATTTCTGTCAGAGTATCCATTCCTGGCGAAAAATATATGATGATCCGTCAGTATAGCCTGTCTAAAACACCGTCACCGGATATGTTCCGTATTTCGGTAAAAAAAGAAAATGATAATGATCCGGATGGAAAAGTCTCTGTATACTTACATGAACAAGTGAAAGAAGGAGACAAACTAGAGGTAAGTGCACCGGCTGGTGATTTCACGCTCGAAGGAAATCCCCATAATGCCATCACGTTCATAGCTGGTGGTGTAGGTATCACACCAATCATGAGTATGCTGGAAACATTGGCAGAAAAGGATCCAAACCGGGAAGTCGTCTTCCTTCAAGCAGCACGCACTCCTGCTTACGCTGCCTTCACTGAGCAGATTCAAAGCTTCCAGGAAAGAATGCCTAATTTAACATATCAAACTTATTATGATGGTAACCGAATTGATGAAACTGTACTTAAGGAGAATGTGAACTCTAATAGCGATGTATATGTTTGTGGTCCGGCAGGGTTCATGGAATTCGTCATTTCGACTCTATATCACACTGGCTTCAGCAAAGAACAAATTCACTTTGAATTCTTCGGTCCTGCTGCTGATCTTTCAAAAGCTGAATAATACAACCAAGCGCACTGCCCAAGCAGTGCGCTTTTTGTTAATTCTTGTTTTCTTGTTCTTCGATACTTTGCACAATATCTTGGATTGTTACATGAGCCAATGCTTTTTCCATGGCCGACTGTGCTCCTGCAAAAATCGGAAGTACCGCTGATTGAATATTCCGGCCAACGGAACATTGCGGATTTGGACTGCCATGGACACTGAATAATTCATTTTCCGGAACTGCATCCACGGCTTTATAGACATCAAGCAGCGTAATTTCATCCAGCTTGTGTGCCAGTTCCGCTCCTGCCACCCCGGGTCTTACTTTTACCAATCCCGCTTTCTTCAACATCCCCATGATCTTTCTGATTACCACGGGGTTTGTATTGACACTGGCAGCGATGAATTCAGACGAATTCACTTCCTCCTTGTTCACTTCCAAAAGTGTCAGTATATGAATACCAACCGCAAAACGGCTGCTTATCGACATAACTTCCAGCTCACTTTCTAATGAATTCCTATCTATAGTATAACGTAAAAACAATCGGGTAAAAGGAATGTATTGACAGAATCCATCCTGTAACTTAATATATTACATGTAAATTATTCAGTTACAGGAATAAAGGAGGATGACTATGAAAATCGGTATTATTGCCGCAACAGGTAAAGCAGGCAGTCTCATTACAGCAGAAGCGGCAAGTCGCGGCCACGAGGTGACAGCGATTGTCCGCAATCCTGCGAAAGTGGAGCAAGGCAATATCCAAGTGATCCAAAAGGACATCTTTGACATCAAATCCGAGGATATCCAAGACTTTGACGCAATCGTCAATGCTTTTAACGCTCCAGCCGGTGAGGAAGAACAGCACATCGAAGCTGGGCGCATTTTGATTCAAGCATTGAAAGATGCGCCTTCCACTCGCCTTGTCGTTGTCGGCGGAGCTGGGAGTCTCTTCGTAGATGAACAGAAGACAACGCGCGTATTCGAAACTCCTGACTTCCCGGATGCCTTTTTACCGACAGCAACCAATATGGGAGAAAATCTGAAGGAACTTGAAAACAGTGAAGGAATTCAATGGACATTCATCAGTCCTGCGGGTGTCTTCGACGCTGATGGAAAACGGACTGGCAGCTATCAGACAGGCGGAGATACCATGATCCTCAATAAGCAAGGTGAAAGCTACATCAGCTACGCCGACTATGCGATAGCTGTACTGGACGAAATCGAAAAACCTGCCCATACGAATGAACGCTTCTCCGTCGTCGGTGAAAAATAAAGAAAAGCGCTGGACCTTTTGATCCAGCGCTTTTCTCTTATTTCAACAGATTCAATGACTCGCGGTTGAATGCTTCCAAATCATCAGGTGTTCTGCTTGTCACGATGTTGTGGCTGACGACTACTTCTTCATCTTTGTAGTTTGCACCAGCATTGATCAAGTCTTTGCGGACACTGCGATAGCCCGTAATATCCTTGCCTTTCAGCAAGTCCGTATCGATCAATACTTGCGGACCATGGCAGATGGCGAATACAGGTTTTTCATTTTCCACGAAAGCTTTCGCGAATTCACCAGGGCGATCATCCGCACGCAGCAAGTCAGGAGAGAAGCCTCCAGGAATCAATAGTGCATCGTATTCACTTGCATCCACATCGGAAAGTGCTTTGTCGATTGTCACTTTCTCACCATGCTTACCAGTAACTTCCTTACCAGCTTCAAGCTCTACGTTAACGACACTGTGGCCAGCTTCTTCGTATGCTTTTACCGGACTTGTATATTCGATATCTTCAAATTCATCTGTAACTAAAACTGCGATTTTTTTGCTCATATATAGTCCCTCCTCTTTCGTCTCTGATTCAAGACTACCAGATGAATTTAACATTATTCAACTATCGTGCTCATTATATTATCCGATACTGATAACTCCGAAGAGCAGCGCCGCAATCGTCATCACAATCGTCGAACCGAATGCCCAAATCATGGCATAGCGCTGCAATTCCCCGAATTGGATACCTACCATCCCGATCAAAAGATGGGCTGCGGCCACGAGCGGACTTAACACGTGCACTGGCTGTCCAAGCAATGCTGCCCGCCCGATTTCCACTTTGCTGACACCGTATGCCTGGGCGGCTTCGGCCAGAATCGGCAGCACGCCCAGATAAAATGCATTATTGGACATAAAGAAAGTAAACGGTGCACTGATGATGGCAACAATGACAGCCAGGTAAGGAGACATGGATTCTGGGATGATGGATACAAGTGTATTCGCCATCGCATCGATCATTTCAGTGCCGGACATGATTCCAGTAAAAATACCTGCGGCTATAACGATGGTTGTGACAGCTAAACCATTTCTAGCGTGTGCTGCCATTCGCTCCTGCTGATCTGCCATTCGCGGATAGTTGATCATGAGCGCTACAGCGAAAGCAACCATGAATAAAATGGTCAACGAGATGAAGTCAAGGATAAGGCAGGCGAGCAATGCTATCGTAAGCAAGAGGTTCACCCAAACAAGCTTCGGACGCCGATACGCAGGCACATCTTCAGCTGCACTGATTTCCCGCTCTGTTTGATCATCAAGCTGCACGACTCCAAGACGTTTTCTTTCTTTCTTACCTAGGATGAATGCCACTGTAATTGTATAAACCAGACCTATTCCCATAACCGGAATGATTGGAATGAAGAGCTCCGATGCTTCCAGATTCAATGCCGCCATCGCCATAGCAGAAGCTCCTCCCCAAGGTGTAATGTTCATCACACCCATGGAAAGCATGGCAACGGTCGCCAGGATCAAACGATTCATGCCCAGCCGTTTATAAAGCGGCAGCAGGGCTGAAACAGTGATCATATACGTCGTTGTACCGTCTCCATCGAGGGCGACCATCATGGATAAAATGGATGTACCGACAACGATTTTCATCGGATCACCTTTTACTACCTTTAAAATGAAATTGATCAGTGGATCAAACAAGCCCGCATCAATCATGACTCCGAAGTAAAGAATTGCGAACAAAATCATGATTGCGGTGGCTGCGATACCCTCAACACCTTCCAGCATCATCGGTCCCAGCGAAGTAGTGAAGCCTCCGATGATACCGAACAAAATAGGAATCAGCGTCAACGCCACAAGCGGCGATAGCTTCTTGGACATGATTAAATACATGAATACGGCAACCATGGAGAATCCCAACAAAGATAACAAAAGAAAGTCCTCCTTCAAACAGCGCCCTTTGTTAGCGCTTTCATTTGAAGGAAGTGTAACATTCCGTTCACAAAATGCACAGTTTACTTACATTAAGTGTATTTTTTTCATTTTTTTCACGGATTCCAGGAAGAATTAGCGACTGTGTACTTATATTTGCGCACAGGCCTTCCAACCGTTCCATAGCTGATTTCCACCTCCACTTCCTTTTTCGACACCATATATTCCAGATAGCGCCGGACCGTGGAATGGCTTACACCTACTTTAGCAGCAACTTCCTCTGCCTTTTCACTGCAGCGCTGCTCCTTCATAATCCGCCGAACCAACTCCAAGGTGTGTCGATCCACCCCTTTTGGGTGCAGCTCATTATCTGCTGTTTCTGTTGTATGTAAGTTAGGGTGAAAAAACGAGTCCACTTGCTGCTGGCCGACTTCATTGCCAGTCAGCAGCTCTTTTTTGTAGGTTGCATATTCCAACAGGACCCGGTGGAATCTATCACCATCTACCGGTTTGATCAAATAACTATACACTCCTCCCCGCATTGCTTCCCCAACGGTATTCGTATCATTCGCTGCCGTAAGCAGAATCACGTCCGCTCTGCGGTGGTACTGGCGAATATACCAAAGGATTTCGATACCATTCATATCAGGCAGATAAACGTCAAGCAGTACTAAATCAGGTTGCAGTGCCTTAATCAGACTCTTCGCCTGTTCCCCGTTTTCTGCAACCCCAGTCAGTCGGTACCCTTCCATCTGATTGAGGTAATTCTCAAATATAATCGATGCCTCCACATTATCTTCCACTATCAGGACGTTCATCCGATTCATTTTCCACACTTCCTTTCGGCAGAACAATCGTCGCAAGTGTTCCTCCTGCTTCGCTGTCTCCATAATACAAATCTCCATCCAGTTTCTTAAGGGCCGCTTGCACAATGGTCAATCCGATACCATGTTCTTCGCTGGTTTCCTTCTTGGTTGAATATCCATCAATCAAAACTGCTTGCTTTTCCTTGTCAGACAGCTGCTTGCCATTATCCTCCATATCGAAGATGACTTCTCCTCCTAAATCCGTAAAAGATACAAAGACTTTCCCTTCGGTACCCTGATACTTTGAAGCGGCCTCCAGGGCATTCTCCAGGATATTGCCGACAATCGTCACAATTTTCTCTGTAGCTTCCGGTCGCAGATCAATATTCAGACTGCTGTTTTCATCGATTATCAAGGATACCTTCAATTCTTTGGCACGATTGAACTTTCCTAACAGACAGGCAGCAATCAACGGTTCTTTAATGTTTGTCATCAGCAAATTGACGACACTCTGCTGCTCTTCCACTTCTTCTGATATGAGGACAAGTGCCTTGTCATATTCCTGAAGTCGAATCAAACCGTATAATGTATTCAGCTTGTTCAGGAACTCATGGTTGGAAGCGCGCATTTGATCAGCTTGCTGCTTCATTTTCGCAATTGTATCTGAGACGTCTATCACTTCGGTTTCAGGACGCAAAGTAAACACGACTCCCAATGTTTCCTCCGCTTCTTTTATCGGGGATGCATCCACAATATATATATCACCTGCTACGAATGTATATTTATTATATCTGCCCTGACCATCTTCCAAAACTGTTTGATAAAGTGATTGCAGATTCGTCTGATCGATTGCATCCTCCAGTACTGACTTTCGTTTGAATATCTCCTTGGCCCTTCGATTGATCGACGTAATATGGCCTTTGCGATCGATGGCGATGGTAGCATCTTTGATTGATGCCAGTGTCGTTTCTTTTTCCTTGAATAAAAAGGATATCTCCTCAGGTTCCAACCCAAATATCAGCTTTTTCACCCGCTTCGCTACAAGATAGGCACCAACAAGCCCTAAAGCGAAAATGAGCAGGAACCAGACGATCACTTCCTGTAAGTAGGAAACTATCTGATCATTTAAGTTTTGCTTCAGGAAGCCGACGGATGCTACCCCGATGATATCTCCGGCTTCGTTCTTAATCGGTGTTTTCGCTTTTATGGCATAACCGGAAATGCCGTATCCTTCATAAATGACTTCCTGTCCTTCTTCCAATACAGGTTCATTGCTCGTCTTGGTCGGTTTTCCGATCCTCTCCGGTTCTGGATGCGAAATCCGGATTCCTTCCGTATCGGCGATGACAACATAGTCCGCTCCGCTGTTATGTTGAATCTTCAACGATTCCTCCTGGATGATATCGTCATTGTCCCTCTCTTCCAGGTGCTCGAGGATCGTTTCATCCTTGGCAGCCAGTTTTGCGACAGCCATTGCCGTACTGCCGGCATCCTCCTCGACTATTTCGTCAACCTTCCTCACGAATAGAGCGCTTACAAATAATAGACTCACTAAAAGTAAAATTGTCACCAGCAGGACAATTTGACCGAGCAAGCCAAAACGAAACCTCAGCAATTTCCTCATATAAGTCGTCCCCTCTATTCACCTACTCTATTATTTTACTATTTATAACCTAAAGGAAGAAGACAGGACACTAAAAAAAGCATCCACACAAAAGTGGATGCTTCAGCTAACTTTATTATCTGCTTGTATAACCCGCATCAGCATGAATCGTCGTACCAGTCACATAAGATGACTGATCGGAGGCCAGCCAAAGGCTTGCTTGTGCGATTTCTTCAGGCTGACCGAATCTGCCAAGAAGGCTCAGCTTCGGTGCAAATTCCTCTTCTGTCTGCCCTGTTTCTTCAAGGGATCCTCTGAGCATCGGTGTATCGATTGCTCCGGGAGCAACTGTGTTCACCCGGATATTCATCGGGCCATTTTCAAGCGCAGCAACTTTCGTCATACCAACAACGCCATGCTTAGCCGCAACATATGCGATGTTATTCGGCTGCGGACGAAAGCCGCTCACAGAGGAGATGTTAACGATACTGCCGCCTTCACCTTGCTTGATCATTTGTTGCAATTCATATTTCATACAAAGAGCTGTACCAGTCAAATCGACTGCAATCAATCTATCCCAGTATGCTTCATCGAATTCTGCCGCTGGTGCGTTATCTGGTGTGAGAGCTGCGTTGTTGACCGCAACATCCAGTCGTCCGAACTTAGATACTGTCTCTTCCACCATATGTTTTACTTGTGCAGAATCGGATACGTCGACTTTCACGAAGTAAGCTGTACCGCCAGCTGCTCCGATCTCTTCCACTGCTGCTTTTCCTTTTTCTTCATTGAAATCTGCTACAACAACTTTCGCTTTCGCTTCAGCGAATAGTTTCGCAGTTGCCAGGCCCATCCCCATTGCTGCACCAGTCACGATAGCTACTTTACCTTCTAAAACTGGAAATGTCATCATTTCTTCCCCCTTCATAATTCTACGTTTACAGTTTTAGCTTAGAAGAATTCGATCTGACGGTAAATATGCGATAATAGAGTTAGCAAATTATCCTGAACAGAAAACACCCATCTGTTCAAAAAAAAGTGAGGAGAAGCTCGTGAGCATCACCTATCCAGACAAACGCGTTGAAAGATCCCAGCAATCGTTAAAAGAAGCTTTGCTGATTCTGATGGCTAAGAAGCCACTCCACAAAATCCATATCTCTGAAATAACAGCAGCTGCCGGTGTCAGCCGCGGTACATTTTATACACATTATGAAAAGAAAGAAGATCTCCTCGATGAATTATCCGAAGATATGCTGGATGAGATGACTTCCGCTTTCCGAAAGCCATATGAGCAATTGGGGATGGTCGACTTACGGAGCCTCCCGCCTGCATCCATTGTTCTATTCGATCATTTTCTGGAGAATAAAGCATTCTACCAGCTAATGCTCGGCAGCACTTCTGATAATTTTTTCAAAGAAAAAATGACGAATCAGCTCCATCACCTTTTCCGGACAGATTATGCATTCTATTTCCGTCAAATCGATGCAGAAATAGATCTGGAATTGTTTTGTACGTACCGTATCCACGGCATGATAGGATTGATCGTTGAATGGATCCAAAAAGGATTCGATAAACCTGCTTCATTCATGGCCGAACAACTGCTGCATATTTTTCGCTTTCATACAGAGAGTGTCATGATCAGACACTGAATAAACAACTCTAGTGTACCAAGTGGCAACTTAAGTTTTTAGTATGCTACTTCCCCGCTCACCATGCGGCACAAGTCACACTTAATTCCAGGAGGCGGGGAAAGCTGCCTAGGAAACAAATGGTGGTTATTGATTCAAGCCTTCTTAGGTTTCCTCATGATTTCTACGGCTAGCTTTAAAATCATTATCAACAGTGTCACAGATAGTATAAGCAATAACATATTGATTTCTCGCTGAAGACCAAGTCCTCCATAAATAATTGAAAAATATCCTTCCGTTCCATATGTTGCTGGTAGATAACTACCTAACTCCTTATAAAAATCGGACAATAACTCGCGAGGAACAATTATACCAGCTGTCACAAGCTGTACGGACAATACAAGAATGTTAAAAATCATCCCAGCTGGTCCGAATAGCACTAGAAACATCATTGAAATATTCATGAATGTAAAGTAAACAAGCCCTTGAAAAATTATCGCAAGAAACAAACTACCATGGATTACGAACCCGAAACCACTTATCGAGCATATAGTGACGACTGCAAAAACAATCGATAGCAATGCTTGCAGAATAAAGCGAGACAAGAAAACCCGCCACGCAGGATAATGTCCTCTTAGTTTTGACGCAGAACTATATAGGTTCAAGCTTAAAAGCATGGAACCGACAAAGGATGCCAAAGTTATGAGCAACGGAATCATTGAAGCAGCAAAAGCTTTCGTTTCATGTATTTTCTCAATATCGGGTTGTACTGCATGTATTGAATCACTTTTCTTACTTAATGTTTCTACCTCATCAGGATTCAAGCTGGCATTCCTTTGTGAGAGCAGTTGTTCATCCATCTTATCCGTTATATTATTGGCGGCACTTTCCATTGCTTGTTTGGTCATAGATGGTGCAGCTTGATTGATGATATATCTTACTTCAGCACCCTCAGCCATACTATCCTGTATAAAATGCCTCGGTATGATCATGACCATGTCAAGGTTATGATCCTCTAACTCCTTTGTTGCTTCATCTACTTCTGACAGTTGCTCCACCCTGAATGGAATCGCTTCTTTTAACTTCTCTACAAGGCCTGTTTCGAACTGCTCATCCTGCACAACAATCCCTATCCTTAAATTCCCTATTCTATCTTCAACATCGTGATAGGCTGTAAGCCAGACACATAGGAAAATCATCAAGAATGCTAATGCTGTTGCAATCCCGATCCATGTTGTTTTTTCTTTCAGATACCCTTTCATAATCAATGTCACCTCATTTAATTTATGCATGCATGTACTTACTTGCATTATAGAGAAAAAAGAAATGCTAGGCCTTTAATCCCCTAGCAAATAGTCTGGTACTCTCATCCAAAAAATCATCATGACTACCAGAAATCAATTTTCCTTCGAAACGAACTCTTGAAAGAAAATAGCCAAAATGCATCCAAACAAAATTCATTGCCTGAATCTCCAGATTAGTTGACATTATTTTTTCTTTTTCATGCATCTCCCTCAGATATTCCAGCATAACTTGTTTTACTGATTTCGGGAAAGCTGAAATAAGTTCCTTCACCTCCGGATTCAAGTCTGCTTCTCTCATAGCTATAAAAATCAAGGAATGGTACTCTAGCATTTTGTCCTGGAAAGCTTGACCGAAAAGTCTTATATCCTGCTCCAAATCCCACTTTATATGCTGATAGAACGCTTCATCGAACACAGTATCAAAAGTCAGGGATTCTATAATTTGCTCAAAAATACCATGCTTACTGCCAAAATGACGGAATAGCGTCACCTCATTGACACCTGCTACTTTAGCAATCTCCTTTGTTGTCGTACCAGCAAATCCTTTGGAAGCGAATAATGCTGTCGTTGCTTCAATGATCTTATGTTTTGTTGCATTCTTGCCCATTTCTTCATCCCTCAAATGTAAGTAAGTACTTGCATTATATGTGTTCCGCGAAATAAATGCAAGGAAAAATAAATAATCGGTAATATTATTTATTCTTGATTCCACTAATGACAAATAAACTGCATAAAATCAAGATTTTCAAATTGGATTCCATGCAGTTTATTTGATTTAGGTTATATCACACTTCTTAGAATTTAAAGCTTTCAAGCTTCTAAGAGCATACGAGCTGTCACATCATCGGTAATGAGAACATGGATCAAATTCGCAGTCAAAGCAGCTTTGATTGCTTTGATTTTCTCCCGGCCGCTTGCCACACCGATGACAAGAGGGATTTGCTTCACACGCTCCAAATCCATCGAAATCACTCTGTCATTCCAATCATTATCTGCAGCGCGGCCATCTTCTGTGATGAAATTGTAACATATATCGCCTACGACATTTTCGTACTCGATGACGCCATTCGTTTGTTGTAAATAAGATTTCACCATCGTCGAATGCTCAGGTGTTCCGCCGATTCCAACCATTGCGATATCAGCTCTTGCTCCTGCTTCAAAGATACTTTTAATAGACGATTGATTGACAATAATCTCTCTTGCTTCCTTGGAATCAACCAATACTGGTGCGTGTAGCAGTTTACACTTTGCCTTCAGCACTTCAGCTAGTTTTGCTACGATTTGATTCGCGTGGATATCGACCCGTTCATCTCCCATCCCCCCTACAAGAGGAATGAATTGAAGTTCGGGAAAATACTGACTGGATGCCATTGCTGTGGCAACTTCGTACAATGTTGTACCGGAGCTGATTCCGATTGTCTGTCCATTTCGAATCATGCGGAGTAGATAATTACTGGCTGCTGCTCCCAATCGGGTTTTGGAATCATCCATCTCATTCGCTTCTACACAAATGACTTCTCGCAATCCATAACGTTTTTCCACTTTCGACTCGAGCCCTGTATACGGGTGATCATCTTGCTCATGAATGATGATCTCCACAACTCCTGCTTCCCTGGCTTTCGTCAAGTACTTGGAAATAAGCGATCTGCTGACTCCGATTGCCTTTGCGATTTCCGATTGTGTAGCGCCTTCTTCATAGTACATGTGGGCGACTTTCACCAAAAGTCTTCTATCTCCCAAAAGTGCCATCCTACCACCCTATTCTGTGGTTTAGCATAAAATATGCCATCTACCATTGTACTATTTAAATGTAATTTTGCTACCTTCCTGAATGATAGGGAACGTATGCGGACTTGCAAATACAGCCCCCGGCAGCACTTCTCCTTCTGGTTCCGTGAAATAAATCGAGATATGTCCCAATGTCTGTAGATTTTCATTCGCAGCCGAACCTACCTTGTCGATCTGGAACTCTTGTCCATCTATGATCAAGGCACCGCCTTCTTTGATTGCATTGCCTTCTGCTCCTTGTTCGACTTGATGCAGAAATGAGATTTCCTTCAATTCAGCGGGAGCTTCCATCCCAAATAGAATAACGATTTTATCTGCTTCAAAAGCTTGCGCCATCGGTCCGATTTCTTTCACAATTGTTTGATACATAGTTTCTCCTCCTTAATACATGCCAAAGCTGGCAAAGTAAGCAATGACAACTGCCAGGACTCCGGTGATCAACCTGCTGTACAAGACTGCTGGAACACCATACTGGACTGTTTCTGGCTTCGCTTCACCTAAAGACAATCCAACTGGTACGAAATCTGCCCCGACTTGCCCGTTTATTGCGAACAAAGCCGGCAATGCAAATTGCGGCGGAATATTGCCCAGTGCAATCTGGCTTCCGATCAATACCCCTATTACCTGGGCAATGACAGCACCTGGTCCAAGCACAGGTGACAAGAACGGCAGCGTACAGATAATGACGATGACGATAAGTCCCCAAATCGAACTGGCAAGCGGTGACATCGTGTTGGCAATCAAGTCCCCGATTCCCGTGTAATTGATGATTCCGATCAGCATGCTCACAAACGCCATGAATGGAATGATATTTTTAAGCAGCATTTCGATGGAATCCCGCCCCGCTTGGTAGAAGACCCCTGTCACTTTCCCAATGCCCTTGGAAAAGCGCATCAGCCAGTTATCATTAGTGGAACGATGCTCTTCCTTCACTTTCTCATACTCTTCCTTGAACTCTTTCTTATCAGCAGTATTGAATCTTACTTCTTCTTCCGCAGCGGCCGAAGCCTGCTTTTTCCCTTCATCTTCTGCAAGGTCTACTTCTTTTGGTGTAACACCCGATACGAAGATATCTTCTTTGATATGTTTCGCTAACGGGCCTGATGGTGAGGAACCAAGAATATCAACAGTCGGAATGCGTTTCATCGGATAAAGCCCGATTCTGGCTGTGCCGCCGCAATCGATGACCACACACATCATCTCGTCCTCTGGTACCGAGTTCTTGAAGCCATCCACTGCTTGGGCCCCAGTCAATTCAGCTATACGTTCCGCTACAGGGTGAATGCCCCCTCCTGTAATCGAGACTACTTTCGTTTTCTTGCCTTTTGGTTCAATCCGGAGACCAGTTCCCCATCCGCCGGATCCTTTGCTGACAAATACCGCTTTATATCCCATGCTGCTCCCCTCCCGTATTACATTCTTCTCATCAGGAATTTAGTGATTTGTTCCGTCAGCAATCCTCTGATCAGCATGACGACAATACCGACCAAGAAGAAACGAATTGCCAGTTCGGATGTTGAGTAGCCAGCTTGTGTCAAGCCGTTGGCAATACCCAAGTAGACAAATAGCTCTCCGGCATTTGCATACGGAAACAATGCCGTCACCGGATGCAAAAATGAAACGAGTGAATCGAAGAAGGCAGGTTTCTGACGCTCTTCGACAAAGCGGCCGAATGTATATGCCATTGGATTTGTAAGCAGCAAAATGGATAATATCGGCATGACTGTATAACGCAGCAAAGCATATTTGGAGGTGAAACGAATCGCCTTTGTCACGCGATCCTCACCAATGAATTTGATTAGTGCATAAGTAAAGGTCAGCAATACTACCAGCGTCGGCACTATACCGGTGATGAGGCTCATGAATTGCTCGCCTCCAGCATTGAACATACCGATGAAATGCTCACCGAACCACTGAATCCATTCCATGTCTTTCACTCCCTGTTATGAGATAGATGCCATTCTTTTCGTCTTCGAGATGGACATCAAAGCTTGTTCACCAGCAGTCTGCAAAGCTGTTTGCAGTGCCGGCAGCTTCCTTTTTTTCACTGGACTATGCAGTTCGTCCAACAGTTCACCCAGATGCTTGCCTTCATGTTCCTTCATCTCTTTGAATGTCGAAAGAATGCTGATGCCTCGCATCACCTGACATTCTTGAATCATATAGGATTCATCCACAACGAGCAGAACAATCGATCCTGGACCGATACGGCGGCGGGATTGTCCGGAGAAAAGGTGAAAGCCCTTTTCTCCTTTGTATTTACCTACTAATTTTTTCATTGATTTTTGATAATAGTGAACTTGTATTGCAGTCAAAGCAGATTGGATGATCAGCAAACAGCAGGCAACCAATACTAGCTTCATCTTGTCATCCTCCCTATCATTGAGCGAATAAGTGATCTTGAAGCGCGCGAAGCTTCCAGACAGTAGTGGATGTATCCAGTTCTACATCGTCCATGGTCAGGAACTGGCCTTCTTCGATGGTACGCTTGGCAACTACATTCCCGCTGATCAGCCCGATTGGAATATGGCCATTTACCTTCATGTCTTGATGTGTTTCCAGCATACCCCGGACACTATAGCCGCCAATACCGTCAAGTCGCTCACCTGGCTGGATCGTACGTTTTGCTACAGCCACGGTTTCAGAAACCGGTGCACCAAGCGGATGAATGGAAGTATCGTGATGCAGCACTGCTTTGGCGATGGTGATCGGTGTCTCAAGACTTGCAAGGTGATAAGGACGATATAGCGTGTAATGCGGGCCATGATTGGCATCCACTTTCAGCAGGTAGCGCAATTCCTCATCCACTGGCTCCAATTCACTCTTCACGATTACGAATACGCCTGGCGCTAAACCGTTTACATATTCGACAACTCCAAGGGAATCCAGCACCCCGCCATTTTCTTTCAAATCCAATTTCTTCGCTACATCATCAAGACCGGCATCCACACCGTGCATGCCGACTTTATCCGGCACAAGGCCGATCGCATTGCTCAGCAAGTTCATCTCAGCCATTGTTTTTGTTCCATCTTGGAATGCAGCCAGCATATGCGCACTCATATTCTTCTGCTTTGCTTCTTCTGCGCAAGTATCCGGGTTTGCAGTCGGCTTAAGCGCATTGTTTTTCCCCTTACCCGCTACGACAACCTCAAGCCCCATCGTTTTCGCGAATTCATATAATTCCACTATTGCCGCAGGTTCATCCCCAGCCGAACCGGAATATACCAGACCAGCATTATCAAACATGCTATGCATATAAGAACCGATTGTAATATCAACTTCCACGTTCAACAGAACCAAGTGCTTTCTGGAACGAAGTGCTTCCAAGGCAATATTAGCTCCGACCTCCGGTACACCTGTAGCATCTACCACGACCTCTACCGTATTGGACTGGATGACTGCCCTGTAATCAGAAGAGACCACTGTCTCTACCTTTCTGTTCTCCTGAGATCGATAGAAATCTCTAGCTTTCTCCGCATTGGAAATATTCACATCACAAATTCCACCGACAACCATCCCAGGAATTCTCGAAATTTGAGAGATAAGTCCGAAACCCATTTGTCCAGCTCCGATTACACCTACTTTGATTGGCTGCATTTGTTTGTCTCTTTCTTGTAGTTCTCGATAAATGGACATATTCTATTCCTCCTGTTGAATGCGTTTACATATCTAAGTAAAAAATGAATTAACATCTGTTACACTATTTATTATAAGTTCGAATATCGTAACATATGTTCCAATTAATATCATTTGTTACTTCTTGCTTGTTATTGTATTATCTATTGAAAGCGTTGTCAAACATTTTTCTGAAAAAATAGAGGAGGATAAAATATGAACAGAATTGATTATTATCACGTGAAAGATGCACCTCAAGCCCAAAAAATCGTACCAGCTGTTTCTGCAGTAATACAAAATAATCAGCATATCCTGCTTCAACAGCGAAGCGATAATGGGAAATGGTCCTTGCCTGGCGGTAATATGGATATAGGAGAATCCATATTGGAGGCAATAAAAAGAGAAGTGATAGAAGAGACAGGACTGGAATGCAACATCGATCGCATAACAGGTGTATATAGTGATCCCAACCATATCATCGCTTATGATGATGGCGAAGTAAGACAGCAGTTCTCTATCTGTTTCACAGGAAAAGCTGTCGCAGGAGAACTGCGCAAAAGTGATGAAACTTTCCATATTGCTTGGGTTCCAATCAATGAACTGGATGATTACGACATCCACCCTGCTCAAAGGGTAAGGATAGAGGATAGTTTAAAAGACCGTAAAAGTGCATTTATTAGATGACTGCTAAAATAATACGTTCTCACTCTATAAATGGCTTGATATCTTCATCTACATTAGGACCATCACTTAAACATTGAACTGGTAGCTATACCCATAAAAAAATACCCACCTGAGTAACCAAATTAGGATACACGGGTGGGGATCACATCAGCTAATTTATACGCTGACTTTCCGATATTTGCACGACATTATCAATAAGCTCCGAATAGTTAACCTTTGAGAAATCTGTTACATCTGCCTCGATCAGCCTTCCCATTTGAAATGCATCATAACCTCTTGTGGTACAGCGAACAATAAATTCCTCATAAGTGAGTAAATTATCCGCTTCAACTCTGTTCTCCAGCCGATCACCCAAGCGATAGGATGTTACAATGTGACTTAAGTGTCTTGAATCATCTACATCTCTTTTTCTTTGGCGTTCATATAATACATTCAAATCAGCTATCAAACGTATAGTAATGACTTTATATTGATACTTATTTGTTAGTCGCTGAAGATGAGGATACTGTTTATTGCTGAATGGGTAGTCAGATATAATATTCTTTCCTGCATGCATTTGAAATTCCAGCACTTCGTAGTATTTCTTCCACGCTCTGTTTTCTAGTCTCTTTTTTTCATTCAAGTTTTGATAACCATATATATCAAAATAGCATTCTTTTAACTTATCTGGAGAGATTAATGCATACGGCCCTAGACTTTCATCGATCATGTTGCATAAATAAGTTTTACCCGTTCCCGGAAAGCCAGCTAGTAATACGAGGACGTTATCCATATATTCACCTTCTATCTCTTCACTGGTTGGGGATCTGCTTCTTGTTGACTTATTTCAAGACAAGCGTACGATCCTCCACATTCATAAAAATACTGATTTTATGTTTGACTATATCTTTGACTGCCTGATTACAGGGAATGACATTATGTCGCAGCGATTTTGTCTCATTTGTTTCTCCAAATGTTTCTTTAGCTTTTCTAGTCCATGCCACCAGAAGCTCTGTTCCTACATTAAATTTTCGAATGCCATTATTGATTAATTCGTGAATATCATGTTCATTCACACCTGTTCCGCCATGAATCACCAATGGTACATCCACTGCTGCATTTATTTCTTTCAGGAGTGGCAAATTTACGTTTGTCTTGGATTTATATTGGCCATGATTTGTTCCAATGGCAACGGCTAATGCGTCAACCTTAGTCGCCCTGACAAATTCCACTGCGTCTTTTGGATCCGTATATACCTTATCATCTTCTCCGACGTGGATTCCCTCTTCCGTACCGCCGATGGTACCAAGCTCTCCTTCAACGGAAACGCCATGTTTATGTGCGTATTCAACTACTGCTCGCGTTTTCATAATGTTCTCTTTGAGCGGTAAATGAGAGCCATCAAACATAACGGATGTATATCCCTTATCGATAGCCTCTTTAATATCATCAAAATTCCTTGCGTGGTCTAAGTGCAATACCACATCTACCATTTCCTTTGTCGCCATTGACTTGCATACTGCAACGAAATTTTCGTGGCCAATGTATTTCGCTGTATCTATACTTGTTTGAATGATTATCGGTGAGCCTTGCTCCTTTGCCGCACGTATCATATCCGGCAGCATCTCTAAATTATGTGCATTGAATGCCCCCACTGTGTAGTTTAGTTCCTCCGCTCGGCTCGTAACTTCTTTTAATGTAGTATACATGCTAAACTCCGCTCCCTTAGTAGTATTCATCGAACACCTCGTGTAACATCTTTGGAGACTTGCATCAACTGATCCATTTTATTCAGATAGATTTGCAGCGTTTTGTCATCATTTGCTTTTGCTGCTTCTGCTCGCTTTTTGTTATATAATCTCAATAGATTTTTATACCCTTCGCCTACTGATTCTTCTATCTGTATACTTTTTTCAAGAGAATCAATTGCGCGATCATCATCACCGAGTTCTACATAAGCCATGCCGATCTCTTCAAGTATTTTTGCATGTTTTTCTTCAGCAGCCTGCTCGAATTCCTGTTTTTTCAAAGAGATTGATAGCTGTATTTGTTCTTTCTCTTCCATAGTCAAGACGACTGTCCCAACCTGCTGCGCATCCTTTTTGGTTTTTTTGTCCTTTTTCCTGTGAAAACCAAACATCATATCTGCCTCCTTTTATGCTAAAAAGCTTTTAGAAGTGGACCAATGAGCCATGCATATAGCAATGCTGCGGCTACTGTATCAACATCAGTCGCAGTTGCATTAACAAATCCCATGGAATTGAATATCGTTACTAGCAGCGCAGGCAAGAGTGTAATGAAGAAACCGTGTGCCACTCCGCCAATAACCGCTCCACGGCGACCGCCAACTTGATTTCCGAATATTCCGGCAGTTCCGCCTGCAAAAAAGGCTGTCAGCATCCCTGGCAGAATCATAGCTAATCCGAATACTGGCAATACGAACATTGCAATAACACAACCGATTGTCGTAGTGATAAATCCTACGATGACAGCATTAGGACTATATGGGAACAGCACCGGACAATCCAAGGCTGGCTTGGCATTTGGGACTAGGCGCATTGCAATACCTCGGAATGCGGGAACAATTTCTCCAAGAAGCAAGCGAACTCCCGACAGCAGGACGTATACACCGACTACAAACTGAATGGCTTGGAGAAAGGCAAACATTAGATAGTGTGTATCACCTGCCAATGCAGAAGAAAATTCTGCTCCGGCAAACGCTGCTGTTATAATGTAGAGCGGAACCATGACTACCATTACCGAAAGATAAGTATCCTGTAAAAATTCCAATTGGGCTGGGAGCTTTAAATCTTCCACTGATTTTTTCTTCTCGCCTTTTTCCCCGAATACTTTAGCTATCCCTGCTTCGAAGACATAGCCAACCGTACAAAAATGTCCCAGAGCGATGTCGTCCGATCCAGTAATCTTACGAACGAATGGCTGTGCAATAGCCGGCATGGCAACCGCAAATACACCGCCGATGAAACCTCCAACTAAGATCAAAGCAATACCACGCAATCCAGCAAAGTATCCAAACACGGTTGTCATGGTAGCCATCCAGAGGATCGCTTGGCCTGTTAAAAAGATATATTTCCACCTTGTGAACCGGGCAATGATGATGTTAAAGATGAAAATAGCCAGAAAAGTCAAAGCAATATCCCGACCTAAGCCTAATTCATTCATAGCTTGACCATTAATCGCTTCAATCGAAGGGACAATGCCCTGCATTTGGAATCCTTCTGCGAATATCTTGCCGAAATATGTCAAACTCCCAACAATAATGCTCGAACCGGCAGCCAATACCATGAAACCGAGCATTGTTTTTAATGAGCCGGATATCACCTGACCAGCAGATTTTTTTTGCAAAATCAAACCTAGCATAGCAATCAATGCAATCGTGACGGATGCCTGAGTCAAAATGTTTTCGATAATAAAATTTATAACACCCATTCGCTGCCTTCCTCCCTCGCTCTGCCTGTTTTATACTTAAACCAAGACTCCTTTTTCCTGTAATACCGGAGTGATTTTTTCTTCAATTTCTTGTTTGGATACAATGTTTCTTAAATAAACAATTCTTGTTTGCTGAGGATCAATAGCGAATTTCTCGAATTGTGATTGAAAGTTTTGTGCTGTAATAATAATGTCCGGCTTCGCCGAGGCAGCAGAAGATATATCTCCATGATCCAATCTGGCTTCCACTCCTAATCTAGTCAGCACATCTTCTGCCGCCATTTGACATGCAAAGCTGCTTCCCAAGCCTGCCCCGCAAACAAATAAAATATTTAACTTCTTCATATAATCTCATCCTCTTTTAGTAGTTTTTTTGACTTCCATAAAGCACATCGTTAAACATATCTGTATCTTGTACTGCTATTAACCTCTTGATTTTCTCTTCATCATTTATCAAATCAATCAAATTTCTCATTACATTTAAGTGCGAATAAGAATCTACGGCAGCCAAACAAAAAACAAGTCGTACCGGATCATTATCCGGATTGCCAAAATATACTGGGTCCTTTAAAGTCATAACACTAACACCCAATTTATTCACTCCATCTTCCGGTCTCGCATGTGCCAAAGCTAAATGTTTACCGACAACTATATAAGGTCCATATTCTTCCACGGATTTAATCATGGCAGTTATATAGCTTTCTTCAATAGCTTCTTCTTTCATCAAAAGATCGGCAGCTTTCGTAATTGCTTCTTTCCAGTCCTTGCATTCTTGATTCAATAAAATATTGGAACTTTTCAGGATATCCTGTAGCATTGGCTGTATCTCCCTTGTGTTAATTTTTAAATGGTGATTCTTAAATGTTTCTTCTACTTTCAGGTAACTTTCTTTTGTCACTTTGCCGCCGCTATCAATAATTAACGTTAAGATATCCTGCATCAGTTCTGTAGCATCTAAGTTATTGGGGATTATCCTTCGTTTATCTTTGTTTTTGAGTAAAAAGGCTTCTACTTCTTTTTTATCGCTTTCTCGCAGAATCGGATTGAGTATCAATAATGGTTTTCTTTGATATTCGATCGGAATGGTAGTGAAAACTAGATCCACATCGAGCTTGTCAATGAAACTTACTTCATGGGAACTCAATACAGCAACAATATCTATATTGAAATGCTCTTTCAGATTGGCAGCCAATAGCCTTCCCGTTGAAAGCCCATGACTGCAAAGTACAACTGCCTGATATACTGCTCGTTTCTCCTGTTTCATCGAGCTAGCAGAAGTTGAAAAGTAAACAGTTAAAAATCCTATCTCATCTTCTGATAATGGTTTCTTGGTGTGTTCCTCGATTTGCTTTTTAAAGCGCGTTACTGCCTCATATATTTCGATATAAGATTCTTTAATCGTATCTTTCAAAGGATTGGATGCTTGAATGTCGTTTTTGGCTCGGCTCAATAATCCTGTGATATGCTTATATAACCCTTCATACAATTCTTCTTCTCGCTGTGAAAAAGGAATACCAGTTACTTTCTCTACATGCTCGATCAATTGAATTGCTAACAGTTGTGCAGTGATCCAATCGATTGAGTTGTTCATATCTTTTGGATTAAATGATTCTATGGCGAGTGTAATATAATTCTTCTCGACCAATGGAGGGTCCAGATCAAAATCCCTGCAAAGTGAATGAATGAAATCCCCGATAGGCCCTTTCCGTATCTGATTTTTTACTTTAGCTGACTCACTTATGGTGTTTCGTTCTTCCATACGGCGCCGCCAGATTCCTAAATACAGAAGGACTTGATTTCGGTACATGTAATTAATTTCAATCTTGGACTTT
This sequence comes from Terribacillus jepli, assembly GCF_047228925.1. Lineage (NCBI taxonomy): Bacteria > Bacillati > Bacillota > Bacilli > Caryophanales > Bacillaceae > Terribacillus > Terribacillus jepli. The sequence continues at coordinate 119,814 of NZ_JBFEGH010000005.1, read as the reverse complement.
ACCAGAACTTCATCGTAGTGCTCTGTGATGATGCCAATAGCTTGTTGATCTAAATAATTCAGTACTAATTGATCGAGAGTTGATACTGCAACTTCTGAAATTTTGGAGCTTAGCAAAGCATCGATATCTGCCATGCTTGTAATGACACTGTATAACATCGATCTTATCGAGCGTTCATCCCCCTGCAATACAACTCCCTGCTTCGGCAAACTCACTACAGAAATCCCATGATTTTTCAAAAACAAACGAAGCTTCCTCATATCTTCATCCAGTGTACTTTTTGAAACCTGTAGCTTTTCTTCCATTTCATAAAGGATGGTAGTATGCAATGGATTTACAATGTCCAGAAGCAGCGCAAGAAAACGTTCATTAGGACGGTAATAATCTACCGTTCTATCATCCCCAATTTTTATCAGTAAATCTTCGCGTTCCTTGGCAGAGAGATTTAATTTCAACCCCTTTCCTCTTGCTGTTTTTATCGTCGGATAATTATTTTCAGCCAAAAAACTGTTAATTAAGGTTAATTCATTTCTTACAGTACGTTCACTAATGGAAAACTCTGTACTTAAATCCTTACATGTCAAAAAGGAATTAACTGAAGAAAATCTAGTAAGTAATCGTTGCGTCCTTTCTTTCATGGAATGTAACCCCTTTCACGATTTCATTATATGTGGTGGAATTCAGGAAGTTTAGTGTATGTTTTTGCAACTTGAACTTGCAAAAATGCAAGCGCTTAAAATTATATGTATTCTATGTATATATTTCCTCCTGACTAGTCGGCATGAATATAACACTCTATTTACAATGCGTTTCAGCAAAGAATTTATGGACATATTTTTTCCCATAAAAAAAAGCCCTCACGGAGAGGGCTTGTCGAATCAATTTTTAGTTCTATCTTTCGTTTTCACTCGTACCTGGTATACGATCAGCAAGATGATGAACCAGACAGGTGTAACAAACAAGGATACACGAGTATCTTCAGCCAATGCTAAAACAACAATGACAAACGCCAGGAATGCCAAAATCAAATAATTCGAGATTGGTGCAAACGGCATTTTGAACTTACTGTTTTTTGCAAGCTCCGGACGTGTCTTGCGATATTTCAAATGGGCTAGCACCGTAATGCCCCAGATGAAAATAAAGCAGACTGTCGAGATGCTCGTAATCAAGGTGAAGACACCTTCAGGTATCACATAGTTGAGAATGACCGCAATCAGGATGACGATGATGGAAAAGAACAAGGCGTTCCTCGGTACTTGGCGGAAATTCAGCTTCTTGAACGGCTGCGGTGCATGTTCTTCCTTGGCCAAGGAGTAAACCATACGACTTGTACTGAACACAGCACTGTTACAAGCCGATGCAGCTGATGTCAATACGACAAAATTGATGATACCCGCAGCTGCTGCGATGCCGACTGCTGTGAAGACTTGGACGAATGGACTTTCCGCCGGATTGATTGCATCCCATGGATAAATACTCATGATAACGATGAGCGCACCAATATAGAATACAAGAATCCGAATCGGGATATTGTTGATTGCTTTCGGAATGACTTTCTCCGGATTTTCTGTTTCCCCGGCTGTCAGACCGACCAACTCAATACCGACAAAAGCAAACACAACCATCTGGAATGATAAAATAAAACCATGGATTCCGTTCGGGAAGAAACCATCGTGATTCCAAAGGTTTGCGAAGCTGGATGGACCAGCATCCGTTGAGAATCCGCGGATTATCATGAAGACACCAACCACAATCAAAGCCAAAATAGCGATGATCTTGATCAAAGCAAACCAGAATTCCATCTCACCGAATAGTTTTACAGTAGCTAGATTCATGATCAGCAGGATGACAAGCGCAACGAGACCCGGCATCCATTGCGGTACTTCTGGGAACCAAAATTGCGTGTAAATCCCGACGGCCGTCAAATCGGCCATTGCAATGGAGATCCAGCAGAACCAGTAAGTCCAGCCCGTAACAAAGGCGGCACGATCACCGAAGTAATCGCCGACAAAATCAACAAAAGATCCGTAACCGAGGTTGCTCAGCAAGATTTCTCCTAACGCTCGCATAATAAGAAAACAGAAAATACCAGTGATTAAATACGCAAATAGAATGGATGGTCCAGTTAGATGGATTGATTTGCCGGCACCGAGGAATAATCCCGTACCAATAGCCCCGCCAATCGCGATCAATTGGACGTGCCTGTTTTTCAATCCTCTGGCTAACTTTTCTTCAGCCATATGTATGCTCCCCTCTTCCTTCATTTCGAGCATGCAACATGTGTCGTAAAGCCTTGACTCAAAATAAGTATACTAGTATATAGTATCCGAACGGGTAGAAGGGTGCAATAATCATATTTTTCTAAAACTTAACTTTACAAGGAAGGATTATAGCCTATTTTTGTGCTTCTTTATAAAGTATGCTCCGACGATCACCAGGTAGATAACTAGTGTTACAGAAGTAATGACTAGTGAAGTAGTCCATATCACTCCTATCAAGATAAGCAGTAATGCTATAATTGCCAGCCATGTCGTTATCGGAAATGCTTTGACGTGATATGTTGTTTTATCAGGCTGTACTTTCCGCGACTTTAGGTGGGCAAAAGCAATGATCAGCCAGATGAACAGAACCGTGTAGCCAAGCGATCCCATCAAATAATCGAATGTCTTACTTCCTACGAATAGCGAAATCAGCACTCCTATATATAAAAATGATGTACAGACAAGAATAGCCACGACCGGCACCTGCCGTTTTGACAGCCAAGCGAACCGTTTCGATATTCTCCCATCCATTGCCTGTGTATAAAGAACTCGTGATGAGCCATAAAGTCCTGAATTCATGGATGAGATGATTGCCAGTAAAATGACAGCATTCATGACATGATCGGCACCCGGGATTCCGATAAGCTGGAAGACCAGCACGAAAGGACTTACTGCCGAACTATTCACTTCATTCCACGGAATGAGACTTACAATGATGAAAAACGGAAACAGATAGAAAGCGATGATTCTTGTCAGTGTGCTGCGCACTGCTTTTGGCACGACTTTTTCCGGATTTTTTGTCTCAGCCAAGGTCACTCCGATGATTTCTGTTCCTCCGTAGGAATAAATGACAACTAGCATAGCTGTGACCAATCCCCCAGCGCCATTCGGGAAAAAGCCGCCATGTGCTGTCAAATTATCGAATCCAGGAGCTGTGTGATCACCGAATGAGAATAACAGCAAGACGATACCAGCCAGAATGAATAGAATGATGACACTTATCTTGATCAACGCCAGCCAGTATTCCGTCTCAGCGAACGCTTTTACCGAGAATAGATTGACTGCTGTAACAAGTACTGCAACAATCAGCGTCAGCAGCCATACCGGATAATCAGGCAGCCAATATTGCAGGAAGATAGCCGCCACGACAGCTTCTGCAGCAATATTCAACACCCACATCTTCCAATAAATCCAATCAAGGAAGAATGCCGGAAACTTTCCGATGCTTGCCTGGACCAAATCACGGAATGTCCTTGCTTCCTTATTCTGGACTGCCATTTCCGCAAGACCTTGCATGACGAATAAAAGGATGATGCCTCCAATCAGGTATGCAAAAATGACGGCAGGCCCAGCCAAATCGACAGCCGAGCTCGATCCTTTGAATAAACCGGCGCCGATTGCACCGCCCAATGCCATCATCATGATATGGCGCGCTGTCATGGTGCGTTTTAATCCATGTTGATCTTTCTTCATGATTGTTACCTCCTGTTTGTTCTCTAGCATTTCCCAAAAGAAAAAAGCCTTCCGTCTCTTTCCATCCTGGTTGGAAAAGAGACGGAAAGCTTCTTTGCTTTCCGCGGTACCACTCTGATTGGTTTTCAATAAACCCACTTTATACCTTGTAACGAAGGTCACTCGTCAAAACCTAAAGAATACATCTGTCAGTTCTGCTGCTCCAGGGTGAGTTCGAAAAAGGGCACAGTCTGCGTTTCACCAACCCGCAGCTCTCTATGGCCATGCCAGTCTTTCTACTACTCCCGTTCGTCGCTTTTGTTAAAATATTTCGATCAATTTCGAATTAATCCTAACTATAAGCGCAGCCGAATAGTTTGTCAACATTTCTTACAAATTAATTGACTTGAAGCTTCACTTTCCCCAACTGACCGAAATCGGCTTCATAGCTCCCTTTTCCTAATGGAATGGGTGAAAGGAATGTCCCGGAGCTGATTGCCATACCCTTTTTCAGGGATTTGTCCTTGTCGGCTAGCTTCTGTGTCAGCCATGCAACCGAGGTGACCGGATTTCCCATTACTTCCGTAGCAAATCCTGTACCAACTTCCTTGCCGTCATGCATCAGCGTAAGTTTGATTTGCTCCACTTCAGCTAGTGTCAAATCGTCTCTTCCTTTATCGGAAACAACCACTTTTCCTGTTACACCATTATCACAAATCAAATCCATCAGCTGGAATTTCGGGAACCAATCGGCGAAGCGGGAGTCAGGAACCTCTATGCCTGCAGACAAAACACTTTTCTCCAAGATTTCCTCCTCTTCTGCTCCGATACTCAAATCCTCTTTCAGAACAAAAATGATCTCCGGTTCGAGTAAAGGCGACATCATGGAAGCAAGCTCTAGTTCTGTATCACCTGTATGTATCGTATCTTCGAACAAGGTGCCATAAGCTGGCTCCGTCGCTCCGAATAATGCCTGCGTGGCTGGACTTGTCATACTGATTTTATGACCTTTTCTCTCTTTTCCTGCACGCCCTTCCCTCGCCGAAGCAAATGCCTCTTGCACTTCATAGGCTTGTTCCGCCGTGAGCGCATATTGGCGGCTGATAAAATCTATCGGTTCCCTCGTTTCATACACTGCAAGCAGTCGTCCTGCTAATTCTTCTTTATCAACTTCTTTTATCTGTTCAGCCATCTTTCCCTCTCCTTTTATTAGAATTATCTGATTTATAAGATTATATTATATGAACAATATTATAGCTAGGGAATTTCTGGTTTGTATAAAAATCACATACTTCTTTTTTCAAGAAATATAGACTATCCAATATCCAGGTTGGAACCCCCGTAATATTGATCATAAAAAACACCTATCCACTGATAGGTGCTCCTTTTTCGCTTTATTTTTCAATCACTTTCGCAGATGTCACATTCGCCAGATTCACCACTTCTCCTGCTGCCCCGAACCAGCCGTTCTCGCTTGCTTTTATTTCATTTACCACATGGACATAGGATCCTGACTGATAGTCTGTGAATGTGTATTTCTCCCCGCCAATAAACGTAAACTCTACATCAAACTTCTCCTGCACGAATAGTGCCTCCTTTAGAATTTATCTTCTTAAATGAATTTCCCCTTGCTTGCTATGTTAAACGCTTCTTTTTTGGTTGACGCAATATTCAATACTTATGATGGGAACGTGTTATTCTTGGTAAAACATCGAGATCAAAGGATTAATACACAAAGTTGGTTTTTCGTTTAAGATAAAAAGCGATGAGCAGTAAATTCGGTACCCAGCATATCCAGGCGATATACGGATAATAAACTTCATAGAGGGAAGGCCCGAAAAGTAGCATGAATATCCCCAGCCATATGCGTAAGGTCACAGCTGCGAATGTCAGACTGTAATTGATCATGGTCCAGCGTCGATGCTGGGCTATTTTTCGTTGGACGGCCGCTCTGACTGCAAGAAATACAGTAATCAGCCACAGGATGGCAAGCATTCCAAAGCCAAATTGCGCGATTACTCCCCCGGTGGCATAGTAAGCCAGATACAGGCCAGATAGTCCCCCTCCGGTTACTCCCGCTGTGTAGAGATAACCCATTCGCTTGTGAAGCTTATCCTTCTGCTTGTTTCGATTCATAAGCAGAAAAGGTCCAAGTACGAGCGCGAAAATACTGGTGACAATATGAACACCAAGCATCCACTTCCACATACTCGATAGAACCTCACCAAGGCTTAATTTCTGCAAAATGAACCCTGCCTTATCCAAACCTATGATTCCATATTGAACAATCGAATAACCCGCAATCCCGACAGCCAGCACTATTACAGCACCCATTCGGACCCTTTTCATCATCATATTGTTTGTCCTCCTCTTTTTACCAGTGGTCAAATGCAACTATAATAAAAGACCATTCAAATGGTCTTTCTTAAAAAATCGACATACCTTCCAGCTGCTTTCGCTGCTGCTTCAAAATTTGCTGCGCGATGCAAATGAAGAGATACAAATCCATGAAGTGCAAGAAATATCGAATAAATTTCTCCATTCTGCGGATTAATGCCGCCTGCTTCTTTTACGGCTGCTTCAAATCGTTCAAAGCTTTCTGTCGCAGGTCGCTGCATCAAACTATCCATTTCATTACTTTTCAGCATAAACATCAGCTCATACTGATGCGGATAGTCGAGCCCGAATCGGATGTATTCCAAGAATAAATCCTGCACCTTATCGCCCTCTTCTTGCTGCATGATTCGATCAATAACACTATTCAGTTCTTGAAAATAATAGTCAAGCACTTCAGAGAACAACGCAGTTTTATTCTTGAAGTGATAATATAATGCACCATGGCTGCAGCCTAAATGCTTGGCAATTTCCCGCATCGATACTTTTTCATATCCTTGTTCGATGAATAGCTTCCTGGCCTGCTGTATAATTTTATCTTTTGTTAATTCCGCCATTTCAATCTCCCTTTTTGACCAGTGGTCAATTGGATTATATGCAATATAATTTGTTTTGTCTACCATATTCTGAAAAGTAGAATATCCCCTTTTATTCGACACTTTCTCTTATAGAACTACAATTTATCCCTCTATAAAGCCATAATCAAAGCCCTTACATATAAATAGGACAAGTATAAAACGAACGGAAGGAAGATGCTGAATGTTCCTAAAGAAGAAATGTATCTCCATCTTACGTGCTTTTAAGAAAGGTGATCCCGGCGGTGCTTCCATTCTTTACATGCGTTATCTCCAAATATCTACTGTTAAATTGTTTTCGCTCGCAGCCCTACACCCCGTTAATCATTAGACTATCCCACAAACAGGCATTTTTCGTGTACAGAGACTAACGATTATAAATCAATATACAGAAGACTCCCAATAAGGGAGCCTTCTCACTTTAGAAATCATATTCCGCTTCTTTTTTCGCTCGCACGGCTGCTTGGGCATCCGCCAAATCAAAAGCATCTTCAACCAGTCGCTGAAGCCGGAAATGTACATCATCATTAATGATTTTCCCGTTCAGGAAATCCTTTTCTTCTATGAATACGTAGGAAGATACTAGATGCGCCTTCATATACGAAAGGATTGGCTTGAGCTGCTGCTCTGCCACAAGGAAATGTCTGGCCGAACCGGCAGTTACCACGATACCTGCAACTTTATCACGTAACGCTTGTGTCGGCAGGAGATCAAATATATTCTTCAGCGTTCCCGGGATCGAGGCTTGGAAAATCGGCGTACCGATAAATAGGATGTCCGCTTGCATGATCTGCTCGGTCACATATCCTGTATCACCTGGGTAATCCAAGTAGTTTCTCCCATCGCTGAACTGAATCTCATAATCAGCCAAATCCAATAAAATATGTTCCGCATCTGGATAGGCTTCGATCATTTCTTCCCACAGTAAAGACAATGCATTTTTTGTCTTTGACCCGACAATTGAGCCGGATATACCTACCACTTTCATTGCTCAGCGCCTCCCTGCTTCGTATATTTCTTGATAGCCGGCAAAATCTCTGTACCGATATACTCGATATTCCGCTCCATTTTCTCGAAAGGTACACCGCCGAAATCAAGCTGTGCCAAGTAACGCTGATGCCCGAATTGCTCATGCTGGTAAAGAATTTTCTCAATGATCTGCTGCGGGCTGCCGACATTGATGATGCTGCGATGATCTGCTCCTTGAGCGAATAGCTGTTTTGGGAATCCTTGGCCATTTGTCTTTTTCATGCCTTCATTGATGTGCGGATAATAATCGCGCAGTGCTTCTTGTGTCGTTTCAGCAGCATAGAAGAATCCTGTCGTTGCCACTGGCAGCTGGGCTGGATCGAATCCACGTGCTGTCAATGCTTCCCGGTAAGCATCTATTGTTTGTTTGAATACGCTAGCTGGTCCGCCTAGCATTGCCACTGTCATCGGGACTCCGGCATAGCCTGCTTTTATGGCACTGACTGGCGTTCCTCCAACAGCACGCCAAATCGGCAGAGAGCCGTTGACTGGTCGCGGCAGTACCTCTGCGTTTCGCAGAGGTCTGCGGAATTCACCACTCCAATTTATGATTTCTTGCTCGTTTATTTGAAGAAGCAGATCGAACTTTTCCTCGAAGAGAGCCTCATAATCATGCAGGTCATAGCCTAGCAGTTCAAACAGCCCGACTCGGGATGCACGGCCGGCAATCAGTTCCGTCCGTCCATCCGATAGAAGGTCGATCGTTGCAAAATTTTCATATACACGAACTGGGTCCGACGTACTGATGATAGTTGAGGAACTCCCGATTTTGATATTTTCTGTTGCCTGCGCAATTGCTGCCAATATGACAGCATGGGCCTGGGATGCAAAGTAAGGCTGATGGCTCTCACCAACACTGAAGAAATCGATTCCCGCTTGATCTGCCAGCTGTGCCAGACGAACGATCTGCTGAATTCTTTCCTTGGCAGAGATGCGTTCTCCTGTTCGTGGATCTGCCAAATGATCCCCTAATGTGTATATTCCGAATTCCATACCTTTACTTGGATCAATGCGATATTTTTCCATAATACTGTCTCCCTATTCTTTATCGTAAAACCATTATCCTCCAAAGCTCACTTGTTGGAAAGTACGCACTTGAAAGTGGTATAGTATAGAAAAAGATACTGTGGATTGGGGGATATGAAAATGAAGGATATACCTGAAGAAATTGAGCCAGAAATGTGTAAGGTGACGGATGCGCTCGGAATCCTCGTTGGAAAATGGAAACCAGTCATCCTGCTGCATTTGCTTAAAAATGGTACGCAGCGCTTTAACGAACTGAAACGCAGTTTACCCGGTATCACGCAGAAGATGCTGACAAACCAGCTGCGTGAATTGGAAGAAGAAGATATCATCGAGCGCAAGGTGTACGCACAAGTTCCTCCAAAAGTCGAATATTCCATTACAGACTATGGCAGAAGCCTCGAACCGATTCTGCATGCAATGCATGAATGGGGAGCCAAGCACACGATTCATAAACAATCAAAGAAACACGATCAAGCAGAAGCTAAATAAATAAAAAAGATGAACTGTCGCCAGTTCATCTTTTTTATTTATGCTTGGTTTTTCAAACGTGCCGCTGCTTCTTTCACTTGTGCAAGACCAGCTTCAACGATAGAAGCTGCTTCGTTAGGAGAAGCGTTATGTCCTTCGATGATCACTTCGTCGATGATTTCCATTCCGAAGATACCACCGAAAACATTGCGCATGTAGTTAACAGACATATCCATTGTGGAAGCTTCAGGTGTAGAGTATACACCGCCGCGTGCGTTCAGGAAGATTGCTTTTTTGTCTGTCATCAATTGGATCATGTTGCCTTCTGCATCATATTTGAATGCAAAGCCAGCAGCATAAACGTAATCGATGAATGTCTGCAATTTAGCAGGAATCGTCAAGTTCCAAAGCGGGAACGCAAATACAACAACATCAGCCGCTGTCAGAAGATCCATCGCTTTTTGTTTAGCTGCCAATAGACGCTGCTCTGTATCGTTCAATTCCGCACCGTTTTGCACTTTACCAAAAGCATCGAACAACTCTTGGCCGAAATATGGTGTATCCTCTGCGAATACATCATAAGTAGTGACAGAAAGATTTTCTGCACCTTCAATTTCCTGCATGAAAGTTTCATACATTTTACTAGAAATCGCCTCGGAAGCCGGGCGGTTATTTGCTTTGACTATTAATACGTTCATTCTGTAAAACCTCCGTTATTCCCCATTCAGGATTCGTATTCCCCCTAAATCCCCTAACATCTATTATTAATTTTTTTATCTAAAGCAGCAAGTACGCACTTTAAAGTGGCATAGTATCTTTTATGATACTATTGGGAATGGCAGCAAAAAAAGCAGCCGATTCAGGCTGCTTTCACTTTAGTCCTTTTTATCCTGATGCAGTGGCGGCGGGATCAACCAGCCTTTTTCCTTCAACAGCTTCAAGAATTTTGCACCAAGCATTGCTTTATTTGTATGGAACTGTCCGAACATCATTCCCACATCTTCCCTGATCGACTGCCCCATCATCGTACTGCAGCTGACAAGTCCGGCAGCAATAGCGGCCGATGCAGTGGCTGCCACATCCGGGTCAATGAAGCGTGCGCCGACCGGGATCGATTCAAGTTCCACTTTCGGCGGTTCCGGTGCTGCCGGAGGCAGGGCAACCCCATTTGCCTTCAGTATTTCTGAAACCTGCTTGACCTCTGCCTGCCCTCCATCGATTGCTTCCCCGATCAATTTCTTCAAATCATCATCGCCAACATGATTCAATAGCATCTGATGATTGGCGATCATTTTATTACCCGTCAGAACAAACGTCCACAAACCGTATACTTCGCCATAATGCAACGGCTCATCCTGCGGGTTTCCGCTCAAAATTCCCATCGTCATCCTCCTAAACAAGTTCATACTCGTGCCGCCTTTCCCTTGCACACTGTTAGAATTACCAGTTTTACCGAGTTTATGTAGATGTTTAAGAATGTCTTTCATCAGGTAAAAAGAATGGAAAAGTGTTGACGACAATGGATATACTTCTGCTCTAATTGCACTTGCTATTTTGGAATTTGGACAACACTTGGAGGGCAAGAGGCGTTATGCCCGATTACGATTGCTGAATGGTCAATAACAGACTCCGGCATGCCTTCCATTGCGTTCGCTTATTTAATAAATGTAGTGTGTGCAGTGAATACAAAAGGGATATGCAAGAAAATGCCCCTTTCAAAACATCAGTCCAGCTGTTGAGGAGGTTCAGGCTGATGTTTACCCTTGATTTCTGAAAACAGATTGGATGCTGCCGTTTGTGCCGGCGGAGGGCTTGGGTTACTTTGATTTCCTTTTAAGATTCCTTCGATCATCTCTTTTAGTTCGGCTACTTCCCCCTTGGTTGCTGGTTGTCTATTGTCTTTCAAAAGATAGCCCAGCTGACCGCTAGGCTCAACAGTGGCCCACATAACATCTTGAATGGTGGAAATCCCTTGCTGCCGGAGACGCATTTCCAGCTTATCCACGGATAATTTCAATTTTTGAAGTGTTTGTACGTCTAATTGTCCATTCTCAATGATGACTTTTGCTCTGCCAGTAAAAAAGGATTCTGCCTTATCCCATTTTAATTGGATATATTCAATGACATGCAATGTAAAAATTAAAATTGCAGCAATGCCAAATGTCCCCCAAAGGTTTTTCCCGCTCACTGGCTGGATCAGCAATGTACCAATCGATATCATGATGACGGTTTGGGAAATGGTCATCTGAGAAATGGACCTTCTCCCCGAAAACCTGATCAGTAATATACCAACGATAATAATAAGGACAGCTTTCCAAATAACGTTCCAATCCAATTTCAACTCACCTTCCACAACCTTCGTTTCTCTTAACATCTCCCTTCAAACCAAAAAACATGCTTGAAATCTAAAAAAGCCAGCCCTTATAGGCTGACTCTAATTATCAATGAGCATTTTTCAATTGAATGATTCCTTTACGAAGCGGTGTCACTGGTCTGCCAAGCAATTTTTCAAAATCATCGCTTGCTACTTCAAGGGCCCCTTCCCGGATTCCTTTTTGGATATCGACGAGCATCGGCAGAAGGAAATCAGGTACACCAGCTTCTTTCATGACTCCTGTATAAGCTTGGTCATCGACTTGCTGTACTTGAACATCTTTGCCAAGGACTTTTCCTACTTCGGCGGCTATTTCTTCTTGGCTAAGGAGTGGTCCGGACAGCTCATAGATTTTGTTTTCATGACCTTCTCCTGATAGCACGGCTGCCGCCGCTTCCGCATAGTCCTGCTGCAGAGCCCAGCCAACTTTCCCGTCTCCCGCAGAAGTCACCCACGGTGCACCTGCAAGCACGCCTTGAATACTTGCTGCTTCGTTCTCAAAATACCAATTGTTGCGCAGGAAAGTGTAAGGAATACCTGTATCCATGATGGCTTGCTCTGTTGCCTTATGCGTCGGGGCCAAGAACAAATCGCTCTCCTGTGCATTCACCAGGCTAGTATAAGCAATGAATTTCACATTCGCCTTTACAGCTGCTTCCACTGCTTGTGTATGCTGGCGAATCCGTGTTTCGTTGTCTCCATCTGCAGATATGAGCAAAAGACGATCTATTCCGGCAAATGCTTCATCCAGTAAAGCAGGTTCATCAAAATCCCCACGACGGATTTCCACTCCTTGAGTACGAAGAGACACTGCTTTTTCCGGGTTGCGGACACTTACCGCAATGTCCTCTGCCGGAACTGTTTCCAGCAGTTTCTTTACAACTTTGCTGCCAAGCTTACCGGTGGCGCCAGTTACTAGAATTTTCATATGTATAACCTCCATATAGATGTAATTAACGCAGATACTTGTAATTAATATAGTTACCAGTTCCGGTTTTGTCAAACAGATCGCTTTGACATTTCCTAAAACTTAAAAAGTGACAGAGATTGGTTTACACGTCATCACTTTAGTAAAGGCATCATTATCATCCTAGTGTTTCACCTAAGCTTATACCTTAACCGCTAACGGATAGCTCATCACGATCAGGATCCCTTTTGAACCCATTACTCGTCGGCCGGTGTCCTGGTAACCATATTTTCCATACAGCTTACGGGCAAATTCATTGGCTTCATTCACTGCAAGTACAATCTCGTCTATATGAGGGAATTGAATCTGGACAAATTCCGGAAGCTGCAGCAGCGCAGCTTTACCGTATCCTTTCCCCAGGTGATGATAATCCGTGGAGAGCGTGCGTAAAAGTATGGCATTGGGATTATCCGAAAAAGGCTGCACACCCTCCTGTTCATGTAATAAGAAATAAGTCACAAGACGGTTTTCGTCCATCCCCAAAATGGCATGGCGGTTCGGTTCCTCCCTGCATAGCGGGATGCTCTTGGCTGGGTGGCCGGTAAATCGCAGTTGTTCTTCTGATAATGAATACGTATTGACTACATTCGTATGCTCTTCTTGAAAGCGTATCAGTTTCATATTTTTCTCCATTTTCATTTTTTGATGAACTAAATTTAAACTGAATCTTGTCATTAATCAAGAACTTTTGAATCAGATTACACACCCCCATTTTATAATCAAAACAACTATATACTTGATTGAAATATATAATTGTTTTATCCTTATGCTATGAACAAAACCAGCTTACTCAAAGGTCACTTGGAAATGTGTGTATTATCGATTCTGAAGAAGCAAAAAAGCTATGGGTATGAAATTATGAAAGAACTGGAGAAGTATAACTTAAAACTGAAAGGAGTCAGCAGCATTTACCCTATCCTAACCAAATTAAAGGAGCAGCAATGGGTAGATGTCAGCAGCGAAATTACCGATAACGGTAAAGCACGTATCTACTACACCATCAATCAGCACGGTGAAAAGCATTTAGAGAAAATCATCGGTGATTGGATAGAACTGCAGACCAATATCAAGGCTTTACTCACGAATAATGAGGAGGAATTGTAATGGATGTAGAACTTACATGGAAAGAAAAGGAGTATTTGAAGAATGTCTCTCAGGAGTTAATCAGCAGAAAGGCTGCGAAGGAACAAATTCATCTCATCGAACAACAGCTCCTGGAACATATGGAGGAATCCAGACTGCATGGCATCGATCCACTTGAAGACTTGGAAACACCAGCAGAATTCGTTAAGGATTACTTAGAAATAAATCAGACACGAACTGCTTCCCAACATAAAAGATCCTTATCAAGGAAGCATTATCTTCTGGGATTTTCATCTTTTATCACGACATATTTATTATCCCAGCTCATATTATCCATGTTCCTCACACCATCATTCAGTCCGGCATATGACAATGCTGACTTCAACTACAATATTCTTTACAACATCTCAGATAATTTATGGTGGAATACCACACTTGTCATGATTAGTTTGCTTGCTGCAGCAATCATCACATCTTTCATAAGCTTTTACGGTTTTAGAAGAATGAACAGGTCCTAAACGATGAAGCATATTTTCCCTGGCTTCCTACTCATTATCTGCTTCATGCTCTTTCCATACTCTGTCCAAGCAGAAACAAACAAAGATATCAAATTGACAGACTACTTGGAGAGGTATCTGGAACAAGAAAAAATACCCGGTGCATCCATTTCCATCGTTAGCAAAGGCGAGACAGTGTATACATATAACTGGGGTGTTACAGGGGAAGATGAACAGCCCGTCACCTCCCAAACTCCTTTTGCTATAGGTTCCATCAGTAAATCCTTCACCGGTCTGGCAATCGCTGAGCTAATCGATGAGAGACGGCTTTCACTTGATGATCATATAAGTGATTTTCTGCCTTCCCTGCACTTACATGGCGCAGAAAATCGTATCACGATACGTCATTTGCTGACGCATACAAGCGGCATCAGCAGCTATGACGGATTAAAAATTTCCGATATAGGAATTGCCGAACAAATTGAATTAAAGAAAATTGCCCAGAGACTGTCCGGCATATCACTTACCAAAGAACCAGGTTCCGTTCATCAGTATAGTGCTGCAAATTATTTGATTCTTGGGGCTATCATCGAAGAGGTAACAAAGCAAAGTTTTGCTGACTATATGCAGCAACATATTTTTACACCTCTTGGAATGACACATACTGCAGCCGATGAGGATGCAGCCAATCGTACTGGTTATCGCTCAGGCTACCAATCCTGGTTCGGTTTTCCGGTTAAAAGCAAGGTGGCATACGACAATAGCGGCGCACCATACAGCACGATCACTTCAAGCACAAAGGATATGACACAATTCATCTTACTGCTCTTGGGCAGGCACAACGAAGATGTAGGCGCCTCCATTTTAAATAGATACACCGAAAAACTCTACGAAAGAAAATCTGATGTCTATTACGGTTTTGGACTTCGGCATACCAAGCTGGATTCCGGACAGGATATTATCTGGCACTCCGGATCCACACCAGATGCTCATGCTGAATTATTCTATATTCCAGAGGAAGATTGGGGAGCTATCATATTAACGAATAAAAATCACATCTTCGAAGAAACTTCCCTGCCACTGCTTAAGCAAGGTATCATTGATATTATGCACGACCATAAACCTGGAAACATCCCTAGCTACCATCCAACCTTTCAACTTATTTTGTGCTTGTTGTTAACGGCACTTTTTCTATGGACGATTTTTTTGATAATAAAAAGAAAAAACCTCAACAGGAAGAAGGGATTGCTTATAATAGGCACACTTTCCTTGGTACTAGGAGTCATTATCATACCAATCTTGATCTATATGACACAGTCACCATGGAGAAGCATCTCGATATTTGCTCCCGATATAGCTTTCCTGACACTGTCGCTTGCAGTTTTAATAGTGATGAGCGGAATGATTTGCTTTTTGGCTTATTTTCGTAAATCAGCAAAATAGAAGAGCACATTATCATCCAGTGTGCTCTTCCAGTTTAGATCAGCCATGAGAAATACCAGCCATGACTGTCTGTTTCAGCTACGGTGGAAAAGTGCCCTTTCCCATTTTCATAGTAATCCAGATGAAGCTTAGCATCTTGAATATTATTATAAATATGATAGACGTTTCTAGTTGCCCCGATGGTTTCAATCTTTCTTAATAACAACTTTTTATCATCTATAGATAATTGGTTCGCAACATGAGTATGGTAAACGCAAAGTGTATTAGATAACGGAATATCATCAACATAACGATTGATCAAGTCCAACCCATTCCCCTCTATCAAGGACAGTTCGTTATGCAGCACATAGTCAACTGCTTGATTGAACATTGCAACTCTCTCTTTATGTTCGGGCCAGATAAGTGATCTTAGCCATAACTTGTCCTCCTTGTTGCGCAAATCTACAATATTCAAGTCGAAGCCTATTCGCATGCCTACTTTTGGTGATTGTTTTGCTACTTCCGGAAAATTATCTCCTTTTATATCCATGGTGATTTTTAAATGTGAACCGCTGTTACCGTACCAATCGTCAGAACCGTATGAGTAAACGTATTTGTCCCATAATAGTTGAAAACCTGCACTTGTACCAATTTCCATCAATGCCAACGGGTTATTTGTTCTCTCGTAGATTTTCGAGAATATTGGATATAAGTAGCCACAGCGTCTCACTTCATTGGTCTGGACAAGCTTCTCTTTTAACAAATGCACAATCTCATCTTTATAAGAAAGACAAAACTTTTTGAATACTGGAAAGGCACCCTGTGGATTTTTGGGATGACTCACAATACTAGGATAGAATTTTTCCAAAGGATGACGTCTTCCTTTCAACAGAAGATAATGCACGGATCCGAAGAACAAATTGGGTATTGGTTGACCAGGGCGTGCGTTTTGACAGAGCTCTAGCAATTCGATATCACTGGATACTCCGTTAGCTAATTCTGCATAAAGGAGACTGGAGCCTTCACATTCTCTCACGGAGAAAACAACGAACTCATTTGCGATTATATCCAGGCTTTTCATCATATCCCTTCCCTCTCTTATATATTTTCTACTCTGTTCCATTAAACCCTTTTTAAACAAAAAGGAGCGTACTCCTTGTACGTCCTTCTCAATGTGTATGAATAGTTCAATTCTCAAATCTCATGACGTCACCCGCACATAATAGCCATCGGGATCGACCACGCGAAAATCAAGTTTTCCCCATGGTCGGGCCCTGATTTCCGATTCTATATGATTAGGGTAAAGGCTGTTAAATTTGTTATATACCATCTCTACGTCAACGACTGGAAGAATCAGTTCCACACCTTTGCCCTTCTTGGATTCAGCCATTGCAGCAAAATAGTGATCATCATTCAGTACGGTTTCGTCTGTCAACAATAAGGAACCTCCCCCATCGGCCTTAAAAAGAGCCCTTTTCTCGTTATGCTCAGCGCATCCCTTCCCTAACAGACACCGATAGAAAACAACGGATGCAGCCAGCTTTTGCACGAACAATTCGGTATTGAACATGTATATCACCACCACGTTTTTTTCTAATACTAAAATAAAGGTCCATCAAATCCATTCAAACTGGCAATTACCCCAATCTGACCAGCATGGTACGCTTCATGTGAATAAACATGATGGAACAGCCAGCTCATGGTAGGGTCGGACGGAGGCTGCCAACCATCTGAAAAATCAGGCACATCAATCAACCTGTCCCAATCCTTTGGATGCAAGGAATATAATACTTGATCGGTTTGTTCCCTAATTAAAAGGTACTGTTCCAAAGGATGCTGATCATCTCCCGATATTCTGCTTCCTTCCCCCAGACCGATCTGAAATATCCAATAATCCTCTGTCTGTGCCATATGCTCTATTACCCAGGAAATCGTATTATGGTAAGCATTTGCATCCCATTGTTGCGGCGTAAGATTCTGCAAATATGGAATGAGAATTTTCCTGACATCATTTCTATATCGGAACATGAAATAACCCCTTCGAGCAGAATTCTTGTCATTTTATATAGAATATTCTATCAACTAAAACAATAATTGGAAAGAGAGTGATCGAAGGAAACTGGTGGATCTTAAACTATGCGTCACGTCTATCAAAGTAACGGACACGGAAACAGCAAAGGATTTCAATTTCGAAAAGTTAAGATTCCCGCTGGTGAAACAATATAGGAGAGCTATCATCGGATAGAATTCCTGTAATTCTGAAACTAGCAGTAGACCAATACGATTGATTATTAAAGATAATCCCAAATCATGCCAGGCCGTCAAACAGAGCAATTGGATACGACGATGGAATCGGGGAAACGAAAGCAAGTGGCAATCTTATTCGACGAACCGCAGTCATGTCCGTCTGGGCGGTTCACTTAGCGGCTGAAATTCGTTAATAGAAAAAACAATAGCTTAAGTAGAATCGTATATAAACAAATAAAAGGCTGTCGTGATCCTTCCCGACAGCCTTACGTTTTATGTTTAATGAATCAAGGAGGCCCTCAGGCTGCTGATGCCATTTTCTAAATAGGCCTTCAAACATGTTAATGTGTATACCCAGCCTTCTTTTTGTCCCAGCATCTTGCTTACTAGATCAGGATCCTCTTCCTTGAATCCTGATTCTTTCACTTCGATGATCGTACTTTTCTCATCTTCTTCCTTCAGTGTAATGGTGACGGTCGTTTTCTCCTGCGATTCTTCTCCCCATGAAAATACAATTTTTTCATTTTCCACAACTTCCGATACATGAATTGCAGCTTCTGCATTGTATTCATCATACTTCAATATAATGGATGTTCCCTGCTTCCATCTCTCAGAACTCGAGGAGAACCAAAAGTTCCCGATTCTTTCAGGGTCAACAATAGCATCAAATACCTCACTCGTCGAATCATATATTTTCATTTTTGCAGTTACTTGGGTATCCATCATAATCAACTCACTTTCAGCTTTGTCTATCATCTATTATATCCTTCTCGCAATAAGCTATGATATATTCCTTGCATTATAAACCACATCAGACCCGGTATGATCAACATCCCTTTTAGTATTGCATTGTGTCCAAAATTGATATGGAGTTAAGTTTATAATAGCAAATACATTAAGTAGTGCATACTTCCATATCAATCTCAAATAAACCTTTTCTTTTTAACCCGGAAGCCCGTATCGATTCTGGATCACTCGTAGTCATCAAGCTTGTAAAACTTGAACAAAGACTGACTTGTCGAAAGCCAGCGGCAACCCTGGCAGATAACCCAATCTCCCTTTTTCTTAACCATGGGGCCAAAGCCGTCAATGTAAAAAAGCTGGAGGATGCCCTCCAGCTCATTTGCCTGCCAAAAACAATCCTAATTCTGATAACAGCGCACTTCCGACATATGTCCCCGTAAAGACGAATACAGCTACAATACCGACCTTCCAAGAGGTCTTGCGCAAATCGACTAAACGATCCACCACTGAGATTCCAGCAAAAGTGAGAATAGGAGTCGTAATGGAGAGAAAGTCAACATAGCCGATTGCCTCCACAAAGAAATCAAAACATATACAGAGAATAAGGGAAGTGACTGCGACCCAGCCGAGCATCGGGAATTCCTGCAGAAACTTTACTGGTGCTTTTTTCATCAAATCAGACAGTAGTACACCAATCATCGAAAATAACCATAATGTCAGAAGCCCCATGATTGTCATCCATTCAACTGGTGTAGAGTCAGGATTCTTCAGCAGCTTGATTTGCTGGGTGAAAAGGATCAAAGCGGTACTAAGCAAAATGATAAGGCCATATTTTACGTATTTATTCAGCTGCATGGACATCGTCTGGTACCTCCTGCTGTTTTTTCTTTCTTGTCAGCTTATTGTAAAGGAAGCGCTGCAGCGGTACGGCTAGGAATACCATCGTGAATGTCCCAAGGAAACTCGTCAGTAATTGACTTGCAGCGGCATAACCAAGGATGGTGCTTTCCATTCCTGGAACACGCTCGATCAATGTCGCAGATGAAGCCGTCATCATACTAGCAGAACCTACTCCGGATGCCATCGCCAATGCTTCGACGCGGAAGCCGATATCAAGCATAATTGGTGCAATCAGACTGAAGAAAATAGTTCCAAAAAGTGTTCCGATAATATAAAGGGACAGCACTCCCTGTCCTTCTTTTGATTCAAGTGTGTATTTTTCCGATATGTAAGCAAGCTCTCCTTCACGTCCAAGACCGAGCGTCGCCCCGATTGCTTCACGGCGCAACCCTATAAGCAGCGCCACAGGCAAACCTAATAACACCGTTCCGAGATTGCCGAGTTCTTGGGCGATGAATACCCAGCCGACGTTTAGGATTTCCCTAAGCTGCGGAGCGACATCTGCCCCATACCTTGCCATCAGCGGCAGCATGATGAAAATCAGATATTTGCTGGAGAATTGTACATTCTCCTTGCTGTATATTCTTTGGAGAAATCCTTTGCGAAAGATCGGCAAGCCGAGAACCATCGTTATCAAAATTGCAAAAGCAAGCGGCAGCAAAGAAATGGAGAAAGTACCAAATGACAGGGATTGTGTCCCGATCATTTCTGCTGCGGTAATGACGATAAGTGCAAAGATAAGTAAAATAACATAATTACGCTTCAATCCCATGTTCCTCCTTCTCTTCCAAGATGTCTTGGATCAGCTTTACATACTGCTCATAAGACCTTTTATACAGCTTGGTTTTGTCAATCTTGCCATTCATTTTATCCAGCACTTGGAATAGGAATCCTGGAAAGATATCATAGATATAATCCGGATCTATGTCGATGAAATCATCACCATGAATCGTACCGGTAAAACCGCTGTAGCCGATTTGGATACATGGCATCATGAAAGATAGATCCCCGATATCGCCAGCAGCACTGATGCTGTTGTCTTCGAGAATCGCCTCGATTTGTTCATTCTCTTCATAAGCAGCTTTTACGAAGGTGGATAAATAACGGTCCTGCTGAAACGGCAGATATCCCATTTGTGTATCGATATCCACCTCACCCTGCAGCGCCATCGCACTGCCCTGCGCAGCCGCATCCAAACGTTTTGCGACAGCTTGCATATAGGGTGTCGAGAGTGTACGCAGATCGGTGCCTACCTTTATACGATTCGGTATGACATTCGTTGACATATCTGACTCCATCACAATCGGATTAAGCCGCACCTTTTCCTTTTCGTCGAGCTGCTGCCGACCTAGACTGATCGCCGTGTGGAACAGCGTGGACATATTGTAGGCATTAACGGATGAAAAAGGATCGAATCCGGCATGTGTCGATTTACCTTTAAAAGTGTATCGTTTATATAAAAATCCTGCTAAATCACAGTCAATCTCGATTGTCCTTTTCGTAAATTCCCCGCCTATTGCATGGACACAGATGCTTAAGTCGATATCATCGAAAATGCCAAGCTTCATCGCTTCCGGTTTTCCGCCGTAATGCGTGATGACCCCCTTCACCATCAGTTCATCACGAAAAGTAAGATCCAGATATTCTTCGGCAGGAACGAAAATGAAACTGATGGTGTAATCGAACTGTTCATATACTTTCGTTTCGACTAGCTGCCGATAAAGAGCAAGTGCTATGGCAACTTGTGTGTAATGCCCGCAGTTATGCGCAGCACCGGTATCCGGATCCGCTCGGAAGTGCGTCGGTGCATAGACGGCATCCAATTCCGCCACAAACGCCATATGCAGTTTTTTTCCTTCACCTAGCGTTGTCCGCAGTCCGGTAGTACTGAATTCCTGAATGGTACATTCCGGATTGCAGTCATTCAGATAGTCAATAACAATCTGTTTTGTACGTTTCTCCTTATAACCCAATTCAGGGTTGGCGTAAATGGACTCCCCCAATTTCTTGATTTGCTCGTAATGTGTACTCAACAGAAAAATCCGCCTCCATTCAATAAAAATTTTAATAATTAAGACTAATTTAACTATTATTATCGAAGAGAGTCAATAGAATATATGTAATTTACTAAGCTAAAACCGAACTATAATGTTTTAACAATCAATTTAAATTCGTTAATGTTCGGATTTATTCTATTGCACTTGACATAGAGACTCTTCAAAACTACTACATGCAAACATAGACGAGTTCGTATAACTGTACTCTTTCAAACGGTGCATAAGCTATTATTCTATCTTGCTCCGTCCCTTGCATTTAATATATAATCAATAGCACCTAAACTTCGGTGCCTAGATAAGTCCCTAGATTAGAAGCTGCTGCCAATAGCTGCGTACTTTGGTAATATATAATCAATTTCTGTTTTACTGAGGAAACAAACGGATTCAACTTTCTTAATCCCTGCGCTGCGGGAAACAGTTAAATTAATATAAGTAATAATATGTACTTCAATATTATCCTTCCAGGAAAAAAAGCCCTTAAAGTAGTAATCATATCTTAAGACTACATAAAGGGCTCTTCCCATCATTATGTGTAATTTAGTATCCATAGATAACGCATTGCATCCATCACTTGCCATGTTCAGGACAACAATTGAATTCGGTGTCATGAATATTTCTCTCTGAAATTATAGTCTTTCGGATTACGGATGGCTCAGTGTAAAGGCAAAGTTTTTCTTTAACAAATACGGACGAAAATACCCATTCATTGTGGACATTGGAAGCACTTCCGGATGAAGCTGGATACCTAATGTTTGGCTCATATAATGTCTCCGCGTCTGAAATCTTTTCCATAATTCTGGATAGTACTCAGCTAACTCAGCCCTTAGCTCTTCGTCCGCGAGGGCTATACCATCTTCAGCATTTGCTCCACCGTATCCTGAAATACTAGGAATGATATCTACTTGGAAGATCATTCCGCTAGACAATTTGATTTTCGAATTAGGATAGATAGGTGAAGACATCCATTCTTCCCCGGCGGTTAAGTGGCCCGGATTGAGCTTCCATCCATATTCTGATTGGGGCAGGACAGACTCGATTATTTCATACAGTTCTCCACCGGACATACCTATCTTCACATTTTCATACCAAGCAGCACTGGCTGCATAATAAGGCTTAGCAACTGCGTCGATGTAATCTGAAACGTCTGCTGGCAGTTCTTCAGCAGAAGAAACAATATAAGCAGATCGGTTTGTGAGTCCTCCTCGATAACCTAATGTAGCTGAAAATTTATCTCCAATCTCAACTTTCTTAGCTCTAGGAGCCACTACCGCGTTCGTAAATCGATCACCAGCAGCGCAAATCGTCTGTACGTTAGTTGGCTGTCCATAAGCGGCTAATTCGTCTGCAAGCTCCAATTCTGTTATTCCTGGTTCTACTTTATCCAGCATTCGCAAAATTCGAGACGATGCAAGCGAAGCTCCAAATTCATAATGCGCTATTTCATTTGCATTCATTATTGTACGCGCACCATCACCCGGATGAATAAATAATGAAGTTGCATTAATAACACTACCTGTATGACTAACAAGTTCCTTAACAGCATTTACGATAAAATAAGGTGTATCGAATAGCTGCGTGTTATCCTCATTATTACTTGTGAACATTTTCCACCCAGCTATTCCAACATGCATCCCTTCTTTTATTCCGGCAGGCTCGATAAGCTCTGCAAATGTTTTGTCAGTCTGCATCGGCTGATTGGGAAGAGAGAAATATGGTACATGGATGGCTTCAGCATCTATTCGACTGTATTGCTTCATGCGGAGAGATTCGTTACCTAATAACAAATAGGTGCCTCCGTGACTATGTAAAACCAAAACTGCTTCTTCAAATCTGGGTTCGAATCCAGTAAGATAGCCAAAGTTAGTGCCGTGTTCGCGGTCCCCATAAACGAATAGAACATCCAAATTCTCTTCGTTCATCCGAGCAAGTATTTTTTCTTATGAAGCTGCATGGTTTCATCTGTTAAATCAACTGGAATAGCAGCAGATGTCTCGACAGGTGCTGTTACTTCACGATAACGTACTCTATCCATAATATTTTCCATGTTAATCTCCTTCTTGTTTAAGGACTAATTGCTTTATTGATTACCAATTGGACTTCTGCTAGTTCCTAACATTGCACCTTGACTGTTTAGTTCCTCTCTTAGATTGATTATTGGTGTACCAGAGTAGACCCTTTTAAGTACATTCTCCACCTTTTGTTTTTCCTGTCCTTCTAAATCCTGACCTTTTAACAACGCTTCAAACCAGTTTTCAATTTCAATTGGCGCTACATTACCGGCTATAGAGGACAAACGGTTAAAACCGTGTTTTACATTAGCTTCTAAATCTTGCTCTCCTCCAGCGTAAATGTAGAAGTGTTTATCACTATCAATTCTCAATTTTTCGATTTTGTTTTTATCACCTGCTTCTTTGATACCTATAACTTCCTTCATTCTTGCTAATTTGTTTATGGTATCGACTTGTAAATCAAAACCTGTTCTCCCCGGATTGTTATAGAGGATCGCATACTTACCTGATATAGTAACTAGACTCTTTGTATAGTGGAAAGCTTCTTCCTGAGAAGGTCTTATATAGGGAGGATACCCTATCATGATGGCAGCAATATTTGTCTCACTTACATGCTTAGCTAGCAATTCGGCTTCCTTTTGTCTAATGGAAGCCACGCCAAAGATAATCTCCATATTACTGGTCAACTCACGATTCTTATTAACAGCATCCAGCAATTCTATTTTTTCACTAAGACTGAGGCTATGCTGTTCACCTGTGGATCCGCAAACGAATACAGATCGAACACCCTGCCGATATAAATACTTAATATGGCTTATCGTTCCTTCCACATTTAAAGTCTCATCATTATAAAAAGCAGTTGGTACAGCAATGTGATAGTTTTCGTTCAACATATAAATTCCTCCGTTCGCAAATTAATTTATTGTTATTGCCAACATGCAGCAGGAATATCGGTTAACTCACTGCGTAATACGGACGCAACTACTGCAAACGATAAAGGAAGATAAGTACTTTGTACAGACCTCAAATTCCCAATATTTTGATTTAAAAAGAGATAGAAGGAACGAATTATAATTAATTCGTTCCTTCTGCATTTTCATAAGGCAGGTTTTTACCATAGCTTCACAACCAAAAAAATACACAGCAAAAGCCATGGGCCCTTGCTGTGTATATCAGACATCAATATTAAAAATCTCCTTGTTTCACTCGCTTGATTAACTCTTCCAGCCAATGAATGGTATGTTCATTTCTTGTCGTTACATAGCTGCTGATAAAGTCAATGAACTGTTCTTTATCTGCATCCCTTTGGACAAGTTTATCGAATGCTTTGACTTGCTCCCAGCGATCTGTAATCTTTTCTAACTTATCTTCCAGGATACTGACAACTTTGCTGCGATCGACATATTTGATATTAGCCAGGCAAACGATCATATCACTTATCTTATCCGTGTTTTTCATGACTTTATAGATTTTTTTCGGCAGTTCTTCGCGACCCTTGGCTGTAATTTGGAACACTTGCTTATCGGGACGATGTTCTTCTTTGATGATTTCAACTGCCTCGATCAATCCTTGCTTTGCTAACGAATCAAAGTGATAGTACAGTTTGCTTTCTGTCAATCCGCCAAGCTTATCCAATGGGATAGGCTCTGATAGCTGCTTTTTTAATTTATAAGGATACGTATTATCCTCCATCAATTTGCTGAGTATGAAAATTTGAATGGACATTCCCTTTGCTCCCTCAAGCAGGATGATTTTATTATATCAAATTTAGACTGTCGCTTTAATAGCTTCCTCTCTTACATTTCCAGCTTCTTCAGCTTTCGGCTTATGAAGGAAAGCAACAATGATGATGTTAATCAGCATCGCGGCTCCTCCAACTGCAACCATTGACCAGATGAATGGACTTGGACTTGTGCTTCCGAATAGGTTGGCAAAGTAGGCTTGAACAGAATAGTACATCGGTGAAATATGACTCATCCATTCGTATGGCGCGTACATCATTTCACGTGACATAGTAGCTCCATTTGCTAGTGTCTGCATCAACAATACTGGCAAGTTCAGCAGCATACCGCCTTGACCAAGCAAGAAGATGAAGATGGCTGTGAAGTTGAAGCATACCATATAGTTCAAGATTTGCTGCCCAAGCATACCGAAGTACACATCGCCGCCTGGATCATTCACCAAGTAGACGATTCCGGTCGCAACCAATGCACCTAATACCGCAATGATTAATGCAGTCAGTTGGACATATAGGAATAGACGCGCTCTGCTCGCTTTTCCTTTACTTTCTTTAAATGCACCTACTAATTGCATCGCACCAATCATCGCACCAACATAACCAGCCATTGTCAGGAACATAGGCAGCATGTTGTTATTCATGCCATCTGGCATTTCATTGATAGTGACGATGTTTCCTTGATATGCAGTTTCAATCTTATCGCTCAATTCAGCAGCTTGATCCTCCGGTACATTGAAGTTCATCAACACACCTTCTGCCGTCTGTTTGGAAAACTGGGTGCTCAATTGATCATTGATCTGTCCAACGACCGAGCTCATTGTGGAAGAAACGGTAGTTGCTCCTGCTTCATTGATCGTAAAGTCGATACTGGAGGATGCCTCCCCGCTTTGTACATTTTCCGAGAAATTCTCCGGAATGTGAACGACCAATGCTAAGTCATTTTTCTCTAAATCCTTTAAAGCTTCCTTATTCGTCAAATTTGTCTCAATATCTTTGAAAGGCAGCTTTTCAGATAGCTGGCCTGCAATGGTGGCACCGACTTCTCCTACATCGTCATTGACGATGGCAACTTTTAATTGATCGACATTGCCAGGGATTGCTGAGTAACCAGGCAGGAAGATCCCAAGCATGAAGACCGCATATAAAATCCCCATGAAAATAGCTGCAATAGCACCTTTATTTTTCAAAAACTGACTAAATTTCATTTTTGCATCCTTCCTTAAATAAGATGTAAATTAGTTTATTTGTAGTACTCAAATTAGAGTACTTTCGTTAGAGCACTTATCATTCTATTGCTCTTTCTGTCGAAAGTCAATAAGGGTTTTATTTATTCACAAAAAGTACAAAAAAAAGCCCTTATACTAGGAGCGTATAAGGGCTTTCACTTATTCAATTATAATAACTGCTTTTGGCTTGCTGATTGTCTCGAACTTCAACCCTGGTTCACCGAAATACGGCATTCCATCCTTCCAAAAGAAACGCTGGATGCGAGCATGGCGATTGTGATCATATAACGGATTTCCTTCTATCTCTTTATATGATCTGGCATGATAAACAAGCAAATCGAAGCCTTCTTCCGTCACGGTAAAGCTGTTATGGCCCGGTCCATAAAGCTTCGTATTTTCTGAACTCGTCAGCACAGGGTCGGGTAGTTTCGTCCAAGAGGCTGGATCAAGCAGATCCGCGTTTTCATCTGCATGTAAAAGCCCCATCGCGTAGCGATCATCCGTTGCGCTCGCAGAGAAAGTCAGGAATACTTTCCCGTGACGATGTAGGAAAGCCGGGCCTTCATTAACGTCAAAGCCTGCTCTTTCCCAATCATGCTCAGGCTTTGCAATCAGGACTTGCTCGCCTTTTAACCTCCAAGGAGTCTCCATTTCCGCGATATAAAGATTGGAAATCGTGTCATGCTCTGTTTTCTGGGCCCAGACCAGAAAGCGCCTGCCTTGATGTTCGAATGTTGTTGCATCCAATGAAAAGCTCTGGAAATCGGTATTGATTGCTCCTTTTTCCGTCCATTCATCAAACAGCGGATCTCCTGTACATTCCAGTACATATGGACGGATTGCCCAGACATCTTCTTTATCTCCCGCGGCAAAATGTATGTACCATTTTCCATCGATATGATGCAACTCGGGCGCCCAAATATGCTCCGACAATATACCGGATGCATGTGCCCTCCAGATTGTATGTTCCTCTGCTTCGCGCAGCCCTGCAAGCGTCTTGGAGCGGCGCAGAACGATTCTGTCATACTGGGGATAAGAGCCAGTGAAATAATAGAATCCGTCTTCCGCTTTTAGAATATAAGGATCCGCACGCTGTTCGATGAACGGCTCTGGGTACTCTTCCATTTCAAACTTGCCTTGTATTTCGTAGGTTCCTGGCTTACTCGTATCCGGCACATCTGCCCACGACACCCGATAGTCTGCTTCCACATCCTCATCGATATAAACCGTTACCGTCTCCGGAAGCTTAATAATCTCTCCTTGCTTCGCATAAACTTCGACACTTTCGACATTCATCGTTTTCATCATAGTCCCTCCAGATTCTTAAACGAATGGAAGCTCCTTTATGGAAGGCAGGACCAAGTCTGGTTTGATACTCGATATGTCCGCCTGCTCCTTTGTTGTATTTCCCGTCAGTACCAGTGCTGTTTTCAGACCAAACATTGCTCCCATGGCAATATCGGAAGTCAGGCTGTCTCCGACTATCATCGTTTTTTCCCGATTGCTGCCTGCTTGCTGCATGACCTTCTGATACATGAAATGTGATGGCTTACCGACAATGATATCCGTCTTCTTGCCTGTTGACGCTTCGATGGCACCAATCAGTCCGCCTACATCAAGCTGCAGTCCTTCTTTTCCCGGAAAAACAGGATCCTGATTCGTTGCAAGAATCCTGGCACCGTGCATGACAGCGCGGAAAGCTTGATTCAAATCATGATACGTCACGCCAGTATGCAAGGATATGACAAGCCAATCTGCTTTCTCAGGTTTTGCCGCGAGCGTCAGACCTGCCTCTACCAATTCTTCCCGCAGCCCTTCCTCGCCAAGTATCCAAACCGGCAGCTTCGGGTAGTGCGTCTGCAAATAATCGGCTGCGAGAAAAGAGGATAGAATGATATCCTCCTTCTCCCAGCTGATGCCCTGTGCCTGAAAATAGGCAGCTATCTGCTGGCGCGAATGGGTACCTCGATTGCTAAGCCCGATCACTCTTTTACCTGCTTCCTGCAGGGTATGAATCGTCTCAGCAGCTCCTTCGATCAACGTGAAATCCTTCCATACAGTACCGTCCAAATCAAATAGAATGCTATCCAATGCTTGATAATAAGTCATTCCGTTCGCCTCCTTTCTTCGATTATACCTGCTGCCAGCGATCCCCGTCAGGAGCTGGGCAGCGTTTATTTGGAAGGGAGGCTCGGAAAAGGACAAAACAGCCGCAGTGCTTACATGTATGATCAGCTGTCAGTGACGGACACTCTGAGCAGATGGCCAAACGAGCAGATACTGTCGCTTCTTCAACCAAAACTGGCTCCAGTGCCAATTGACCTGCCACAAGTGCAGCTGCTTCCTCCACTGAATACGTTTTTCCCTGCGGGCAAGTCCGGCATGTCATCGGCTGCCAATCCGATCCTGTGGCGGAAAGCTGATCTGCTCTGTCTTGAATTGGTTAATGAGAAACAGCCCGGTACATCGGTCACGCAGATGGTAAGCTTCATTCAAGCTATCTTGTACAAGCTTATCGTCAATCCCAATCTCTTGAGTCGAAGCTGGTGCTCCGACTTGATACAGATAATAGCGCAGGGCTTCAGCTGTCGGCAGCGCTGCAATCTTCAGGCGGATTTCTTCCCAGTTCTCCCGCAGTGCAGCACTGTTTGTTCCTCCTGCTTCCGAAGCATCAAATTGTTCAGCCCAGTTTTTGTACAATTCCGTTATAATTGCACAAGCAACTCCGACTTTGGCTCCATGAAGCAGCTGCCGTTTATCTGTCTCAAGTAAATGCATTTCCCAATAATGGGACAAATGATGTTCTGCTCCTGAAGCCGGACGGGAAAAGTCAAGTATTTGCATGACGATGCCAGACTCGATCAAAGCCTCCATCAGGATCCTTATGCCTGCTTCATTTGCTTTGGCTATTTCCTCAATATGGTCTACGCAAGTATCAAGTGAGTGCCGGGTCATGTTGGCAGCCAACGCATTATACGGTTCTCCTCCGACTTTTGCGGATATTTCCCAGTCAAGCAATGATGTGAATTTCCCCAAGATATCCCCAAAGCCAGCTGCAGTAAGGGGGCGAGGTGCTGCACACAATACATCCAAATCCGCAAAAACTGCCACTGGGGCTGCTGTCTGGATCGTCTGCTTCACTCCCCGTAAAATCAGAGGTGCTCCTTTTGAAGTGAAGCCGTCGACGGATGCCGCTGTCGGAACAGCGACGAATGGAATGGAAAGCTTCTGACTGCAAAAACGAGTGATGTCATGTATCGTCCCGGCCCCAACCGCCAGCAGGACATCCGTATCAATCGGCGTTTCAACAAGCACTTGCACAAGTGACGCTTCGTCGGCATTCACTTGACCATGATGATTTGCGAGAAGTTCGATGACATGAACATGTATGCTTTCTGCCTGGAGCAGCGATGCCAGCTGATCACCTGCTGCAGCTTTCGTCTTTGCATCCACAATGAGGACAGCCCGACTCCAACTATTCCCTTCCAGATAAGCACTGATGGATGCCAGTGCACCAGCTTCCACTTCAAGCTGCGGAAACGCGTCCTGACTTATCCCGAATTCCTCTGCCAATGCCAGCATATCCGCTGATAACTGCATCAAGCCCCCTCCTCGATGGTCAAAACTGTCACGCTCATCGGCGGTAAAGTGACGCTCAGTCCGCCATCCCGCTCAGTGAAGGTGGAGAAAGGCACCACTGTCACATCCTCAGGCTGTTCAAATGTGTTTCGGGCATCTTTCTTGTCAGCCGTAAGGATCTTACCGCTCACTGAACCCAATGCTGCACCGCGAATCTCGGTATTCACTTCCACTTCATTTGTGTGATCCAGATTACACAAACTGATATGAATCTTGCCATCTTGCCCTCTCGATACAGAAGTACTGACAGCAGGGTATGCCAGCTCCCCATGCTTAATCTCTTCCGATACCAGATGGAAGGAAAGACGTTCTGCATCCTGGTGCACCTGGTACAAATCAAACACATGGTAAGTCGGAGTCTTGATCATCTCCTGTCCTTCTGTCAGGATCATCGCCTGCAGAACGTTCACCGTTTGCGCGATATTCGCCATCTGGACCCGATCGCTATGGTTGTTGAAAATATTCAGTGAAGCACCGGCAACAAGTGCATCACGAATTGTATTCTGCTGGTACAGGAAGCCTGGGTTGGTTCCTGGTTCAACGTCGAACCATGTCCCCCACTCATCAATGATCAATCCGACACGTTTCTCGGGATCGTATTTATCCATGATGATACCGTGCTTTTCAATCAGCTCCTCTATGAAAAGCGCCCGCTTCAATGTCAAATGCCATTCATCTTCGGTAAAATCGGTAGCAGAGCCTTTACCAAGCCAGAAATCACCCGGGATCGTATAATAATGCAGGCTCAATCCATCCATCAATGCAGCAGCTTCCTTCATCAGCGTATCCGTCCACTTATAATCATCGATATTGGCACCGCCGGCAATCTTATACAGCTTATTATCGCCATAATTTCGTACATATGTCTGATAGCGCCGGTACAGATCTGCATAATATTCCGGGCGCATATTTCCGCCGCAGCCCCAGTTTTCATTGCCGACACCGAAGTACTTCAACTTCCATGGCTCTTCTCTTCCATTCTCCTGGCGCCAAGCCGTCATTGGTGATTCGCCGTCGAATGTCATGTACTCAACCCATTCGGACATCTCCTGAACAGTCCCGCTGCCGACATTTCCACAAATATACGGCTCAGCTCCAAGCAGCTCGCAAAGCGTGAAGAATTCATGTGTGCCAAAGTGATTATTCTCCACGACTCCTCCCCAATGGGTATTCACCATCCGCTTGCGTCCCTCACGGGGGCCGATGCCATCCTTCCAATGATATTCATCGGCAAAACAGCCGCCCGGCCAGCGCAAAACAGGGATGTTCAGCTTTTGAAGAGCTTCGAGTACATCGTTGCGGATACCTTTTGTATTTGGAATCGAGGAATCCTCTCCAACCCAGATACCTTCATAAATACCCCTGCCAAGATGCTCAGCGAAATGACCATATATATTTTTATTGATTTTTCCTTCTGTGACGTCTGCCTGAATGATCAATTTTGTCGACATGCTTTTCGCTCCAATCTATCAGAAATTTACTAGCTAGCTAACTGTTCCTGCTGTTTCATTGTGCTGAATACCTTCATGCTCAGCCACATCCAGCCGAACGCGCTGACGCTGAAACAGAAAAACACAAGCAGCACCGGCAAGCCGATACTATGGTACAAAAGTGCAAACAGGAGTACTGCGATTGACAGTGTCATATGGAATCTTGTCAGTCCAATGATGAATGCATTCCTGACAACCTGAAATGTACCTGCTTTATAATGCGCCAGCAGTGGAAAACTCCAAAATACGACTGTCAGATAGCAGAAAATGAGCACATAGAAAAGGAAAGGCACCAAGAAGAACAACTGACCATCTGCCTGCCTGATAAGCAAATAGTTGATATACAGGATGAAACCCGCTCCCCCGAGCAGCCACCCAAGCTTGTTCGCTGACCAGAATTCCTGTTTGTACGCTTGACGGAACGTACGGTGCATCTTCACTTCCTCTCCATTCAAAAGCCGGCGGGACACCTGTAAAGCAGCCACCGTTGCCGGAGCAGCCCCGGCAACAACCAGGCCTAAGAGGCTGTATAACAGGAATAGTGCATTCAAGTATGCAAAACGGGTGATCCACAAAAGAGACTTATCGAGATTTTTCATCGCTTTATTCAACATGTTCCTAACCCCTCTCCATCAAATGCAAGACTCAGCCTTTGACACCACCGACAGTCAATCCTGAAATGAAATAACGCTGGAAGAAAACGAATAGGATGACAATCGGAATGATCGTCATGACCGACCCCGCAATCAAAATGTCGTAGTTATTTCCGTACGGCGTCAAAAGCGTGGCCAATCCGAGCGGCAGGGTGAACATATCGTTCGATCGCAGTACGAGCAGCGGCCACAGGAAGTTATTCCAGCTGCCCAGCCCTTGCAAGATCGCCATCGCTGCTAGTGATGGTCCCATCAGCGGCAGCATGATTTTAAAGAATATACCGTATTCGGTCGATCCATCGATTCGCGCTGCATCCATCAATTCCTTCGGCAAGCCTAATGCATATTGCCGGAAGAAGAACACTGCCACCGGGGCAACGACACCTGGCAAAATGACGCCAAGATACGTATCGATGAGCATCATATCCATCATAAGGCGGAATAATGGCAGCATCAGAATTTCGAATGGCACCATCAAAATGAACACAACCGCCACGAAGAAGATGTTGCTTCCTTTGAAGTCATACATCGCCAGCGCATATCCGACCATGGAAGAAAAGAACAAGGACAGGACAATCATCAAAGCTGAAATCCAAATACTGTTTCCGTACCATGTCCAATACTCTGGAGATTGTGTGAAAATGTACGTATAGTTGCTTAACGTCAATTCATCCCAAGGAAAACTGAATGATATACCGTTCCTCATCAGGGAAGAGGAAGGGATGAAAGAAGAAAGCACCATGCTTATGATCGGGAAAAGCGCTATCAGGCTGACAATGGCCATTACCACAGTTGCAATGACTCCGATGAGTCTGTTGTTAGACTTTTTCATCACCTATCCCCCTTCTTGAATGTACCAGTGGCAATCAAATAGATAATGCTGATTACGAAGATGATGAGCATCAATACGACACCAAGAGCAGCACCGAAGCCCATATCGTTCTGTTGGATACCTTGCTGGTAAATATAAGCCGCAATCGACAGACCGATGTTACCCGGAGACCCGACAGCCCAGAACACATAGCTTTCTTCAAACATACGGAAGCCATTGATTATCGTAATCGTACTGACGAAAATGATGATTGGTTTCAGCATCGGCATCGTGATGAAACGGAAGCGCTGCCATCTCGTGGCACCATCGATTTCGGCTGCTTCGTACATCTCATCCGGCACATTCTGCAAAGCTGCCAGGAAGTAAAGAATATTTACGCCGATCCAACGCCAGCAAGCAAGTAATACCATCAGTCCAATAGCCGCCCATGGAGTAAACATCCATTTAAGCGGTTCAGAACCGAACAATCCAATGAGCTGATTGGCCACTGCCCCTTCTTGCTCACTGAACATGAAACGGAAAATCATACCGCCGACAATTGTGGATGTAAGCGCCGGGATAAAGAGTGATGCACGGAAAAGTGTCCGAAATCTCACATGTTTCGAATTCAGGATCACCGCAAGCACCATCGGAACGATCGTCAGTATCAATACGGTAAGAACCACATAAGCAGTCGTATTGGAAACTGCCCTGTAGAATGTTGGGTTGAACACACGTTCATAGTTGCTCATCCCAATGAATTCCACCTGTCCCGGAAGCACACTCTGGAAACTCATGATCACACCCTGGATAGCGGGGTATACAGTGAAAAGGAGCAGCGAAAGGACAAATGGCGATATGAAAACGAAAGGTACAACTTTCTTTGAGTTCAGGAACCGGACGAGCTTGTTTTGTTTCTTTCGTGCTCTCACCGGTGTCACTGGTGTAGCTGTATTCATCAAATCCCCCCTTGGGTCTTAGTTTGATTTAGTTTGATTTAGCTTGACGCAGCCGGATAACGTTCCAGGAAGTTTTATTCAGATGTACCTTCAGCCTGCCGTCTTCCAAGCTGGATTCCCCATTGCCGTGCGGCGTGACACGTGCCGTATCCTTCGTATTGACAGCTTTCAAATCATGATGCTCAAGCACGATATGCTCTTGTAGTTCATAACCTTCAAAGCTTCGGACATCCACTTCCAGCGGAATCGCTTCTTCCAGATGCTTATTCACTAGGAAAACCGTAAGCTCCTGTTCCTGCTCGTTATAAACAGCAGCACTGTCGATGTAAGGCACATCCGTGAAGTCCTTGCTGTCATACTTCGGAGAAGAAAGGATTGGCTGAAGGCTGATACCCCGGCCATAGACGGATGCATGCAGATAAGGATAATAGATTGTCTGTTTCCAAGATTGGCCGTTATTTTCCGTCATGATCGGTGCAATCACGTTCACCAGCTGCGCCATGCAGGCCATCTTCACCCGATCAGCATGACGAAGCAAAGTGATGAGCATGCTTCCAACCAGCAGGGCATCTTCGAAGTTATAGACATCTTCCAGCTGCGGAGGTGCGACTGTCCATGGATCCAGTTTTTCATCCTGCTCCCTTGAGTGGTACCAGACATTCCATTCATCAAAACTCAAGTTGATTGTTTTCTTGCAGCGATGCTTGGCTTTGATGTAATCACAGGTAGAAGTTACAGTCTTGATAAAATGATCCATATCCATGTTCTTCGCCAAGTAATTGGCTGGATCATTGGAGCTATTGCCGTAATATTGGTGCAGCGAGATATAATCCACTTCGTCATAGGCAATATCCAATGTCGTTGCTTCATACTCCGGGAAAGTCGGCATATCAGTATTCGAGCTGCCGCAGGCCACGAGTTCAATGCTCGGATCGACAAGCTTCATCGCTTTTCCTGTCTCTTTGGCGATTTTGCCGTATTCAGCTGCCGTCTTTTGCCCTACCTGCCACGGTCCATCCATTTCGTTACCCAAGCACCAGGTCTTGATGCTATGCGGCTGTTCATAACCATGCTCCCTGCGCAAATCACTCCAGTACGTTCCGCCCGGATGATTGGTATATTCAATCAGATTACGAGCGGCATCGA
This sequence comes from Terribacillus jepli, assembly GCF_047228925.1. Classification (NCBI taxonomy): domain Bacteria; kingdom Bacillati; phylum Bacillota; class Bacilli; order Caryophanales; family Bacillaceae; genus Terribacillus; species Terribacillus jepli. The sequence continues at coordinate 84,647 of NZ_JBFEGH010000005.1, read as the reverse complement.
TTCCTCTTGTACCAAGATTCACTGCCATCATGACATCCGCCTGCACTTTTTTGGCCCAATCGACGAATTCATTTGTCCCTATTTCATTGGGCTCGATCGTACGCCAAGCAAGCTCCAACCGTTTTGGACGTTTTTCCTTCGGTCCGACACCATCTTCCCAGTTATAAGCAGAAACCATATTACCGCCAGGATAACGCACGATTGGTACCTGCAGCTCTTTTACCAATTCGATGACATCCTTCCGAAACCCTTGCTCATCCGCTTCTGGGTGACCTGGTTCATAGATACCGCCATAAACAGCCCTTCCTAAATGTTCAATAAACGAACCATAAATCCGCCGATCCACTTCGCTGATTTGATAGTTTTTGTCCAGTACCATTGTTGCTTGCAATTTATCTGCCATGTATCCCAACTCCTTTTGATTGATAACGCTTACAAAAAGAAAGAAAAAAGAAGGCGACCTGCATCGCATCATGTACGAACATATTTAGACTCGTGTTTCAAACATTCAAAATATGTACGTATAAGTTTATATGTTTAGTATAGTCAGATATCTTTATAAAAACAAGCGTTTTTTGTGATAAAAGGAAATTTTAAAAAAGGAGCAGCGGTTGATCCGCTGCTCCCATACTTTATCCAACCTATTGCTTCATTGTGCTTTCAATCTTATCGGCAGCTTCTTTCATTGCTTCCTCAGGTGATTTGTTTTTCTGTCTCAATACCGAATCTGCTATGATCGTGTTATATTCGGTCGAGACATCCGGTGTATTCTCTGTAATATTGAGCGTGTTGATTTCGTCCTTCACATCCAATAGCATATCGAAGATGCCATCGCCGAAGAATTGATAGTATTTGTTGTCTTCCTTTACTGCTTCGCTTTCCCATACATCCCAGCGAGGCGGGTCGAACCCGAGAATCTTCCATAAATTAATGCTGCCCTCTTCCGAAAGCTTTGCATAAGCGAGGAATTCCTTCGCCAAATCCTTATCTTCCGACTGGTTGGTCACGACTGTACCTGTTCCACCCATACCAGCGGAGCGCTTACCGCCTTCTTCCCATGCCGGAAGCGGCTTGATAGCTATCTTGCCTTCCATTTCAGGCATATTGTCAAGGAAACGCCCCATATACCATAGCGGAGCCAAGATGGCAGCAGATTTGCCTTCTGTGTAATATTTATAGAAATCTTCTGATTGGTTATTGCCACCAGGGGTCAGTTCAGCAATTTTTTCGGTATAAATAGCATCGTACAAGAATTGGAGTGTCTTTACATTTGTTTCGTTATCCAATGTCAAATTTCCTTCTGCATCAAAGAAGTCGGAATCCTGCTGGGAAACCATCGGCCATAAATCCATAAGGAAGTCAGCTGTACCAACATTCCACATCACTGCATCCGTTTTCTCCGTCACTTGTTTGCCAGCTTCCACGAAATCATCCCATGTTTCGATGGAATCGATATCGACACCCGCCTGTTCCATGATTTCGGTATTATAATACATGACAGTTGCACCTACATGCGTAGGAACGCCATAGTAGTCTCCATCCTTGGCATATAGCTCGAACCTTGCCTGAACGGAATCAGCCAATACCGGCTCAACATATTCATTCATTGGTTCCAATTGAGGCTCACCCTGCAGATAGTTAGGGAATTTGCTCAGTTCGATATCCGCAATGTCTGGTGCACCTTTACCAGACTGCAAACTCAACAATAGATTATTATGCATTTGATCAAATGGATAGGTTTCTGCAACAAGCTTAATCGGTCGATCCGGGTATTCTTCATTCCAGCGTTCTGCTGCATCTTTGAATAAATCCATATGCTGACCGACAAATGTCCAATAAGTCAATTCAGTTGCGTTCTCAAGATCTCCACCGACCACTTCTGTTTCATCCGCTTCGCTTCCTCCGCTACTGCCGCCTTTGCTGCAAGCTACCAGCACAATGATCATCAAACCGATCATCAGCGTCTTCAAGATTTTCTTCATCAAAGCTCCCCCTCATTTTTTAATTCAAAAAGCAAACTTTGAAAGCGTTTACCAAAGAGGTCATACCTCCCTTTCCGTTCAGCCAACTGAAGATCGTTCTGGATGATAGCGCATACATTTTCATGTCAGCCTATACGGTGTGTGTTATGTACATCGTATCACCGCTCCACTAATCAGTCAATAAGTTTCATTACATTAACTCAATAACTTATACGAACAAGGTTTAAAACAAAGAAAATATAACTAAAACTTGTTTAATAAGTTATAAAAATGGAGCTGACGTCATCAGCTCCATTTGCTTACTTTGTTTTTTCCAATGTCTCTTCTCCTATAGCTTGCGTCGACTGTCTTGGTACAAGTTTTGTCGGAAATACAATACTATCGATTGCGGCCTCATAACCCTTCCCTTGCCCGCTCTCAATTAAATCCAGGATCAGTTTGCCGGCTGCTCGGCCAAGCTCTGCTTTTGGATGTGCGACAGAAGTCAGCTTTACCTCAGATAATTCGGTCAGGAAGGAATCATCAAAGCCGACGATGGACATATCCTGTGGAATCTTGATATTTCGTTCCCGGAGGACATTGATTAGCTTGATCGCCAGTTCATCGTTATAGCATACCAATCCAGTTGGCTTTGCTTCTGATTGATTCAATAAGGCTTCAAGCTCTTTTACAGGCTTCTCATGCTTCTCTTCCGTGCTGTAGGTGACAATATGATTTGGTGTGATTGGTACCTTGTGTTCGCGATGAGCCTTCAAATAACCTTTCATCCGCAGCGTCCCTTGCATATCATCCGTTTTGAAAAAACCGATGATATCCCGATGACCTTGCTTGATTAGATGCTCCGTCTGAAGGAAAGCACCCTGCTCATCATCTACCAGCACCCGAAACGGCTCCAGTGCATCGTAATACGCATTGATCATGATATACGGGATTTGCAAACGTTCGAGATTCAAGTAGTAGTTGATATTGGGATTTGCCGATGCACTTTTGGTCGGCTCGATGATTGCACCATCAAAACCAGTAGTTATGATTCGCTCCAAATACTCCCGTTCTTTCTCATGGTCATTATTCGTATTGAACAGACTGACATTATAGCCATGATCACTCAAATAAGCTTCAGCTCCGCGAATGATCGACGGAAAAATATAGTCGGAGATATAAGTCGTCACAATGGCGATATTCTTATTGGGCATCCCATTCTGCTGCAGCTGCTGTTTTGACCGATCGGCACAGAATGTACCCGCTCCTTGTTCACGATACAGCCATCCTTCTGTAACCAGTTCCCCTATCGCCAGCCGGACTGTATGACGGCTTACCTCGAATTGCTTCATCATTTCACTTTCGGACGGGATTTTTGCATGCGGCTCATACGTACCATCTAGGATTTTAGACTTGATTGCTTGCTTTACAATCCCATATTTTGTCTGCATAACTAACACCAGCTTCCTTGACATGTTCGTATAAGTTAGCATATCACAAGTTATGCGAGTGACGCACTATCTTGTTCGATATTATATCCGACGTACAATTTCACTAATGCATTTTTTTGCTGTTGCATATATGGTACGATCAGAACGGAAACAATTAATTCGTACATAAACTCTATACTCACAACCAAATAAACCGGCAAAATACACCTGGAGGAAGACGACATGATGAAAAAATACGATGCTTTATTTTTCGATGTAGACAACACCATCCTGGACTTCACCAAAACCGAACAGGAAGCCCTTCCGCTTCTATTCCAGCAGTACGGCTTGCCTACAGATGAAGCCGCCATGGCTTCATACCGTACCATCAACCAACGACTATGGAGTTCTTTTGAAAAAGGGGAGATCGACCGCGACACTGTCGTTCGTTCCAGATTCACTGAGTTCTTTGCACTGTATGACCGTCAAGTAGAAGGAGCAGAACTGGACACCGCTTATCGGGAACTTTTGGCACAAGGAAGACATATGATAGCTGGTGCCGCTGAGGTATTGGATAAACTGTCCAACCATTATCCATTGTATATTGTGACGAACGGTGTTTCAGAGACACAATTCCGACGGCTGAAAACTGCCGGACTGCTTCCTTACTTCCAATCCGTATTCGTTTCGGAAGATACCGGTTTCCAAAAACCTTTGTCTGGTTTTTTTGATTATGTGTTTGAACGCGTTCCCGGAATCGAACCGTATCAATCGTTGATCATCGGCGATTCCTTGGTAGCCGATATCCAAGGCGGAAATATGGCAGGTATGGACACATGCTGGTTCAACCCTAGCAGACTGCCGAACCATCTGCCGCTTACACCGGATTATGAAATCACTAAGTTGGAAGAATTGCTGGATATATTGAAATACTAGATGTACATACTTTTAGTAAATATATAATCGAAAGTACACCAAAAATAGTGTGGTTCAAAAAAGGGGACATGTTCATGCCCCCTTTTTTGAACCTTTTTTCGATAATATAGGTAAGAGCATGCAGTTTAAACTGATGCACAAAAAAGATGCGCTAAAAGCGCATCTTCAAACTGTTTTATCTTGCATATAACTTTGTACATAATCAGAGAATTGACGTAAAGCAAAGAATTGTTCATGTCTCTCCAATTTCGAAAACATCCACGAGTTCCTGGTGATTTTATTGCCCTCTTTATCTTGTATCGGAAGCTTATAAAGTTCACTATGGTTTCGTACCACTAAACCTGGAAGAATCGAGAAGCCTAAGTTATTTGAAATCATGTCCAGACAAGTGTCTGCACGATCGACTTCCATTATGACCTGAGGGGCTACAGTGAAATGCTCATACCACCATTTATCTATCATATTCTTCAGTTTAATATCCGTCTTATAGCTGATCATTGGCAGCTCCGGCAAAGCATCGATGCTGATAGGTTTGCTCGAGGCAACCACCATATCCTCCTCAAAGAGAAGCTGCTTCAAACCTGCCCAGCCATAGTCCCCTCTGACAAATGCTACATGTAATTCATCTTTAACAAGTAATCCGAATATATCCCTGCTCCACCCTGTGACAATTTGAAAATGAATGCGTGGATATAGAATTTGAAAGTCGCGCAGTACATCCAGGAAGAGAAATTTTGTGAAGAAATTCGAAATACCGACTTTAATCGTTCCGCTAGGTTCTGCCTGCATACTCCATCCGATTTCCCTTATCTCCTGCTGTTTTTTCAAAAGATATTGCGCTTTGCTTGCTAGGTACTCTCCTTCGGTCGTGAAACTTATCCCTCTTCGTTCTCTTCTTACCAGCGTAATACCGTATTCGGTCTCTATTTGTTTGAGCCTCTTCGTCAAAGCTGGCTGCGTCAACCCTAAGTTATGGGCAGTTTTCGTGATATTCCGACTCTTGTATAGATCCTGGAGAGTAAGCAGGGTGCTGAATTTCATCAAATCATTCCTTTATCAAATAATGATACCGAAAATTATGGCAACCAGTATCATGACCACGCTTGTGCCGACTGCCCATTTTAAAATGAATTTTTGATGATCACCGAATTCGACACCTGCCATTCCTACAAGCAGGTATGTCGAGGCAATCAACGGACTCATGGCATGTAATGGCTGACCAAGAACGGATGCCCTGGCGATGTGTACCGGGTCCACTCCATAAGCAGCAGCAGTTTCAGCGATGATCGGCAGTACACCAAAGTAATAGGGATCATTCGCCATAAAATAAGTCAGCGGCATGCTCGTGACGGCAGTTATGATAGCGAACCAGGAGCCAAACTGTTCAGGTATGACCGAAACAAGTGCCCCCGCCATTTCATCGACCATGCTTGTGCCTGAAAGTATACCTGTAAACACACCCGAAGCAAATATAAGGGATACAACAATCAAAACATTGGGTGCATGCGATTCCATCCGTTTCTTTTGTTCTTCAAGATTAGGATAATTGACGTATAACGCTATCCCAAATGCAATAACAAACAAAACCGGAAGCGGAAAGACACTAGTAACGAGTCCGACAATCAAGAGAACGGTGAGAGCAAAGTTAAACCAGATTAGCTTCGGGCGTTTGGTGGTACTGCCCGCTTCCAGCGTGGCTGCTTCCTCCATTCTCGTATCATCCATAAAACCAGGCTCCAAGCTGATAATTCCAAGCCGCTTCCGCTCTTTCTTCCCAAGGATGAAAGCTGTAAGGAAAACCCAGCATAACCCAGCTAACATGACAGGAATAAGCGGAGGGAATACCTCTGTTGGATCAAGATTCAAAGAAGTGATTGCTCTGGCAGTAGGCCCTCCCCAAGGGACAATATTCATCACACCGAACGCCATCATCGCAGTGCACGTCAGTACAAGCGGATTCATTTTAAGCTTTTTATAAAGCGGGAGCATAGCAGATACTGTGATTATATAGGTAGTGGTACCATCTCCATCGAGCGCAACCATCGTGGCTAACACAGCTGTACCGATAACGACCTTCAACGGATCTCCCTTTACAATGGACAAGATCTTATTTATCAGAGGATCGAACAATCCGGCATCAATCATAATTCCAAAATACATAACAGCAAACAAGAGCATGATCCCAGTCGGAGCTACCCCCACAAGGCCATCCAGAATCATCGGCCCCAGTTCTAAACCAAACCCTCCTATAATAGCGAAGATGATTGGTACTAATATGAGTCCCAGCAATGCCGATAAGCGTTTCGTCACAATAAGCAAGATAAACGTAAACATTAGCGCAAACCCTAGCAAAGCAATCATTTTTCATGCCACCCCTTCTTTGTAATCGCTTACAAAGAATATATAGGATAACCGTAAAAGACGGAAATATCGTATATTCATCCACAGCGATAACATATGGTTATCCATACAGAGTTATTGGCAGGCATAACTTTAAACTATTTAAAATTTGCTAGATTTCACATTATACTAGGTATATCACAAACTGAAAGGGGCGGATGGACATGGATGGCATCCTTGAGAAACTAAGTCAGCTGACTACTACAAGTCTATCTGATGCATTGGATATAACGCATAATATGGATAGCACAATCAAACCCTTGAACACTGCACACAAAGTATGCGGCAAGGCATTCACAGTGGATTTACCTGCGGGGGAGAATAAGACGTTATTAAAAGCCATCAGCGAAGCAAGCGAAGATGACCTTCTTGTATTAAGTGCCAAGAATGAGACCCGCTATGCATTTGCCGGAGATTTCATCATCGGCATGATGCAGACACTTGGTATTCGCGGAGTCATTGCCGATGGCGTTGTCAGGGATTTACACGGCGTCCTGGATCTCGATTATCCGGTATTTTGCCTTGGTACTACAATGGCAGCCGGGAAGAAGAATATTCCTGGAACTATCAGATCCACTATTTCATGCGGCGGAAGTATTGTCAGACATGGCGATTACATCGTCGGCGATGCGGATGGTGTCATTGTCATTCCGCAAGAAAAGGTGAACGAAGTCATCCAAACTGCATCGGAAAAGCTGGAAAAGGATGAGATCCGGGAACAAAAATACGGCAAGGACCAAGAGAGTGTTCGCACTTACTTGAATACAGTCATTGATTGAGCAACATCTGGACAAACTCGGACGAAGCAGCATTTAAGCTGCTCTCTTCGAAATAGATCCACGTATGGATCTCACAAGGACCACCATTATCCAGTAAGATATCTTCCAGGAATATATCTTCATGACTGCTTAATGCCAATTCGGGAAGGATGGCGTAGCCTAAGCCCTGCACTACCATCTCCTTGCAGGAGTCGATATCATCCACTTCTACGCTGATTCTCGCTTTTTGGACATAGTTATTGTCCCACCAGCCTGCAATGAGATCTTCCATCTCCTTATCCATCCGATAATGGATTTGGGGAAGCTGGGGAAGAATGGCTATGTCAATCCGTTCCTTGGAGGCAATACATAGTTTGTCTGTGAATAATAATTGCTTTTCTCCTTTCCAATCCGGTAATTCCGCTCCTATAATAGCGAGCTCTATTTTATTATGTATGAAAGCTTTTCTGATTTCCTTATTCCAGCCCGTAACGATTTCCAGGGATACATCTGGATATTTCTCTTTAAAAACTTTTAAGACGGCCGGCAGGCAGTATTTTGCATATAAATTCGTCGTACCAAGACTCAATGTGCCGCTTACCCTCTCCTTCAGTTCTTCCAATTCTTTTCGCACTAACTCATACTCCTCCAGCATCGTGCCCGCACAAGAAACGATATAGTGTCCGAAAGCCGTCAGAATGATGCCCTTGTTTTTCTTCTCGATAATGCTCGCGCCGAAATACTTCTCCATCTTCTTCAATCTCTTTGTGACGGAAGGTTGGGAGATATACAGCATCGATGCTATTTGTGTTATATTCTGATGCATTTTTAAGTACTTTAATATAAGCCAATCTCTCTCATCCATTCCGTTACCTCCTTGCCAAAAGAAGAGGGTTCAGACATGCGAACCCTCTTCTTGCTTCATGAAGTAGTCAAACATATGGGGTAAGATGCCCCCTTTGAAATAGTATTTCAGATCAATGATGCTGTCCAGCCGTATAATCGTATCGAATTCCACTATTGTACCATCCTGCCGTTTCATCTGTACCTTACATATATCCTTCGGTTTGCTCCTGCTTGTTACCTGTTCAAATGTAAACATCTCTTCTCCAGTAATTCCAAGCGTTTCAGCAGTGTTAGCTGGTGTGAACTGTAAAGGTAAGATTCCCATACCGACCAGATTGCTGCGATGGATTCGTTCAAAGCTCTCTGCAAGCACGACTTTTACTCCAAGCAATGCAGGGCCTTTTGCTGCCCAATCACGAGAACTCCCAGTTCCATACTCTTTTCCCGCTATGACAATCAAAGGTGTTTGATTATCTTTGTATAGATTGGCAGCCTCATAGATTGACATGATTTTTCCAGATGGGATATGTTTCGTAAATCCACCTTGTTTTTCAGGTGCAAGCTTATTATACAATCGGGCATTTCCAAAAGCAGCTCGCTCCATAACCAAATGATTTCCCCTTCGTGAAGGAAAAGAATTGAATTCCAACCTCGGGACACCTTTGGAATTCAAGTAACTCCCTGCCGGACTATCAACCCGGATAGCTCCAGACGGCGAAATATGATCGGTCGTAATGCTATCTCCCAACAACGCTAAAACATGTGCATCCTCGACTTTTTCACCAGGAACGGAATCGGCAGCATATCCGATGAAAGGGGCTTCTTGGATATAAGTGGAGTCATTATCCCAGTCATATAATGCACCATCCGGTGAATCCATCGCGTCCCACTTGGGATTAAGCTGATCCATATTACTATATCTTTCCTCGAACATTTCCATTTTGATATAGGTGTCAATGTACTTTTCCACCAGATGCTTTTGGGGCCAGAGATCCATCAGATAAATCGGCTTGTCATTTTGATCGAACCCTATTGGCTCCTGCGTGAAATCCTTATCAATTGTGCCTGCCAGGGCATATGCGACCACGAGCGGCGGGGAGGCGAGATAATTCAATTTGACAAGTGGATGAATCCTGCCTTCGAAATTCCGATTGCCGGAAATGACGGAAGCCACCGGCAGGCCAGTCTGTTCAATCGCCTCTTCAATACCTTTATCCAATGGACCCGAGTTGCCGATACACGTCGCACATCCGTATCCGGCAATGTGGAACCCCAATGCTTCCAAATCAGCTAGCAAGCCAGATGCGCGCAAATAATCCGTCACGACCCGCGATCCTGGAGTGAGTGACGTTTTTACATGCTTTGGCACCTGAAGACCAAACTGCCGAGCCTTTTTGGCAATGAGACCGGCCTGCATGAGGACATGTGGATTGGAAGTGTTTGTACAACTAGTTATGGCTGCTATCACGACATCTCCAGGCTTCACTAATTGATTTGCTGGAATTGTTCTGTCTTCGTCCTGCGCATTATCAAGATGAAACCCGCCCTCTTCCATCGGCTTATTCTTTAGCTTTTGATAGTCGCGCTGCACTTTTCCTAAACTTATTCTGTCTTGCGGACGCTTAGGTCCTGACAGCGAAGTTTCCACTTCGGTCAAGTTCAACGAGACAGTATCTTTATAATCGATTTGCTTACTATCTTTGTCATCATAAAACAAATGCTGCGCTTTGTAATAATGCCTTACCAACCGCACTTCATTAGGACTTCTGCCAATGTAGGCCAAGTACTCCAATGTGCGGTCATCTACTGGAAAATACCCCATCGTTGCACCGTACTCTGGTGCCATATTGGCAATGGTAGCACGATCAAACACAGTCAGATGTTTAACGCCTTGTCCATGGAATTCCACAATCTTTCCGACTACATCTTTCTTACGGAGGATACTGGTGATGGTCAGTGCCAGGTCGGTAGCAGTAGCTGTCTCCGGAAGTTCACCTGTCAATTCGAAGCCGACCACCTCAGGGATGGTGGAATACAAAGGCAGTCCCAACATGGCAGCTTCCCCTTCAATGCCTCCCACACCATAACCTAAGACTCCCAACCCATTGATCATCGTAGTATGTGAGTCCGTTCCGACCAATGAATCAGGGATAAGAATTGTTTCGTCACCTTGCTGTAATTTCGATACTACAGATGATAGATACTCCAGATTTATCTGGTGCATGATACCAGTGGATGGAGGGAAAATCCGGAAGTTATCCAAGGACTTTTTCGCCCAGTGCAAAAAACGAAAACGTTCTCTATTTCGTTCAAACTCCAAGTTTTCATTTAACTGAATGGATTCTTTTACGCCATAATAATCCACTACAACCGAATGATCCACGACAAGATCGACCGGGATTTGCGGGTTTATTTTATGTGCATTGCCTCCAGCGCGGCTTACAGCCTGCCTTAATGAAGCTAAATCGACAATCGCCGGAACTCCTGTCGTATCATGTAGCAGCACACGTGCAGGTTTAAAAGGAATTTCTTGATCATCTTTCTTATCGTCAGCTAAAAGGGCTTCGATGTGCTGGCGGGTGATCGAACTGTCGTCATAATGCCGTATCATTGATTCCAGCAGTATTCTCCATGTATAAGGCAAACGAGCCATATTACTATGAAATAGATTGTCTACTTTGCAAAGGTCGTAATACGTATAGCTCTTTCCATCAAAGTCCAGTCTGGATTTCAGACTATCTCTAAATTCCGTTATACCGGATGCCATAAAGATACCCCTCTCCTCTTGCTTAGGTGTATCATAATGCATCTGAATGATGAATAAAAATATCGGTTTTTCATAATTAGGTATAACAAATGGTTATAACATTCAGCCTATCTTAATTGCATACCGATAAAACAGATTAATTGGATTATTCAACAATAACGAATCGAATCAATGCAATATTTAGACAGGAAATTATAAGAGGGAGTTTATTAATGCCAAGTGATTTCTATTTTGGAGGTATTTCTTATTCCATGCTTCCTATTACCTTTTTAAAGACGGGCAAATATCGTAGAACAATTCTACAGAAACGAGGGCTGATATGAAGTTGATTAAGAGCGTATCTGTTGGGTTCCTACTATCTATCTTGCTCTACTTCTTAGGAGTAATCATTGTTTTTCCAGTTTTGTTCAATATTCTCGATGTGGATACAGCATTTGATTTACGCCTGTTCGAGATTCCTTTGGCGGCTATTGTACATAATGCAAACGAGATGTATGGAGGCATTACAATATGGGGTATTCTATCCGTTGGTGTCCTAGGTGGCATTTTAAACTACGCTCTATTCCTTTTGCTAAACAGGAAACATGCATAATCTGCAATATACCAAAAGGCTTGCTTACCCCCTTGAACAGGGTATAGCAAGCCTTCCAAAGTGTTCAAAGGCATTTTCCATCAGGGTTGCCGATTTGACAGCACAATAAGATTGGAAAACAGCCGTTCTTACTTCCACACCACTTGGTTCCACTGCAGTTCTTTCCGGAATTGCTTCAAGCTTGTATCATTATCGATTGTCACGCATTCAATACCGACCATCTCTGCAAAGTCTTCGAGCTGCTCTGCCGTGAGTGCAAACGTAAGTGCAGTGTGATGTGCACCGCCGGCATAGATCCAGGCTTCTGTCGCTTCACTCAAGGATGGCTGCGGCTTCCATAGCACTTTGGCGACCGGTAAATTCGGTGTGTCTTTTTCCGCTTCAATTGCATCTACTTTATTGACGACCATGCGGAAGCGGCCGCCAAGCTCGATGATGGAAACATTGATTGCCTCACCAGCAATGCCATCGAATACAATTCGCGCTGGATCCTCCTTACCGCCGATACCAAGCGGATGCACCTGGATGGACGGGCGGTTGGCCGCAACAGTCGGGCAAACCTCCAGCATGTGGGATCCCAATATCAATTCGTTGCCTTCTTCCAAATGGTATGTGTAATCCTCCATGAAGGACGTCTTCTCATTGTTCGCCATTGCTTTCAGCAAACGTACAAGTGCCGCAGTTCGCCAGTCCCCTTCTCCGGCAAAACCATAGCCCTGCGCCATCAAGTGCTGGACAGCAAGACCCGGCAGCTGTTTCATGCCATGCAAGTCCTCGAAGTTCGTACTGAATGCCTGATAGCCGCCACGATCCAAGAAACGTTTCAACGCCACTTCTATTCGGGCCTGTTCCCGGATGGAAGCAAGCTGATCCTCATCTGTTGGCAGGTCGTATACTTCTTTGTATGCTGTTACGGTGTCCTCTACATCTGAGTCGGAAACTTCCTTCATCTCGGCGACCAGATCCCCAATGCCGTAATAATCGACAGTCCAGCCGAACTTTATTTGGGCTTCTACCTTGTCACCATCTGTAACCGCTACAGTTCGCATATTATCCCCAAAACGTGCTACCTTGATCTGCTGGCTTTCATTGAAACCAACCGCGGTCGTCATCCAGTCCGCAATACGCTTTTGCACTTGCCTGTTGCCCCAATACCCGACAATCACTTTCCTGGCTTTGTTTAGCCGCGTTCCCATGAATCCATATTCCCGATCGCCATGGGCAGATTGGTTGAGGTTCATGAAATCCATATCAATGGAATCCCATGGTACATCCCGATTGTACTGCGTATGCAAATGCAGAAGCGGTTTCTGCAATGCCTTCAGGCCGCCAATCCACATTTTTGCAGGCGAGAATGTGTGCATCCAAGTGATCAAACCGGCGCATTCCGGATCCGCATTCGCCTCCAAACTAACCCGATGGATATCGGCTGCATTGGTAAGCACTTCCTTGAAAGTGATCGGAAACGGCAGTGTACCTTGCGCATTCAGCTTATTGATGAGGTCCTCTGAATTTCCTTGGACTTGATTAAGCGTTTCTTCCCCGTATAAGTGCTGACTTCCTGTCACGAACCAAAACACATATGGCTTTACTTGCAGCATGCTAGCTCCCCCTTATCACTGTAGTGTCAATTTCCTTTCGGATTGCGAGCGGATTGCTTTCAGACGTTTCATTACGTCGTTATCTCCCCGGCCGAAATAGTCGTGCAGTTTGTTGTACTCCTGATAAAGCAATTCGTAGATCTCAACATTCTCCGGTATCGGATGAATGACTTCTTCCTTTACCCGAGCCATATTTTCCGCTGCATCAAGGATGCTGTCATATCCCCCGACCTCTGCACCCGCAGCCACGGCACCGAACATCGCAGCACCGACAGCTGGTGTTTGTATCGAATCCGCAATATAGATTGGCCGGTTCGTTACGTCTGCAAAAATCTGCATGAGCAGTTTATTCTTCTGCGGCAGACCACCACATGCATAAAGCTCCTCAACAGCTACTCCGCTTTGATGGAAAGCGTCGACAATTTTACGAGTGCCAAATGCTGTTGCTTCCAGCAAGGCACGATACACTTCCTCCGGCTTGGTCGCCAGCGTCAGCCCAAGCACCATTCCGCTCAATTCCGTATCAACCAGTACCGAACGATTGCCGTTCATCCAATCAAGCGCCAGCAATCCAGTCTCTCCCGGACGATAAGCATGAGCACGTTCCTCCAGCCACTGATGGACATTTTTCCCGGCAGCTTCTGCCTGACGATGGACATAAGCAGGGACCTGCTCCTCCACGAACCAGCCAAAAATATCACCGACGGCAGACTGACCTGCTTCATAGCCATAGTAGCCTTCAATGATGCCATCCTCGACCACGCCGCACATTCCCTCGACTGTCCGCTCTTCTGTTCCAAGCAGCATATGACAGATGGACGTCCCCATTGCCATCACCATTTTTCCAGGTGTCACTACCCCCATCGCCGGTACGGCTGCATGGGCGTCGACATTTCCGACTGCAATTGCCATACCTGGAGACAGATTCATGGCAGCTGCAAATTCAGCCTGCAGTTCACCAGCCTTCGTCCCGAGTGGATAAACATCTCCCCGTAATTTTGTATCAGCCAGATCCCGCATAGCAGGGTGCAAACTACCGAAGAAATCAGCGGACGGATAGCCATCCCGCTTATGCCAAATCGCTTTATATCCTGCCGTACAGCTATTTCTTTTCAGCTCTCCTGTCAGCTGGGAAATGACCCAGTCGGTAGCTTCGATAAACTGATCGGCCGCTTCATAGATATCCGGAGCTTCATCAACGATCTGCCAAATTTTCGGGATCATCCACTCTGAGGAGATTTTTCCGCCATAGCGGGCAAGGAAGGCTTCTCCTTGTTCACCGGCAATTTCATTCAGCTTGTTTGCTTCTTCCTGTGCAGCATGATGTTTCCAAAGCTTCACCCAGCTGTGCGGATTATCACGGAATGCCGGATCAAAGCATAATGGTTCTAGATTTTCATCCACTGGCAAGATCGTACAAGCGGTGAAGTCAATACCGAGTCCGATTACATCTGTCGGATCGACCCCGGCAGTCTGCATGACTGCGGGAACAGACTGCCGCAAAACATCCAGATAATCCATCGGATGCTGCAGCGCCCATTCATAGCCTAAAGCTTTATCCAAATGCGGCAATTTCACGTCCATGACACCATGTTGGTATTCGGTCACATGCTCCGCCATTTCCATTCCATCTTTCAGCCGGACGAGCACCGCTCTGCCAGACTGTGTCCCGTAATCAATTCCAATTGTAAATTTATCCTTCCCCATGGAATCCTCCTCCTAAGTCGTCTGGCCGTAGTATGCGTCAACACCGTGTTTTCGCAAATAATGCTTATCCAGCAGCTGCTGGTCCATATCCTCTACATGCTGATCCAGCTGGTATGAGAGATGTGCCATCTTCGCTACTTCCTCCAGCACAACAGCGTTATGTACCGCTTCGGCTGGTGTCTTGCCCCAATTGAAAGGCGCATGCTTATGCACGAGGACACTAGGCACTTGATTCGGATCAATCCCCTTTGTCCGGAAAGTCTCCACAATCACGTTGCCAGTCTCTAGCTCATAGTCCTTCTGAATCTCTTGTCCGGTCATAGGACGGGTGCAGGGAATCGTTCCATAAAAGTAGTCCGCATGAGTTGTTCCCAACGCAGATACTCCTTTGCCGGATTGGGCAAAAGATGTCGCCCATGTAGAATGCGTATGGACAATCCCGCCAATATCTTCAAAATGCTTATACAGCACCAAATGCGTCGCTGTGTCTGATGATGGTTTCAAGTCTCCTTCCACCACTTCGCCATCCAAGTTGACAACCACCATGTCTTTTACCGTCAGCTTTTCATACACCACTCCGCTAGGTTTGATCACCACCAAGCCGGCATCCCTGTTGATACCGCTTACATTTCCCCACGTAAAAGTAACCAGCTTATGTTTAGGGAGATCCAAATTCGCTTGCAGCACTTGTTCTTTTAATTCTTCCAGCATCAGGCTCACCTCTTCTTGTACGTATATTTGATTACTTATTGTGATTTTACATCAATTTGTACGTACAATCAATCACTTTTTTCAAACATAAACGTACAAGTTGATTAACTGGCATAAAAAAGCAGACACTCCCGAGAAAATGTCTGCTTGTCTTTATTTTTTTCTTTTAATCGGTGCTGGTTTCGTATCGTTCGGAATCAACGATTTATACGTTTCTCCATCAAGATTGGCCTGATGTTCTGCTTTTATTCCTTCTAGCAGTTCGGGCTTTTGCAACAATTCCACAGCGGATGCAGCCAGCACTTTTCCTGTGAACAGCATGCCTTTATGGGCAATGGATGACTTACCTTGCGTAACAAGCTGCCAGCTATGGAATGGTGTTGCAAATGCGCAGGTAGTGACATAAATTTGACCAGTAGGGACAAGCCAGCTGACATCGCCGACATCAGTGGATCCTCTGAAGAAACCTGGTTCTGATGGGAAATCCAAAATACCTCGTGCAAGTATCTTATCCTCATTTTTCTGTATCACTGCTTTTTCTTCTGCGCTGAACGTTTGTTGTACCTCTTGGGCAAATGCATATTCTTCTTCCGTATAGCTAGGTGCTTCGGTCGCTTCCATATGCTTATGCATCAGCTTGCCTAACGTGGCATTTGGAATCAAGTCCGCTGATGAAGCATCGAATTGGACCTCCAGTTCAGTTCCTGTCATCAAGGCTGCTCCCCTGGCAACATCTTTTACCCGCTCCAGAATCGCTTCTACCTCACTTATTTTGGGAGCACGTATCTTATAAAGAACCTCTGCATTTGGCTGAACGACATTGGGACTCATTCCACCAGCGTCGGTAATCGCATAATGCAGCTGACCTTCCGGAATGATGTGCTCTCGTAGGAAATTAGATCCGATGTTCATCAGTTCAACCGCATCCAATGCACTTCTTCCGAGATGCGGACTGAATGCCGCATGACTGCTTGTACCAGTAAAACGGAAATACACTTGGCAAGTCGCAAGCATCCTTGCATGATAGACCTGATTTTCATCCCAAGGATGCCAGGTCAGTGCAACATCCACATCGTCGAAGAGGCCGGCTCGAGCCATGAATGCCTTACCGCCTCCGCCTTCTTCCGCAGGACAGCCATAATAACGCACTGTTCCTTCCAGTTTGTTTTCTTCCATTAGCTGTTTCACTGCCATCGCTGCTGCCATTGCCCCAGTTCCGAGCAGATTATGTCCACATCCATGTCCGTTTTCGCCTTCTGCTATCGGAACCTTTGTTACGCTGTCTGCCTCCTGACTCAAACCAGATAATGCATCGTACTCGCCTAAAAATGCAATGACCGGTTTCCCGCTGCCGAAGCTAGCAACAAATGCAGTCTCAATTTCCCCCGCATTGCGCTGCACATCAAAACCTTCTTCTTCCAAAGTCGCCGCTAGTATTTCAGCAGATTGGACTTCTTCATATCTCGTCTCTGCATAATCCCATATTCGATCGCTGACAGCAGTCAGCTCGCTCCTTTTGCCTTCCAGGATCTCTGATATACTCTCATAGACATTTTGACTCGTTAGCAAATTGGAATTCCTCCTGATAGTAGAATTCATTCACTTCTATTATAGCATCATAATTCTGAAAACTCAGTTATCTAATTCAATAGTATGCAAATAGACTCAAGCAAATGCTTGAGCCTGTTTTACTTAGCAACTTATCTCCTCATCTTAATCTTGTCAGCCTATTTTGAAGTCGGAAGCAGTTCTGTACACAATGCCAAAAACTCACTCGCCATTATTTTAATTGTTTCACTCGATAGCATCTGATCTTCTGCATGTGCAAGAAGCAGCGAAAACGGCAGCATTTCTCCTGTTGCTTCTCTCTGAACAAAGGAAACATGCACTTTATGAATTTGGTTGTATGCTTTATCTCCTGATGCCATTGCAGATTCCGCGCCCTCAAAATCTCTTCCTCTTGCCAATCGCATGGCCTCTACGTAATGACTGCGCGCTTCCCCTGCATACGCGATGATCTGAAAGGCTGCCTGCTGCATTTCTTCCAATGTCTCTTTCACCAGAGCACCCCCTATTGTCGCTGACTTGCTAGCTGTAGCGCTTTTTGCAATAACTTCTCTCCATCCGCAGTGCCATATAACCTTACATCCATCACATCTACTGGAATTCCATATGGCGCTGCTCGCTTTTCTGTTGCTCGTCTTGCAAATCGAACCTGAGGACCTAACATGATGACGACCACTTCATCATGATGGGCTTGCAATTCTTCCTCTATTGCTCCTTCCGGGATAGCATAAATATAATATTCTTCTCCTGCAGCTTCTGCTGCTTTTTTCATCTTGGATACAACCATTGACGTTGACATTCCTGCTGAGCATGCTAATAGAATTCGCTTCATGCTGTTTCCTCCTCTTATTTGTATTCTTCTTCCGTTATGTTCAGCAACTTCGACTGAATGACTTGCTGATACCAGAATGCTGATTTCTTTAGCCTGCGGTTCCGGTCTTTCTCCAAATCTATTTCAACTAACCCATATCGGTTTTTGAACGCATTCATCGGCGATACATTGTCTGTAAATGCCCAAAGCATATACCCCAGGCAATTTGATCCCTCTTGGGTTACACGAAGCGTCTCTGCCAAATGCTCTCTGATGAAAGCAATCCGATAGTCATCCTCTATTCTGCCGTTGCCTCCTCGGAAGCGCTGCTCATTCTCTACACCCATACCGCTTTCAGCTACAAACCATGGCATATTTCCATACTCCTCTTTCATCCGCATCCCCATATCGTAAATGATTGACGGATAGATTTCCCACCCACGATAAGGATTCATTTTGCGACCAGGCAGATCGAATTTATCATAGTAAAAAGCAGGGTGAAACGGAGTGTCCGTACGCCATTGATAGGCTGGTGCCTTCACACGATGCGGATAATACAAATTCAATCCGACTATATCCACCGTATGCTCCTTTATCAGAGCTAAATCTGCATCTGCTGCCTCAAACATGATGTTATGTTTTTTCAGCAGGCGAACTAATTCTTCTGGATACGTCCCTCTTATACTAGGATCCAAGAATACACGATTATAAAAGAGATCATATATTTCTGCTGCTTGTTTATCATGGTGTGCCGAACTTCTCGGATAGGTTACTTCTGGATTTAAAATGATACCGATTCTACTGTTATCTCGTTTATTGATCGGCAAAGAACGGAATAATGCAACAACCTTTGCTGCAGCTAAGGATTTGTGATAATTCCACTGCATCCACTTTTTTGTATTCTGTTCATATGGGTAACGGATGGCATCCAAGTAGATCCGTGTTTGGGGCACGATTGGTTCGTTGAAGGTGAACCACAAATCCACCTTCCCACCAAAGCGTTCCAGTGCGCGCTGTGC
This sequence comes from Terribacillus jepli, assembly GCF_047228925.1. Classification (NCBI taxonomy): domain Bacteria; kingdom Bacillati; phylum Bacillota; class Bacilli; order Caryophanales; family Bacillaceae; genus Terribacillus; species Terribacillus jepli. The sequence continues at coordinate 65,542 of NZ_JBFEGH010000005.1, read as the reverse complement.
GTATAGGACGTACAAATTCACCACATCACGTGAGCTCCATCCGTCGTATTTCTCCAGCAAGTAAGCAGGCACTTCATAATGCTCCAAGCAAATCATCGGTTTGATTCCTTGGCTTAGAAGTTCATCAATCATGCTTTCCACATAAGCCGCATATGTCTCATCAACGATACCTTCCTCATAATCAATAAGAAAACGAGACCAATTGATAGAAGTCCGATAATGTGTCAGGCCGATCTCCCTCATGTACCCGATATCTTCCTGATAACGATTATAGAAATCTGTCGCTACAGCAGGACCGTATCCGTTATGCCATACATGCCGATTTTGTTTGTACCATACATCCAAGTAGCTATCCTGGCCTTCTTTCTTTCCGCACCAGCCTTCTGTCTGCCAGGCTGATGCTGCTGCACCCAGTATGAAGCGGTCTGGTATACGAATCTGCTGTGTCATATATTACCTCTCCCTTTCCATACTGTAAGCTGTCTGATGAGTGAAATCAGAATAATTCACTACACTATCTTCGTACTGCTTTCATCATTGGAACCTTCGTCTAGTCTGCGTGTGCGGTTCGCAATGAAAATGAAAGGCAAATAGATCAAAATGGAAGCTGCTATACAAATCAATTGGGTGACAACCGCCCCCCAGCTGCCGCCTGTAGATAACCATGCATTGATGATTGGCGGTGTTGTCCACGGAACCATGACAACAGCTTTATCTGCAAATCCGATAACCGTCGCGATATATCCAATTGTTCCCGTGATAAGCGGGGTAATAATGAATGGAATTGCCAGAATCGGGTTCAGCATGACCGGTACACCGAAAATGACTGGCTCATTAATATTGAAGATACCAGGCCCTGCCGATAACTTTGCGATGCTGCGCATCTCTTGTTTTTTTCCTGCAATGAATATCGCAGCAAGAAGTCCAATCGTGACTCCGGAGCCACCGATGTTCATGTAAACATCCCAAAAAGGCATCGTAATGATATTCGGGATCTCCTCACCAGCAGCATAAGCGTTCATATTGACGGTAATAGATCCTAGTAAAAGCGGCTCCCGGATTGGCTTGATCATCTGGTTGCCATGGATTCCTATCACCCAGAAGAATTGAGCAACGAACATTAGTAATAAGATACCCGGCAATCCTTGGATGGCCGACTCCAAAGGACGCTGAATTAAGTTATACACTGCTTCATGTAAATAGATTCCTGTTAAACGATGGAATGCAAAGCCGAAGCTGGCTATGATCGTCACTGTAATAATCGATGGAAATAAAGAAGCAAATGATGTCGTTACATTGGATGGAACGCTGTCAGGCATCTTTATGGTGAGTTTATCCATCTTGGAAAACCAGGTGAACAGCTCTACAGATATGAGAGCGATGAACATGCCTAGGAACAGACTTTTTGGATCTGAGAACTCCCTAGCTAATACATTAACCACTTCTTGAACTGAACCATCGACCTCTAAAAATACCGTTGTTGGTATGACGGAAATATACGACATCAAGGCCATTAAACCAGGGAATAATGATTTGAGGCCATTGATTCTGCCAAGCTCTATCCCGATCAAAACCACTGCCGCAATGGTAATGAAGTTTAGCGTCGCATAATTTATTGCGCTCATGATCCCTTGTAATTCAGCTAAGAATGAAAACATACTGAATGCAGCTAAACCGGTTTCCGGGTCCAGGATCATATTCTCGACCAGGACTGCAAACGCTCCGACAATGATCACCGGCATCAGGGTAACGAATGATTGCTTGATTGCTTTTATATGTTTCTGATTGGATATGGTATAAGCTACGCTTTCTAAGGCACCTGTGAATTTATCCATTTTCTTGCCCATCTGACTCTCCCCCTTCGCTTATACCCGAGTCTATTATAAAAGCGCTTACATTTACATACATTGTTTTTCCTCTTTCATAGGAAAACTATCAGCTTAACAGGGGGAGGCAAGCTGCTAAATCCTGCGCTTGTATGAGCTGTTTCACTTTCTGCCTATCCTCGATAAAAACCACCATGCTCTCGTAAAGCTGCTGTAAACCCTCGTTATATTGTTTTGGCACACAGAAAAGGAATATGACTTGCACTTCATGTCCTCCCCAATCAATCGGCCGCTGTAACGTGCAGCAGAGCACAACCGGTTCATCCATCACTGGGTAAATAGGATGCGGGACTGCAACTAAGTTTTCCTGAAATGTCGGGGCCATCTCTTCCCTTTCCTTTATGAGCGCCAGCAGATTAGATGGAACTATAAAGCGTTTTTCCATTTGCGCAACCAAAAATTGTAATACATCGTCACGCTTTGTATAAGATTGCTGCAAAAAGATATGATCTGCCGGGATATAGGCAGACAAGGTTTGCAATCTATCTGCAATGATCCGTTCAATATGTCCTACATCAGACTCCCGAAGCAGTGTATGGACATTGATAATTGGTTTAGACAGTGTATTCGACAGCGGTACCGTAGTGATAATGAGATCAATATCTTCAAGTGACCGTCTTTGTAAATCCGCAGCGCTGCACGTGCCTGCAATTTCCATCCTGCCGCTAAATCGGGCTTGCAGCTTATAATACAGCAGCTGCGAACTGGCGATTCCAGTTGCACATACGACCAAAGCTCGTTTTTTCACCCGCTGACTTTCCTGTCTCTCCATCGCAGCTCCGACATGCAAAGCCAAGTAGCCAAGTTCATCCTCATTAATTGACACATCCGTCAGCTCCTGAAGTTTTTTCCCCATCAATACGCTGGCATCGAATGCTTTCGGATATGCTTGTTTAATCTCAGAGAGCATCGGATTCCTTATCGTAAGTCCGTATTTAAAACGGTTTAATGCTGGTTTTAGGTGCAGAGCAATACCACTGAGAAGTTCATTATCATTAGCAAGTGAGAGCTGCATATGTTCATCTGCCACCCGGAGCAATGATGCTGAAATTTCAATGATGCGGGAATCCACTACCTTCGTAAAATTCTTCATTCCTTTGTCTTCGTAAGAGACTGATTTAGCTCCCAGTAAATGCATCGTCATGTATACGACTTCGTCTATTGGCAGTTCTACTCCCAGTACAGTACCAACGCTTTTTGCCAGCTTCTGAGCAACTTGATATTCCTTCAACCTGGAAAGATGCTCTTTGTCTGCTTTTGATATATCCGCCACTAAACCTGCATCCATCCGTTCACTCGCTATCCAAATATGAATAACTAGATTATCCACGCCGATCTCCGTTACCAACGTATCTTCTTCCTTGAGTACAGAAACAACCAAATTCCTGAGCTGCTGATACAATTGCCCCTTAAGCCCAGGTATAGATGTATCTGCTTCAAGGAATGTGCGATATACGTTTCGCAGCTGTCGCTCAGACCCAATGACACGTATCCCGTATCTTGGCTTAGTGATAACAGTGAGACCCCTTCGTTCCAAATCTTTTTTTAACACTCTCAAATCATTCTTAATGGTAGATTCGCTGACATACAGTATTTCTGCAGCATCCTCTAATTTGAGGTAGGTCTTTCTTTGTAACAACAGAAGGGCTAATTTGGTGACACGGTCCGATTGATCCTCCATCTCCTGCGTCTGCATTTTCATACGGTTATATGCTTCCGAATCTTGCAGAATCAATCTATACCCCTTCCCTCTTTTAGAATCGATGACCGCTCCAAAAGTTGGCAATGTACTAGATATTACACGCATATCGGTCCTTACAGTTCTCGCTGTTACTCCCAGCATGCCAGCAATCTGTTCACCAGTATATCTGTCGCCAAGTTCTAACAATTCAAGAATTCCAATCTGTCTCTTTGACAGCAATTTGTATCACCTCTTCCTAAAAGATGATCTCATACAGATGTCCGATAAAGGAGGTCCCTCTTAATGTTTTCTACTTAAATAAACTTGGTTTACTTTGAAAAAGCAACAGAACCTTCTTTAAAGAATCGATACCACTGATCAATTTTCTCTTCTTCCCTAACCCTAAGTAAATTCAATATGTCCTTGGCGAATTCTAAAGGTGCGGTCCCATTAGCTGTAACCAGATTTCCATCCCTCACAGATTGCGACTCGATATAGTATTGCTCGCCCTTGTAATCAAGAGCACCTGCTTGTAGGTATTCCAAGCTGTTGCTTGTATGCTTCACTCCATCCAAGAAACCATGTCTTCCAAGGAAGACTGTTGCATCGCAAATAGCAGCCACCGGAATATTACTTGCAGCACAATGTGCTACCAGCTCTTTTACCGGCACGGTTTCAGGCTGCCTCCATGTGTTGCCGCCAGGCAGGATGAGCAAGTGAAAGTCGATCGTCTCTGTATCTGCCAAACTATAATCTGGGAGAACTCTAAATCCGCCGATAGACGAAACTGGTTGTCCATCCAGCGTGACGGTCTTCACCTGGTAGTCTGAATGTGGTGCTTGCAGTTCTGCAGCTATATAGCTTGCTTCCCAATCTGCGTACTCCTCGATCAGAAAAATAAGGACTGTTTTTTTCATCATGGCACCTGCTTTTTTGTTTTTTTAGACTTCCCGACTAAGAAACATGATTCTGTCTATTTCCTCGAATCCGTTTCGTTTATAAAATGTTTCGGCTGGTAATCCTCGGTCCGTCAACAATGTTATCGTCTTTGTATCTGTTGTTTTCAGCAAATAGTCCATCAGAGCCTTTCCGATGCCTTTATTCTGCTGATCAGATCGTACACACATCTCATTGATAAAGAATTCTTCCCCTGACCACCATTTCCTTTTCGCCCCAAAGATAAAGCCGATGACCTCTTCCGCTTCTACTGCAACAATACCTGTAAACCCTGGTGTTCGGTAGAAATCCAGCAGGTAAGGGCATGCGGATTCTGCTGTCCAAGCTTCATTCCACGGCGCTCCATTAAAAACCTTAGCAAAGGTATCACTGCATGATTCCAGATCCTCTTCCTTACAAATACGGATTTGCATAACGTGCCTCCTTACAGTTTCTTCGTCTTCACCATCGATGCTGTCTCATATCCCAGTCGTTTATATAAGTGCTGTGCAGCTGTGTTAGCCACAAAAACATTCAATGCTAGATTGCCGATGCCTTTACGCTTTGCCACTTCTTCTAAATGTGTCAGTGCTGCACTGGCATAGCCCATTTTACGGAATGCTTCATGTATATAAATATGGTAGATAAACGCCCTGTCCCGTTCTGCCTGGATGTTATACCATATAATGCCGACATTCTCTTTTTTATCTTCACAAAATACATGCCCAATGAATTGATCTTTTTTTCTGTTCTCTTCTGACAATGAATTGTTAAGCTGGATCTCTGCATCCTTAAGGGCTGCTGCTTTCGGGATACCTAGATTAGCCGATACATTTTCTGCATAGTTAAGAATTTCAAATTCAATATAATGATGCACCTCTTCCGTATTCATTTCTTTGAACATGACTGTCATATAGCTCATCCCCCATATTCCATATTTTTCTTTTTATTGTACAGGAATAGGTCCCTAAAGAGAACCGGCTCTTGGACATCCAATCGAGGAAACATCGATGGCAAGCTTACGAGAATAGCGCTATTCTTCCAAAAACAAATGCTTCAAATACCCTTCTCGATTTTGCAGGAACCCTTTTGTTATCTGATAATGCTCCGTCTCTTCGTAGCCTACCGATTGTATGCCTTCCTCACTGAAATGCAGAATTTCCGCTCCTGGGTATCCCAGTAGGATCGGCGAGTGCGTCGCGATGATGAATTGCACTTGCTTGGTTTTTTCCAAATCACGGATGATGCGCAGAAATGTCAGCTGCCGCTGCGGAGACAATGCTGCCTCCGGCTCATCAAGCAGATAGATGGCCCGCTCGCCAAAACGGTTCTGAAATAAAGAAAGAAAAGCTTCACCATGGGATTGGTGATGCAACGATTTACCACCATAGGCATGAAACGATCCAATTTCATCAATATGGGAAGCAAAATGATAGAATGATTCAGCACGCAGAAAAAAGCCATTCGTCACTTTCGGCAGCCAAGATAATCGGATATTATCCGCAAGCGCCGCTTCGGATGCTTCTACTTCATATGTATTGTTTCGTCCTCCCCCAGCTGTATTGAACCCGCATATATCTGCGATTGCTTCCATCAAAGTTGATTTCCCACTCCCATTTTCTCCAACAAAGAAAGTCACTGGCTTTGCCAGTTCCAGTTCGTCGAGTTGCTGGATTGCCGGGATAGAGTAAGGGTATGTATGTGGATGATGGCTGCTGTCCCGCAGCAGCTTCACTCTTTTTAAAAACAAATGCTCAGCTCCTTTGTTCGACTCTAAAAGCCAGATTGTATTGCTTTTTTCATCCGGTAAAAACAAACGTAATGATAGATCAACTCACCGATAAATAAAAACAAATAAGCAAGGAGCACATGCAGAATATCGTTTATACGAATCCACTCCAAAATCTTTGCCAGCACAACAAAAGAAATAAGCTACTGCCTGTCATCCAACCGATTTTCATCTGCTTGCTGTGGTAGGATAATCGCTCCATATCACTCAATCGACAACTTCTTTTCCGAGAAAAAACCAGCCTCAACATAAATCCTACTCCCACTACAAGCATTACATAGGTAAACGCAGACATCACTCAACCACCTTTTACATGTAAGACTATGGAGATCAGTATTCCACTTTGCTCTCTATCCTCCTGCATTAACTCTTCATTCCTGATGATTTTTCGAAATAAGCAGTTAATAACATAAGCCCTTCTTATACATTTTTTTGCCCCATTTGAATGGTCAGCTGTATATTTATATTTTCCCCGCGGATCAACCACCTGCTCAATCCAGTCCGCTAGCCTGAATATCAGCATTCCAGTACCGCAGCCTGCATCGAATAAGCTTCCTGTTCCAGCCAAGGAGAACTTATGGACAAATTAACACAATAGTATGCTGGGTAAAGCGGTCGGTATTTGGCGTAATAAGCAGCAGTCCCTCAATTTTTCTCCGTATTTGTTCATCCGACAGACTTCCTTTCAGATTGTTTCAACAATGGATAAATGAAAAATAACGGATAAATCAATAAATAAAGATTCATAACCCACCATGCTGGGTCAAAGTCCCCTATAAAAGACCAGTATGCAATTGCTTGCAGACCAGAACAAAAGGTGAGCACTAACGATATGAGTGCTACCATCCTCCATTGAGCTGCATGTTTCCGATACAGATACAGGCTGTACAGCCCCGTAACTGAAATGAGGATATCAAGCGGCAAGAACGACCAATTCCAGGCAATCGTCAGTGGATCATCATAATCCTTAAATGCCCAGCTTTTTGGTATGATGTGTAAATATGTCACAACCCAATAAATGATGAACCCAATATCGGTTACAAGGAAGAACGGTCTCAAGTATTTCATCGTTCCATTTCCTTTTTGCCAGTTTCAGATAAGACACCATAAAGCAAAATATCCACCAATTCGCATAATTTCTCCTCAATGCTCATCCGTCTAGCCTGCATTCCATTTTTAGCATATAGCTCATTTATTGCTCCTATGTATAAATCAATCAGTATCTCTGTCTGAATCGGTCTGATACTGCCTTCGTTTACGCCTTCATCGATTATTTTACCAACAGCCTCCCACTCTTGTTTCATAAATTCATCCAGCATAATCCACTGCTGATGATAATGGCGTTTAAGATCAAGTAACAGACGCATATCCAGTACACCATAACTATTAGGCAGCAATACCAGCAATTTGCGAAGCTTTTCACTGATTTGTAATGTTTCATCCATCATAATTTCTTGTTCCATTTGTTTTATTTCCTTCATCAACTGGGTGACAATCTCTCCAATCAAGCTAGCTTTGGAGTCGTAATGCTGGTAAATGGTTCTTTTACTCGTGCCTAAATTTTGGGCCAATTCTGAAATTGTAAATGACAGACCCCGTATTTTTAACAATTGAATCGTTTCTTCCATCACTCTCTCCCGCATGATTTCCTCCTTTTGGTACCAAAGATACTTTTATAGTACCAAAGGTTGTTGGCGGTTTCAAATATCTTCCTGTGCAATAAATACCATGTACAACTGTCAAATCTTTTTTTATTTAGCAGCGAGATTACTGCTGATTACATTTCTCGCCTTCAATCGGATTGTCTGCCTATTTCCTCTGATTAAGTCATTGGGAAAGATCTGGTTGCCGGATCCAAGCGAATGAAGACAACTCTCTCCTGAATGCTTTGAAAGGCGGAACGAAACAACGGAGAATCAATCGAAGGATAACGACTTACTCATAAGATGGAGGCGTGATTGAAATTCCTGCAGAACTCCTCCCATTGTCACATGACAATACCTTCCATCTGAGCTACTATAATACTTGTGCACAGAAAAAGACCGCCCGGTGCTGCCAACACCAATCGGTCTGTCCAGAAATAGCATGATTCCCTAGGGGATCTGCGCGAAAAAGAGGTAACCTAACCACCCTTCTCGAGCTGCCGACTCAAGGGTGGTTATTTTCTCCGGTTGTTTTCCGACAAGATCGCAACAATCAACGTCCCAAATCCGATCATCAGCTTCAACGCCTCTGCCACCGTCATTCGCTACACCACCCTCCATAAAGGAAAGAGTAATGCGCAAACCACCCTTGAGTCACCTATGCTATTGTCATACCATTATATCAAAGGTCAAAAAAAGCCCATATATAACGAAAGTCCATTTTTTACCATAATAAGTGTTACTATAGTACCTGCCTACTATGCAATCAAGATGAATCAATGCCGATGATGGATGACTATTGCCGTAGTGCACCCGAACCGAAATAAGGCTGCCGCACCCGAATGAATCCGGCGGTGCGACAGCTTTACCTGTACCTGTACTTGAATAAGCTTCCAGCGGTGCGCGGAAGCACGAATTGGACATCGATGATATCCTCCATCCGGTACTCTTATGAATATACAGTCGGAGTCGGATACTCCCCAGTCAACACCCAATTGCCAATATTTTTTCGTTTATATTCGATCGGATTATGAAGGGAATGGGTGCGGACATTTCGCCAAAATCGGTCAAAATTATTTTTCCTCGTAGCTGAACGGGCACCCATCACTTGAAAGATATTGCTCGTTACATTCAAGGCAACCTTGGTGCCAAAAGCATTTGCCGCTCCCGTCAAAAGAGCGGTTTCCCCTCGTTCCTCTTCTGTAAGGGAACGATCTTGCCCCCAAGCTTCATCTACCTTTCTACCGGCTTTTTCCACTAATTGAACTGCAGCCTGAATATCAATCCAAAAGTCCCCGTAACTCCGCTGCACAAATGGATCATCAATTGCTTTTTCATAGTCTGTAAGGTACCAAGGCCGTGATTTATCAATCGTATATCTCCTCGCTTCTTCCAATGCTCCCTCAGCAGAACCAACAAAAACATTCGCCAAAACAATTTGCGATAAGATAGCATCAAAAGTAGCTAAAGGGGTTCCTTTGGATTCCGTAAAATCAATCACTTCATCAGCTTCCACCACAACATTTTCAAACGTAACCGATCCGCTATCCGTTTGCCTTTGTCCCATTCCGTCCCAATCATCATTTATGGTTATTCCATCCCTGGAAGTCGGGATAATACCAAGATAGAAAGTTGTTTTTTCTGGATTGTCATACCATGTGATAGCCAAACGATCAGAATCTTTAGCACCTGTGCTAAACGTGTTATGTCCATTTACAATAAAACCGTCACCATGACTTTTTCCAATCAAACTAGGTTCGATTGGATTGGACGAGTTTCCCCAAAACCAGTTGTTTTTTGCTGATTGTGTATAAAAATACTCCTTTTGTTTCGTTGTACCCCCGATATGCGGCAAAACAGTTTGAAAGGCATGGTAACCATATAGATGACCAAGAGCTGCATCAGCTTTTGCCAATTCCCGAACAATTCTAAGAACAAGTGACCAAGGCTGCCCTTCACCGCCGTATTCTTTAGGAATGAGAAGATTCAATAGTCCACTTTCTCTTAAAGCATCTCGTTGTTTCTTAGCTGTGCCACCAGCTTTGTCCCGTTCTGCTGCGTCCTTGGCAAATTCTTGGGCAAGTAAAGTTGCAGTTTGCAGGTATTGCGTTGATTCATTTGCAGTTATGGTTTCCATTTAAATCTTCCTCTCCAGTTAATTTCTATTTAAAAAATCCACCAGAAAACAATTCTTCTATAAGGAGGAATCATTGCTCTAGTGGACTAGTCGACAACGCATAACTTATTATTTTTTCTCAAGCAAGCCTGGCAGAACTATCAAAAAACCTCTTCTAAATAGTAAGAAGAGGTTAAAAAACCGATCAATTATACTCTTCTTATCTTTCAAGCATACGCTTGCTGGAATTGGCACAGTTCTGTAAAAGTCTGTTGCCGAGGTATCCTTGGGCCAGTCCCTCCACCTCTCTTGATAAGTTTATTTAATTATTAATTGAAATATAAATTACACAAAAATTAAAGTCAATGCTTTTTGAATATTTTTATAATTATACCTTCATTTTGGAGATAATCCGGGTTTAAAAGTTGCTTTGCTATCTAATCCAATGCCTCTGCTGGGTATGTATTTCCTATGACAGAAGCATCAATACGGTAAGAAAAACAATATTTGACAAAAAGAATTTATGTGAAGATGGAACAAGTCTGAATCCGGTTTGACAAGAACCGAAGGCGGAAATGAATAAGTAAGCATCTTTTGCTCCAATAGTCACATGACAATCCCTTCCAATTGCGATACTATAATATTCGTGTACAGAAAAAGACCGCCGGTGCTGCCAACACCAATCGGTCTGTCCAGGAATAGCATGATTCCCTAGGGGATCTGCGCGAAAAAGAGGTAACCTAACCACCCTTCTCGAGCTGCCGACTCAAGGGTGGTTACTTTTTCTGGTTCTTTTCCGACAAGATCGCAACAATCAACGTTCCAAAACCGATCATCAACGTCAACGCTTCTGCCACCGTCATCCGCTACACCACCCTCCATAAAGGAAAGAGTAATGCGCAAACCACCCTTGAGTCACCTATGCTATTGTCATACCATTATATCAGAGGTTCCAATAAGCCCATATATAACGAAAGTCCATATTTTACCAAAGTCAACGCTACTATAGTACCTGTCAAAGTGTCCTAAAGGCAATTCTGCAGCAACTTCTTCCCCCGTATCTCATACCGTAAATCGGCCACATTATGAATGAACTTCTGATCATGCGAGACAAAGATTACAGTTCCCTTATATGCAGTAATAAATTGCTCCAAAGCTTCAAGCGCGTAGATATCGAGAAAGTTGGTCGGTTCATCCAATAGCAGAATATTATACTCTCCCAGGAACAACTGACATAAATGCAGCCTTATCGATTCACCACCGCTCAAGGTCGAGGTTTTTTTGCCAAGTCGGTACCTCTGAACTGCATGGAATGCAGCATGCTTCGCAGAAAAACCTCATCATGGACAGATCGATTTTTAACAAATTGCAGTACGGATTCATCCGTTGAAAATTGATAACTCATTTGCTGGAAATAACCGATCTTTGCTTTCGGAGAGAGAATGAGGCCTTCTCCATTCTCGACGATATGCCGTAACAGGGTACTCTTACCAGAACCAAGAACCGTTCCTTCCGGTAATCGCAATCTTTTTACCGAGAGGCACCTGAAAGCTGATGTCCTGCAGCAATACCTGTTCTTTCACTTTAAGCGTCAGTCGATCTGCCATAATCGGAAATTTATTATGCAATTCCAAATGGCGGATACGCGGGAATACAATCGGCTGTTCTCTTTGCACAGCCTCGACTTCCTGCAGCTTTTCCATTCTGTGTTCAATCGATTTGGCTGCCCGCTGCATTGCTTTTTGGCTCGTGCCTTTGGATTTCGTCTCAATGATTCGGTTTGCTTTTGACTTTGATTCCTTTTTGGACATTTTCCCTGCCTGGGTAATTTTCTCCGCCTTTTCATCTTGTCATGCGCCGCTTTTTCAAGTCGGCTCTTTTCTTTCATATATTGTTCATGCGCCTGCATTTGCTGCTCTCGCTCTAATTCTTTCCGCGCCTCATAATCAGAGTAATTTCCCGGATGGACATTCACTTTTCCATCAGCCACCTCCCATATCGTTGTGACAAGTTCGTCGAGTACAGCACGATCATGGCTGATAAGGACGAGCGCACCATAGTAATAACGCAGCTCCTCCAGTAAAAAAGCTATCCCATCTTGATCCAGATGCGTCGTCGGTTCATCAATCAATAACGACTCATAATAATGGGTGAATAATTGAGCGAGCTTTAGCCGCGTCTGCTCACCGCCGCTTAAATGCTGTGAATCTTTCGGAACCGCCAGTTTCCCTGCCAATAAAGGAAATCGGTGTGGACCAGCCAATCATCTTAGTCGGACATTCGTGCCGACCATAAATGATCCTATAGAACTTAAGCTCCATCCTTCGTATAGAATGTTTTTTCTTTATAGGCGCCTCCCCATTTTGCCGTATTTCCAGCAAACCAGTATAATTTAAGCAGGAACTTCTATAATTGAGGTGGTCATCATGAACTTTAATCCAGTAACAAACAAACGGTTATACATACAAATTTACGAACAAATCGTCGAGCAAATGAAATCCGGTGCTTTCAAAATCGGCGACAAGCTGCCATCGGAACGGGAGCTATGTGAACAATTCGGGGTCAGCCGGGCGCCGGTCCGTCAGGCATTGAGCGCGCTTGAGATGAACGGGTTCACCTTCTCCAGACAAGGAGAAGGTGTTTACATCAAGTCCTTGCCGGCCGATGAAGTTCTGTCTCCTGCCTTCCTTAAAAATGTCTCTCCAGAAGATATTGTAGAAGCTCGGATGAATATTGAACCGCTCATCGTGCGATTTGCGGCCATGCGTGCGACAAAGGAAGATTTGGCAGAGCTTAATGAGACAATCAAGCAAATGGAGAAGGAAACGAATGAAGGGGTATACGTGCCGGAAACGGACGAGAAACTGCATAACGGTATCGCAAAGGCTTCCCATAATGACTTGTTCATCCAATTCATGGCTACGATCAGCAATGCCATGAAGCAACAGCAGATGTGGACCTTCATCCGGGATCGGACGGTAACGAGACCTGACTTCCGCGGCGTGAATTTCCATGAACATAAAAATTTAATCGAAGCGATTGAAGATCGTGATGAGGAAAAAGCAGAGTCCTTGATGAAGCTTCACATGGATAATCTGTACGAACGTTATTGGAAAGTATAAAAGGAGTCAGCATTTGCCGACTCCTTTTCTTCATCATTCCGTTGCTACGCTCTCATCTCGGCATTCCAGGCATACCCCGTATAATACACGGCCGCCTTCCGGGCTGTCTGTCACATCAATCACATCTTCGCAATCCTGACAAATAATCGTTTGCTTCGAATTAAATTTCTCTTCCATTTTCTTCGCCTCCGATTGATTTTATTGACATGCACTAGCTTGATTTACCGAGTTTCTTTTCAGCAATCCTGGACACTGCTTTACCGGATTGCTTCACTAGAAATATTATGATGAACGAGCTTAGAATCATGCTTACACCGAGGAAAATCATACTCATCGTGAAAGAACCGGTTGTATCCCGGATGTACCCCACAGCATATGGCCCAAAGAATCCGCCAAGGTTCCCGATGCTATTGATCAAAGCAATCGCTCCTGCAGCTGCAGATTCTGTCAGGAAGGATGGCGGAATCGCCCAAAACGGTGAGTAGGCTCCGAAAGCTCCGCACAGTGCGATTGTCAGTAACACAAAGGACAAGACAATATTCGTTTCCGCTACATAACTGCTTGCAATCATCGCTACGGCGCTAGTCGTCAAGCAGGCTGCCACATGCCAGCGTCTTTCATTCTTTTTATCCGAATGGTTTCCTACCAGGATCATTGCTACCATCGCAATGGCATACATCAAGCCAAGCAGCCAGCCGAGCCCCTGTGTGGTGATGGACAATGACTCGGCCATCGTCTCTGTCACGGTTGGCAGGAACATATTGATGCCATAATAGCCAAACATCCAGCAGAAGTATCCTGCTGACAGTATCAGGACGTCCCGATCCTTAAGTGCCTGGGCAAACGTGTAATGCTTTACTTGCTGCTTTGCCTCCTTTTCTTTTTTGGTCACTTCCGAAAGCCAGTTCTTCTCTTCTTCCTTCAGCCATTTCACATCCTCCAGCCGATCATCCAGATAGAAGAAACAGATGATACCAAGGATAAGTGCTGGAACCGCTTCCAAAATAAACAACCACTGCCATCCAGCGAGGTTTAACCATTCAATCTGCATCAGGAACGTGGATAACGGTGCCCCGACCGCGTTGGCTCCGGGTATGGCCAGCATGAAGGCCGCAATGGCCTTGGCGTGGTGCTTCGATTGGAAGAATCCACTCAAATAATAGACCATACATGGATAGAAGCTTGCTTCTGCTACCCCTAATAGGAATCGCGCCGTATAGAACTGCCATGGTTCGGTTACGAATGCCATGAGGATAGCAATGATTGCCCACGAAACCATGATCCGGCTGATCCAGCGCCGTGCCCCGATTCTGGTCATGATCGCACTTCCAGGCACCTCCAATAAGAAGTAACCTAAGAAGAATATACCCGCTCCGAGACCAAATACAGCATTCGAGAAGCCAAGATCTTCATTCATTTGTAAAGCGGCAAAACTGATATTCACACGATCCAGGATCGAGATGAAGAAACAAAGAAACAGAAACGGTATCAGACGTAATGTCACTTTCCGGGTAGTGGATTTCTCCAGCATGTGCTGCTCCAAGATTATTCCTCCATTCATTTCAGATGACAGGCGGGGCTAGCGGCCCGCCCTGTTTTTTAGTCCATATGCGAGCCACCATTGATATCGATTTCTTCCCCAGTGATATAAGAGGATTCTTCCGAAGCAAGGAATGCGACGGCAGAGGCGATTTCTTTCGTCTCCCCTGGTCTGCCCAGCGGGATTCCAGATATGACTTGCAGTGCATCCTCCTGCGGGAGTGATTTCCAAATATCCGTATTCACCAGTCCTGGCGCGACACAGTTTACCGTAATGCCATCCAAGCCCACTTCCCGTGCCAAGTTCTTAGAGAAGCCGAGCACTGCCGCTTTGGATGCAGAATAATGCGCACCGCCGAATACACCGCCGCCCCGTTTAGCAGACACGGAAGAAAGACTGATGATGCGGCCGAATTTTTGTTTGCGCATCGGCTCCAATACCGCTTGTGTACAAAGGAACAAGCCGAACATATTCACGTTGAAAACCTTGGTGATGTCTGTAAGCGTCATTTCCTCTACCGTCACTTTTTGCGAAATGCCAGCATTGTTGACCAGAATATCAATCCGCCCGAATGCTTCAAGCGTTTTTTCCACCATGCTATCGACGGAAGCTTTATCCGTCACATTGACTTCCACTCCAAGTGCTGTTCCGCCAGCTTCTGTGACGACAGCTACCGTCTCTTCGATGCCTTCTTTATTCAAGTCGGCGATGACCACCTTTGCCCCTTGCTTGGCAAGTGTCAATGCAATAGTCCTGCCGATTCCTTTTGCAGATCCACTACCTGTAACGATTGCGACTCGTTCATCCAATTTGAACATGTTCTCCCGACCCCTATGCTAGTAATTTATTTGCTGTTGCGACAATGTTTTCTACGGTGATGCCGTTGATTTCAAGGAGCTTTTCATATGGCGCGGATTCACCGAATCTGTCCTGCACACCAATTCGTGCGAGCTGCCCTTTTCCTTCCTCAGCAATAACTTCTGCCACTGCACTGCCAAGACCATTCAGGATGTTGTGATCCTCGACTGTGATGATTTTTCCAATGCCTATGCATTCTTTTACTGCTTCTACATCAAGCGGCTTGATTGTGTGCATGTCGAGCAATTTAACTGATACACCGCTTTCTGCCAGCTGTCCTGCTGCAGTCATCGCTAAATGAACGGTGTCCCCATTGGCGATGATGGCAATATCATCTCCATCACGCAGCTTCTTTGCCTTGCCGATTTCAAATGTTTCGTTTTCGTCATAAATCATCGGGACTGCGTCACGCGTAAACCGCAAGTAAACCGGACCATACATCGCAGCTGCTTCGGCAATCAATTTGCGGGTGGAATGATAATCCGCTCCCATGATCACCGTCATATTCGGGAAGGAACGCATCACCCCCATATCCTCGATCGCTTGGTGGCTGCCGCCATCATTACCAGGTGTCAAACCGCCATGGGAGCAGGCTATTTTCACATTCAGGTTCGGATAACATACTTCCTGACGGATCTGCTCAGCCATACGCAAAGATCCGAACACCGCATACGTACTGATGAACGGAATCTTCCCTGTTGTTGCAAGACCAGCAGCGATACCCGCACCGTTTTGCTCGGCAATCCCGACATTGATATGCTGCATCGGGTATGCGGCGATGAATTTATCTGTTTTACATGACTTTCCGATATCGATATCCACCACATAAATGTCTTTATTAGACTCACCCAACCGGACAATTTCATCTCCGAACGCTGCTCTGGTAGCCTTTTTCTCAACTACTTTCTTGGTGACACTCATACCGGCAAGCCTCCTTCCAGTTCCTTCATCGCCAACTCGAATTCTTCTTTATCTGGTGCAGTCCCATGCCATGCAGCTTGATCCTCCATGTAGGAGACGCCTTTTCCTTTTACCGTATCGCACACGATACACTTCGGCTTTCCGTTCTTTTGTTTCGCAAAGGTATCCAATGTTTCCACAATCTGCTCCATGCAGTGTCCATCGATACGGGTTGTATCAAAACCAAACGCATCGAATTTCTTCTCCAGATCGAGCAATGGCATGACATCTTCACAGAAACCATCGATTTGCAGACGGTTGTTATCAACAAAAACGATCAAGTTATCCAACTTATATTTGGCTGCGGCCTGAACCGCTTCCCAAATCTGTCCTTCCTGGCATTCCCCGTCGCCAACCATCGCAAATACTCGATAATCTTTTTCGTCACGCTGCCCAGCTATTGCCATTCCGACAGCACAGGAAAGTCCTTGACCTAACGACCCTGTCGATATATCAATCCCAGGACATTTCTTCATATCCGGATGACCTTGGAATGGTGAACCGTACTGACGCAATTTGTATACGCTTTCATTTGGGACGAAACCTCGTAAAGCCAAAGCTGCATATTGAATTGGTGCAACATGTCCTTTAGATAAGACAAAACGGTCGCGATCTTCCCATTTTGGATTGGCCGGATCTACATTCATCTCCCTGAAATATAACGCAGCTATAACATCCGCAGCCGACAACGAACCACCTGGGTGCCCCGACTGTGCTTCATACACCATGGTGACTGCTGTTTTGCGTAATTCAATCGCATGCTGTTTCAACTGTTCGACATTCGTTTGCTGCATATGCCACACTCCTATTCCTAAGTGCACCCTTGTAAACTCATATACTTGTATACTTGTATTACAAGTGGTGTTGAAATCATCATAACCCCATTTTTAAATGGTGTCCAGTGTAAATGTTAATTTGATGCAAAAACCTAGATAGAATTGTTGCAAAATCACATGATAAGTACAAAAAAAACACAATCCTCTACACAGAATTGTGTTTAAAGCCAACAAATATTATTGCAACAAAGAGAAATTTTTACACTATCTGTTTTACCATCACTAGCTCTTCCCACATGACTTCTCCTGTCATGCCGAATCCTGCACTTTCATAGAGCTTCCTTGCGGTATGATTCTCCGGAACAATGCTTGTATAAAAAGAAATAGCTCCGTACCGTATTTTGATCAGATCGAATAGCTTCACAAGCGCCGCCTTTCCGTACCCCTTCCCTTGATGCTGCTTATCGATCATGAAACGGCACACTTCCACTCGCTTCGTTTCCTGATCTGTTCCAAACATCAGAAAACCCACTAACCTATCATCCACATAAATACCATGTGGATACCACTGCTTCTCATAAGCGGCCTGTGCAAGCGACACGGCGTTTTCAGCTACATTTTGTTTTTGTTCCTCAGTTACTGCCAGCTTTACACAAGCATGCCAGTTGTCTGCGTCGATGGCTCTTAAGGTCATTTGCACGATTGATCATTCCCTTCTATTATGGTAAATCTCATTTGACGTCACCCACTTCATGAATTGGCGGTAAGGGTAATATGTCGTACCATCCAACTCCATTTTAGGAGCATCCGGATGCTTTCTCAGTAGATCTGCCACCTCATCTCTACTCAAATTAAGATATGTATGCAAATCCTTCTCTTTGATCAAAGTAGGATATTCATCGTCAAAAAGAAACTTAGCTTCCGGATTCTTGAAATTCTTTAATCCATTACCGATGAAATAGCCAAATGCTGCCAGACCAACACCAATCCAGAAGAAATCCATTTCTATGTTCATTTAAATAACCTCTTTCATTTTCCTTCTAATTTATAGATTTTAGGAATAGTACTTTATTCGTTCTTTAATAAATCAGAAAAACGATAACAATTGATGCAGCTTCGCAAAAGGATTAACAAGGCCATGCTGTACACTATCAATCCGCTAAAGCCAGAAATCCTTATTATCTACCTTTATAAGGAATAGTCTGTAGTTTGATGCCAACATGGCCACCACTATCTTCCGGATAAACGCTCCAAGTTGTTTTATAAGAAGTACTACGAAGTGGCGACGTAAAAGTTCCGAATCTTAAAGAGATTCTTCACTAATATTTCATAAGCAAATGTGATTCTACCCCTTCTTAGACTTAACTTTCATACCGTGCATGTCCTATATATAAACGGTATCATTAGTTACTTCCTAATCACGATATAGATCAATCGATGGGTGGCAACTAACACTTGCCCTTTTTGTGCCAGTCATTTTACTCGCTGAACTCTAAAGAAAAAATCTATCCTTACTCCAATGATACAATATTTACCACTTTTTATGTTTATATTCTTTTACTTTTATGAATATACAGTTTCCAAATAACTATAGAAAAAGCGTCATCTCTATGGTAAAGAGATGACGCTTTTTCAAGAATGATACTTATATGATTTGATACGTCTGGAACTTAATGAATATCATTCTTCCTAAAGTTCCCGCCCTTGACTTCTGCTACATCATAAATCGTGACAAAAGCTCCTTCATCAATATCCTTGATGATTTCCTTCAGTTTACTTTCCTCCAGACGGTTGATGACACATGTGATCTCTACAAATTTATCATGTGTATATCCACCATATGCTTCCTTGTAGGTAGCACTTCTTCCTAAGCGGTCGCGGATGGTTTCTACCATCAATACAGGATCGGTGGTAATGATTTTGAAGGTTTTTGAACCGCTTAGACCTTCTTCAACAATGTGGATGACTTTGGATGCGATAAAGTAGGCGATTGCTGAGAGGATAGCTCCTGTCAGACCGAATACAGTGGATACGAAGATGAAGACAAACATATTAAGGAAAAGGATCAAATCACTTGTTCCAAACGGTAATTTACGGGATAACAGAACGGCCAGCATATCGATTCCGTCCACAGCTCCGCCATTACGTAATGCAAGACCCATACCGAAACCTAGGATGATACCGCCGACAACAGTAACAAGCAGTGTATCTCCTTCAATGATAGCTGGAATGTGGTGCATTACAACAGTTCCGATCGATAATGACGCGATTCCGATAACAGAATAAATTGCAAAGCTTTTTCCTATCTGTTTATAACCTAACCATACGAATGGAAGGTTGATAATAGCGATAAGTGCGCCTAATGGTAGTCCGGTTAATTGTGAAATGACGATACTGATACCAGTGACGCCTCCGTCGGATACGTTATTTGGGATCAAGACGGTTTCCAGGCCGTATGCTGCGATGAATCCCCCAAGGATGACGGCTAATCCTCGTAATAAAATGAATAACTTACTACGGTTGCGTTTTTTGCCCATAAATATACCTCATTCTAAATTTTTTACTTAATAAGTTTATCATAAGCAATACCGCCTCTGCTAATTCGCAATATTTTTTTCCTAAAAAAAAGACTACCTCCTCTTGGAAGCAGCCTCGTTTACTCATCTATACTGCCTGCATCCCGGCAGTATATTTCCCTTAAAACCGTAATGTAAGGTATGGAAGAAAGAAATTTAGTCAGCTCTTTTTAACTTTTTTCGTTGATACGTAGATAGCACTACCCCTCCCACTATAAATAGTGAACCTAAAATCTCTGCACCAGTTATAGGTTTGGATAGTAATAGCAATCCCACAATCATTGCTACAAAGGGTTCTAAATTAGATAATATGGAAGCCTTTGAAGCATCCACATGTCTAATGTTTTTATTCCAAATCAGTGTAGCAATACCATGTACAATAACGGCAGTTCCGATCAAAAAAGACCAATCCGAAATCTCAGTGCTGATTCGCAAGGGATTGTCTAGTAAAAAAGCAAAAGGAACCGACACAATGAGGCCAACAACATTTGAATATAAAGTGATGGTGAGTGGATCGATTCTATTGGAAAGAAGCCTCGTCATGATAATCATAATGGCGAATGTCATCATCGTTAAAACAATCCATAATAGACCTTTATCAATATGCAAAGAGGATAAATTTCCTTTTGTTACAACAAAATAAATACCTATGATTGCCACGATAGACCCCATCAGCATATGAATTGTTAATTTTTCTTTTAAAAAGATGGCAGCCAATACGCTAGTTAAAATAGGCGTGGTAGCTAAAATTAGCGCTGATGTTGTTGGATCGGCAGTTTGCAATCCTACAAAAAAAGACCATTGGTTTATAAAAACACCAATAACCCCCAGGAAAATAATAGCGAGTAAATCCGATTTTTCAACTCGTTTAAACTGTTTTTTATATAAGAATAATCCAACTAAAAATATTACAATAAATAAAAGTCTCAGCATGGTTAACAATGTCGGGGAAAAGTCTCGGACTAAAATCTTTCCGAATACAAAATTGCTGCCCCAGACCATTACACAAAAGGTCAGCCAAGTGTATGCTTTTAACATATTTCCATCCTTTCTACAAAAAAATACTAACTGTCCCATTCTATACTAACCAGCATTTTTCGTATACATTATGTGCCTGCTAAAAAAGAGCCATTTACCTCAGATTAAGCAAACCGCTCCCATCTTAATACTAGCCAGACACATCAAGCATTAAGACGTTTTTTTACATCATACAGCCCATGCCGCCCATGTCTGATATCACCATGTTTCATTCCATATTCATTAAGGGAAAATTACGATACTATAATAGTAGTCTTTTAAATTAGGATAGGCTTCAACAAAAACAACCAATCATCGTCGTTTTGTCTTATAATAGAATCAGTAAAATTATGTAAAAGTTAGTAATTCTGAAAGGAGCTACATAATCTTGAACACCAAATACTTAGACTTACTAGCTCAGAAATATGACACGGAAGAAAAAGTCGTCACAGAAATCATCAATTTGAAAGCTATTCTTAACCTTCCTAAAGGGACCGAGCATTTTGTCAGTGATTTGCACGGTGAATATCAAGCATTCCAGCATGTGCTGCGCAATGGCTCCGGCAGGGTGAAAGAAAAAATCAGGGATATCTTCAGCGGCGTCATCTTTGAAAAAGAAATCGATGAACTGGCTGCTTTGGTTTATTACCCGGAAGAAAAACTGCAGATCATCAAAAATGATTTTCACCAGGAAGAAGATTTAAACGAGTGGTATAAAAAGACAATCAAACGGATGATCAAGCTCATCTCCTATGCATCTTCTAAATATACGCGCTCCAAGCTGCGTAAGGCATTGCCTAGTCAGTTTGCCTATATCATTGAAGAGCTTTTATATAAAACAGAAGAATCCGGCAACAAGGAGCAATATTATCACGAGATCATTGAACAAATCATCTCGCTCGGACAAGCCGATAAGCTTATTACCGGGCTTGCCTACAGTACACACCAATTGGTAGTGGACCATCTGCATGTTGTTGGCGATATCTATGATCGTGGACCTGAACCAGATAAAATCATGGAAGAACTCATCAATTACCATTCCGTTGATATCCAATGGGGCAATCATGATGTCCTCTGGATCGGTGCTTTTGCGGGGTCGAAGGTTTGCCTGGCGAATATCCTGCGTATATGTGCACGTTACGACAATTTGGACATTATTGAGGATGTGTATGGCATCAACCTTCGTCCGCTGATGAATTTGGCTGAGAAATATTATGACGATAACCCAGCATTCCGTCCCAAAACACATGCAGATAAAAAGACATCCGAGCATGAACTGGTCCAAATCACCAAAATGCACCAAGCAATCGCAATGATTCAATTCAAATTGGAAAGCCCGATCATCAAAAGACGACCGAGCTTCAATATGG
This sequence comes from Terribacillus jepli, assembly GCF_047228925.1. NCBI lineage: Bacteria > Bacillati > Bacillota > Bacilli > Caryophanales > Bacillaceae > Terribacillus > Terribacillus jepli. Next base: position 43,272 of record NZ_JBFEGH010000005.1, on the reverse strand, counting down.
AAGAAAGGCTGCTGCTTGAAAAAATCGATTTTGACTCAAATGAAATAACGCTGAACGGCACCACCTACCCACTGGATAATACATGTTTCGCCACTATTAATCCAAAACAGCCCGAAATGCTTTTGGAAGAAGAACAGCAAGTGATTGATAAGCTATTGTTCTCAGTCCAGCATTCGGAGAAACTGGCCAGACATATGAATTTCCTCATGCGCAAGGGTAGCCTTTATTTGCGTTATAACGGCAATCTTTTGATTCATGGATGCATTCCTATCGATGAAGAAGGCAATATGGAGAAAATGGAAATCGAAGGCAAGTCTTACGCAGGTCGCGAGCTGCTTGATAGATTCGAACAATTTCTCCGCCAGTCATTCGCCCACCCGGAAGAGACAAATGACTTGGCGACAGATATGGTCTGGTACCTATGGACAGGTGAATATTCTTCCCTATTTGGCAAAAGGGCCATGACGACCTTTGAACGTTATTTCATCAAAGATAAAGCAACGCATAAGGAAATAAAGAACCATTATTACCACCTGCGGGAAAATGAAGAAACCTGTGAAAAAATCCTGACAGAATTCGATTTGGACCCGGAACACGGGCATATCATCAATGGTCATACGCCAGTCAAAGAAATCGAAGGCGAAAATCCGATCAAAGCAGGCGGTAAAATCATCGTCATCGATGGCGGCTTCTCCAAAGCCTACCAGTCGAAAACAGGCATCGCCGGATACACATTATTATATAATTCCTACGGCATGAAACTTGTCGCCCATAAACATTTCAACTCCAAAGATGAAGTGCTGCATGATGGGACGGATGTGTTATCCGTGAAAAGATTGGTCGACAAGGAACTGGAGCGGAAAAAGGTCCTCGAAACGAATGTTGGAAAGGAATTGTGCAAGGAAATCGATATACTCAAGGATTTGATGGAGTATCGGTATATGAAATAACGCAGCCAAAGAGCGCAGAGAATTCTCTCGGCGTTCTTTTTTATGTGTTGCTTGCTTTTCAGATATAATCAGTTATACTGATTATATAATTAACTGATTAATTTCAGGAGGTGAGAATATGAATAAATGGAATCAATCCTATGGTTTCCTGCTTGGAAAAGTGCTGCAGCAGATGGAAGAGAAATTTGCTGAAGGCCTTGTTCCCTATCAAATCAATGCCCGGCAATACGGCGTCCTCTTATATATCGAGGAAAATCCCTATTGCTCCCAAAAGGATATTTCGGACAATCTGCAAATCGACCGCACAACGATGGTCAGTCATATCGACCACTTAGAGAAGCTGGAATTTGTCGAGCGAACCAAAAATCCGAATGACCGAAGATCCTATAGCCTGTTAATTACCAAAAAAGGCAAAGAAGTACTCTCTTCCCGCTGGGAATATTTAAACGTTATTGAATCAAAAGTTTTAACACCTTTGGATCAGCAAGAAAGACAATTATTGAAAGATTTTCTCATTAAGATTTGGAAATCAATATAAAAGAGGAGACTAAAGATGAATACATTAGATTACTTCAATGCACGCCTGGAAGCTACTATAAGTCCCATGGATTACCTGAGATCAAATAAAGCTAATAAAGACAATTACTTTTTAATCGACGTTAGGAATGGCCCAGCACATGTAAGAAATGTAACCATTGAAGGTGCCGCTGTTATCCCTGAACAAGAAATAAAAGATCGTTTGCATGAAATACCAAAAGAAAAAGAAATCATACTCTATTGCTGGGATGTCTGGTGCAATACTGCGGCCAAAGTAGCGAAGTATCTATTAGAAGAAGGATATAAAGTGAGGGAATTGACCGGAGGTATTGCTGCATGGAAAGAAATGGACTTTCCAGTCTCAACTGCGGCATCAGAAGATAATATAGCTGATAATTGCGGATGTTAACCTAGAACAATTATGAAGGTAAAGGAGAATAGTGTGTTAAATCAATCCGGCATATCTTTTAGCCTCTCCAGATTTTACACCTAAATCTCCAACTTTACCCATTAAACATATTGAAGGGACCTCTAATTAAAAAGAAGATCACTGGTTGATCTTCTTTTTAATCTGTATACAAGGGGATCTATCAACACTTTACTTTTACTTATAAGTGACGATTTACTCCTCACCTGTCGGTTTTGTCCCAAAGAGGATTTTTTGATTCTTACCTGCAATCGTCCCCAAAAAGGCGATGCATAGGGCTGCGATCATAAGAATGATGAGCGGTACCATCCAACCATTCGTCTTTTCAGCGATGGTACCAAGCAAAAGCGGTCCCAGGGCTGCAACCAAATAGCCAACGGATTGCGCCATACTTGATAGCTGGGAAGATTCCGCAATTGAATTGGTCCGCAGCACAAAGAACATCATGGCTAAGCTGAATGCTGTTCCTGCACCAACTCCCGTCAATATAAGCGGTGCGATGATAAGATGAGAGGAAATAAACATCACCCCTACTAAACCAAAGAAGAATAAAAGACCCGCGATACAGCCGATCAACCGCTGGCTTTGCATTCTGCCCGCTATGATGGGCGCGATGAATGTAGTCGGAATCAACCCTAGCTGATAAATGGCAATGAGCCAGCCTGCTTCACTTTCGTCGAATCCTTTGGACATTAATATATCCGGCAGCCATGTAAACAGGCTGTACGGTATGAATGATTGCAGCCCCATGAATAGCGTCACTGCCCATGCAATTTTCGACTTGAATATTCCTCTGGATGGCTTGTTCTCTACCTTCACAAACACTTTCTTTTCCGATGAACGTGTTGCAGGCAGCCGAAGCAATAATATAATGAGTGCTATTAACGAGAGCACACTCCATATTTGCATCGCATTTCGCCATCCCAGCATCGGGATGGATGCTATCGGAACGGAAATACCCGAAGCAAGTGCACCGAAAATATTCATGGATACGGAATATATGCCCGTCATGAGCCCGATTCGATATGGAAAACTGGACTTGATCAAACCCGGCATCAGCACATTCCCGAAAGCAATTGCCATTCCAAGTAAAAGCGTACCAAATAACAACAGCGGAAGACCGCTCAGAGCCCGAATAAAAATGCCAATAGTCAGCATGCACATAGCAGCTAACAGCGTTAACTCGATGCCGAATTTGCTCGATATTTTAGGCACCAGCGAAGAAAAAACACCAAAAGCAAGCAACGGCAAAGTATTTACCAGACCAATCATCGAGTTGGAAACGTCCAATTCCTCTCTAAAGAAAGGTATCAGCGGCCCAACCGAAGTGAGCGGTGATCGTAAAGTTGCAGCAATAAAAAGAATTGCTAGTATCAATAAAATTGTATAATAACGTTTATGCGTATTTGTATTAGATCTGTTCACATAAAATATCCTTCCTAAGTAAGATGCAATAATTCATCATAACAAAAAATCACTATATATTTAACCTTCACTATGTACCAAGGGACATCATTATATCGCCCGGTATTATATTACCAGCATGAAGAAGTATGCAAACTCTAATAGTATCACCATATACTCCATTTGGATACTGTCCATGGATGTTACTCTCATCATCCTCCTCTCTTTAAGTGAATAAATACCCCAGGATCGGCATTCATACCGATCTTGGGGTATTCGTTCGTGTTAGTTTAGATTTTATTGAATGCAGTTGCTCGCAAGTCATCTGCTCTGCATAATGCCTTGAAGCATATTTACAGAGATCGCTTCCTGCATGGCACTGTAATATTCTTGGTGAAATGTGCAGTTAAGGAGCTAATCTCTTTTAAGCTTTAATGCTCGATCTTTGATAAAGCTCTACATGCTCTTTCAAAAATCCAACATACCTATCGACTTCCTCAATTGTAGAATATGGAGAAATTGTAAAGAACTTATGGGCATACAAGGATATCCTCTTATTTGAATTTGCCGCTCGAACGAGACATTGCTTTTTCGTGTTTCCAAAGAAAATTGTATCACGTTCCGCACCAATGACCTCTGCAAATGCATCGTTGAATTGATTGATTTCCAGCATCTCTTCAATAGGTAAAAGTCCGTTTATTTCATCATCCATTTACTTCGCTCTGGATAGAAGCGGAATGTTGTAACTGGGGAGATGTCATTTGTTATTGCCACATTTGGAATTTCTTGCAGCAATTTCTTTCGGAATGCAATATTGACACGTATATAATTGGCTAAAAGCTTTTGATAGCCTTCCATCCCCAAGGCTGATAATGAAGCATATATTGCCAGTGCACTTCCCATTCGCGAGCACTCCAGCGTGTAGCCCGTGTGATAACTGCCGTAGCCTCGATTCCCAACATATGGGGTTTCAGCTGCATCTAAATCAACGTATTTAAGATACTCCCTGTTTTTTATCAAAAATAAACTCGTGATATACGGGGTTTGCCCAAGTTTATGAAAATCAAAAACCATACTATCCGCAAGTTTTATACGCTTAAACTTCTGTTGATAGGATTTCAATACCTCATTTACATTGTCTTCAAATTGCAGAGGATTACTTTCAAAATCGTAATCATTAAAGAAGCTATACATGCCCCCCATCGCAGTGTCTGCATGTATATAGATTGGGTCAACGCCATATGTACGCTCCAAGTCTTCCGCTAGCTGCTTGATGCCTGCAATATCATCAATCCCGAAAGTATCCGTTGTTCCCATTGTGGCAAGAACGTAAAGCGGAACACCACCATTAGAGATGACATCTACCATTTTTTCTTTCAGATCGGCTAGGTTCATGGAATGATCGACATTAGCTTTTACACGTATCATATTTTCTACACCTATTCCCGTTGCCTCTACTGACTTATACAAGCTGTAGTGAGATAACTCTGAACAGAAGCAATAGAGATTTTGAGGTATACCATTTTGATTGGAGTCTGGGGCGTATCGAGCTATGGCAAGACGTAAAGAGTTAAAAACAGCACCTTGCCCTCCCCAAGTTGTATATCCTGCACTGATATTCTCGTCGTATCCAACTAGCTTGGATAACATACTCGTTATTTTGACTTCCGCGGCAGCCGCTGCCGGCCCCTCCACATCCCACAAATTGTTTCCATTGACCAGTACAGCTACAAAATTCCCGATGATACTGGATATATTCGGAAGCGGAGCTGCATTGGCTACATAATTTCGGTTGACATACCTGTGTCCTTCCACTAACTCTAGAAGTTTCTGGATTACCTCTTTCATGGGCATTCCTTGTGTTGGAACATCTGCTTCCTCAATCACACGATTATAGTAATCCTCTGTGTAATCAGGCATTTCACCAAGCGATAGTTTGTCAGGATCCTTTAACTCATCTATTTTTGTTAATATTACATTCAAATAGGACAGCAACTCTGCTCTTTGGTCGTCATTTCCGTCCATACTGGGAAATAGCTTTTGGATTTCTCTCATTATTTTAACTCCTCGATTATTAGTAAAGCCGCGTTGCCAGGAAGGTTCTGTACATCTTTTTATCCAAGGACGACTGTGGGTGTATTCTGTTTTAAAAAACCTTCTTGAAAAACAGATTAGAGTTTGAATCTGTTTTCAAGAAGGTTCACATCTGCGTTCGTCCGATACCTATTTCTGGTTTAGATCGGCAGGATAGTTACATTTTCCTTTAACTCGCTTTCACTTCATCTGTTTTAACATCTTCATTCTCTTCTGATAACGCGACTACTCTATTTTTGTGGTTTACAAGATTCTTTGCTTCATCAACAAGCTTTTGAATCGTATAAAGCTCATCATCATTAATCTCAATGAGTTCTTCAAACATTTCCACAGATTCGCGAGAGATAGCAGCGATTTCAACGATTGTTGCCATGATTTGCTGAGAAGCGGCGGACAATTCTTCCGTACTTGCAGAAGAGTTTTCGTTATTTTCAGCAATGATCTTTGTGGTGGCCAAGATCTCTTCAAACATATTTCCAACTTCCATAATGTTGGCATTCGTATCTTTAAATTCTTCCGTTCCATGATTCATTGACTGAACGACCGTTTCTGTTTCTTCTTGTATATTTTTTACGATATTGGATACTTCTGAAGATGATTGACGAGTCTGTTCTGCCAGTTTTCGTACTTCATCTGCCACAACGGCAAATCCTTTTCCATGTTCACCTGCACGAGCAGCTTCTATGGCTGCATTCAATGCCAGCAAATTGATTTGCTCAGAAATCTCTGAAATCACTTTTACAATGCTGCCGATTTCATGAGATTTCTCTCCGAGTTTGTTTATAGCTTCTGAGGTTGTATTCACCGTTTGATTGAATTGATTCATTTTTTCCAAGGAATGTTTTAGTTTCTCATTTCCTTCTTGTGTCAGTTCAAGCGTAGTAATCGATTGTTCTGAAATCTGATTGGATCTAGTTGATAAATTTTCTATCGACTGTGTCATTTCTTCCATGGACGCAGCACTTTCTTCCGTGGCTGCTAGTTGTTTTTGTAATCCTCTGCCTACCTCGTCAATTGCAGCCCGGACAATATCAGCTTGCTCAGCTGCATATTCACCAGTTTCAGCAAGATTTTCCCCTTTATCATGAATATCTTTTGTAAATGATTCTAACTTCTGTTTTATTCGGCTGAAATTCTCTCCGGCGCGATTCTTGATTCTTTCATCGTCACTATCTGGATTGTTCACTGCCGATATCTCTTTCATATCAGCTAATAATTCTTTATCAAATTGTGTATGACGTTTCAATGCAACATATTGGTAAGCAAAATAAACTAATGCTATCAATAGAATTACTATTATACCTATCAAATAAATTTCCATGATATATTAAACTCCTACCTCCTGATGATTGAATCAGAATTATGTTTTTTTAAAGTTCCCTTATTATGATATATGTTCCATCTGCTACATTTGCAGGAATGGCTTGCAGTTTGTCATTATCTTTATACATATGAACAATATGGTTACCTTCGAAATCTTTATATTTTTTCATGTTGTGATATTTTTCCATCACACGAATCGATTTCGGATTAGTCGCTTCGCCCACTATTGCCTTCAATCCCTGCGATGTTGCTTTTGTAATCAGTTTATTTCCTAATTGCTTAATTACTTCATGACGATCCTGTTCAGCTATCACGCCCAACATGAACAGGTGTAACAAATCCCCATCAGAAATTTCTTTTCCGTAACGTCTTTTGTAGTCTTCGATAAATCGTTTGTCTACGTCCTCCAAAACATGAAGGATGACGTTCATATCATAAAAAGACCCCTCGAATACATCTTCACCGATAATTTCCGGTGCATTGGTATCACCCGCAAGCACACCCACAACATGATTATCAGAGTCTAAAGCGACTGCGCAATATCCTTGATCTACAGTTGAATCCAAATAATCTTTCGTAAAAGCATAAAAATCTTCATACTCAATATTCAACTGTCCAACCATCGGTTCTTGTACCCATTTTCCTTCCACATCTACTCCAATAAACGTACGGGCAAGGCATTCAGCAGCTTTCTGTATCAGCTCCGTTTGGTCATTCGTTAAAATTTCATATGTATACAATTCTTGTGTTGCTTGCATTATATATTCTCCCCTTCAACTACAAATTTTTACTGACTGAACACTACATAGATTGATCTACTCTATCTATCATTTTTCCTGTGAATTCAATCCTTTCAAGCGCATTCCTGATTTGCACTTGAGCTATTTTTGATGATGGTTTTATTACAATCGTATCCTTAAAACCTAAAGTGGAGTAAAATTGCATTGTTTGCTCCAGCTGTGGCACAACTTTGGACGGTACTGGTGTCTGATGCGTCCCATCGACGACAAAAGTATAATCTTTTTTAGAGACTTTACTGATCGTCTCCTGTAAATCGACCATATATCCCTCTGCATCTTCTTCCCTGATCAATCCATGCACTTGTACTAGTACTTCTTTGGAACTTTCGTCAATCGCCATCTTATATTTCTTCTTATCCACGACTATCATCTTGTTAACTCCCTTTTCTAAAGTCTGATGTAACTTCTCGAATGCGAAAAAAGCTATCCTTAGTGACAAGGACAGCCAACGTAGCATCAACCCGACTGTCATCTTCCAGATGGATATTAGACTCGTGGCTTTGCGTACCTACCTTTCGATAAGTTGGCTTATTAGGTTCTAAGATTATAGTTCTAAATACGTAAAAACACACTCTCGCATACCCTCATGCATTATAATTTACCTATAATCCTTTGTCTAATTATCACTTCTAATCCATTTCGTGGGTAAAATGAGTCGTCTGTTCATACTTTTCGATGCTGTCACAGGTCTACTTTACTAGATACCAAAGGACTACTCCCCTTATATCGGTTAACCACAAACAATTTAAATACAAAAAAGTATTAATTGCTCAATTTTTTCTAGGCATTCGCCCAGTCCTTTGGGCAATGACCTACATATCGTACATGGAAAGCAATGGAGGTAAACATATGACCAATTTTTATTCTTTCCAAGGAACTGTAACGATGATTAGTGATTTTATGGGGAATGGCCGAGCCGACGGCTGCTATAAATTCTTCACTGTCGAAAATGAAACAGGATCGATAATGAACTTTGTTGTGTCCCCTACGACTTATTTCGTGGATCATGCAATGGTATCCGTGGGTGATCGTGTGACTGGCTATTATGATGGAGATGCCCCTGCGATTCTAATTTATCCTCCACAGTTTCCAGCTCTTGTCATGGTGAAAGAGAATCAGAACCAAAATGTAAAAGTCAGTTTCTTTGATAATCAGCTGGTGAGCAGTGATGGACAATTACAGCTGAATATTTCGCCATATACACCATTAGTACTGACGAACGGGCAAGCTTTTACAGGCAACCTAGCGAATCGCGATTTGATTGTGGTGTATGGACCTGCTACGAAGAGTATCCCTGCACAGACTACTCCGTATTGGGTAATTGTTTTGTGTAAAAGTTTATAAATGACAGTCGCTTATACGGTAAATCTAAATATATCCCTCTCTTTTAAATCATCCAAAAAAACTATAAACTAACGATAAAATACACGCTATCGGAGAGGGACTGCATATGAACTACAATCACGCACGCGCTACACTGCAAGAAAGACTCACTTCCCACAAAATGGTTGCCTCTGTAAAAGAGCCGAAGCATCTAGAAAAAGCAATTAAGTATAAAGATAATATCAGCGCTGTCTTATTGATGACTGGTACCATCCTGACCGTGCGAAAGTATGTCGAATTCATTCAATCGCATGGCTTGCCTGTCATTTTGCATGTAGAGAAAATAGGCGGACTGGAAATGGACCGGGACGGGATAGAATTTGTCAAACGGAATGTGCAGCCGCATGCGATTGTGACGACACGAAATGGTGTCATCAAAAAAGCAAAAGCCAGCGGACTCGTCGTGGTTCAAAGAATCTTTTTAATCGATACGGAAGTTTATACAAATCTGCTCAAAGACGTTAGTCGTATCCAAGCTGATATCATTGAGATTATGCCGTGCCGGGCACCTGACTTTCTCCAAAAGATATCAGCAGTTTCTCCGGTGCCAACCATTACAGGCGGGCTGCTCAATTCTATCGATCATGCACAGGAAGCATTAAAAAATGGTGCACTTGCCGTAACCACATCCAATCCGGATATGTGGAAAATCGACCTGAATAGTTTGTAAATGAAAGATTTACACTACATTCATACTAATCTAACACTTGGGTATTATTGTATAAGTATAAAGTGAATAGAAACGGTGCGAACAGAGAGACCTCAAATTTGATGTATAGCAACCTATACATTGTATTTGAGGTCTCTTTTCGTTTTCTTCCGTTAATTTTAGGAGGTGAAGAAGAACAGCTCTGTTCCTTGTACTGCATAGGAGTCCTGAATTACAAACCATTACAAAAAGGAGATCTGAGAAACCATGAAATCATTCGTAAAAATGTTCAGTGTTCTCACCATCATCTTGTTATTGGCGGCTTGCGGAAACGCCAGCAGCACTGCCAATGGCAAAGACGGTAAAACCGTCATTGAATACTGGCATGTCAATGCAGAAACACAAGGCGGAAAAACAGTAGAAGAGCTCGTGAATAGCTTCAATGAACAAAGCGATTCTGTCGAAGTCGTCGCAAAATATAACCCTGACATGTATAAAGGACTGATGCAAAACCTGCAAGCAGAAGCGGCTTCAGGTAAATCACCAGCTGTAGTACAGGTCGGCTGGTCCTTCCTGGACTATTTTTCCAATAACTTCAGCTATGTAGAACCTCAGGAAGTCATTGATCAGCATTTCCCGGATGATGAATCATTCTTGAAAGATAACTTCCTTCCAAACGTCATGGACTTGGCCAAGAATTCAGATGGATCACAAGTGGGGATTCCTTACTCCCTAAGCACACCCGTGCTGTACATTAACAAAGACATGCTGAAAGCAGCAGGACTCGATGAAAACGGTCCGAAGACATGGGAAGAAGTGCGGGAATTCTCCAAAGTGATCAAAGATAAAACCGGCAAATACGGGTTCTATATGCAGGAACCTGCTGATAACTGGGCTACGCAGGCGCTATTGGAAAGTAACGGAGCCCGCATGCTGACGGATGGACAAGCTTCTTTTGCTTCCAAAGACGGCATCGAAGCATATCAATTGCTGACAGATATGGTTGTGGAAGATGAAACAGCACTTCATGTTCCTTGGGATCAAGGTGTTCAAAGCTTTATCGATGGAAATGTTGCCATGGCTTATACAACGATTGCCCGTCGCTCACAAATACAGGAAAACGTTCAATTCGACGCTGCTACTGTCACTTCCCCGGCTTGGGAAGGAAAAGAAAAACGTCTGCCTGCTGGCGGTGCCATGTTAGCCATCACCGCACAGGAAGAGGATCAGCAAAAAGCTGCATGGGAATTCATGAAATACTTGTACAGCGTGGAATCCATGGCGAAGTGGACGGAAGGCACTGGTTACGTCCCTCCACGCAAGGATGTAGCAGAAGCAGAAGAAGGCTTGAAAAGCTTCTTGGAAGAAAATGAAATGATGAAAGCAGCCATCGATCAAATGGATGGTGTTGTGCCTTGGACTTCCTTCCCGGGAGATGCAGGTTTGGAAGCTGAGCAGAAAATGCTTGATATCCGTGATGAAATCCTTGGTGGAAAAGTGGATGTAAAAGAGGGTCTAACCTCTGCAGAAGAAGAAATCAATTCACTGCTGAAGAAATAATGTCATGCTGTCTCTTCTTCAAGGGAGCGGCACTCCCTAACTTACCAGAGTATCCCCCTGCTCAGGTTCGTTACGGAATGACTGCTCCCTTTTATAAGAGGCTTTAGAAAACCTACATGCGGGATGTGGAATCTTTGAAAATCACCTTAACGAAAGACCATTGGAAAGCATATTGCTTACTGGTCCCTTCTCTGATTGTCTTTGTACTATTCATGTTTTGGCCTTTCATCTACACTATCTATCTGAGTTTTTTTGATTGGAATATGGTGAAACCGACGAAGGAGTTTGTCGGGTTTGCCAACTATAAGGATATCCTGTCAGATCCAATTACATATAAAGTGTTTGGCAATACGATTTTATATATCGTTTTATTGTTATTGATCAATCTTTTTGTTCCTTATATATTTGCTTTCGTCCTCGATGTCGTATTGAAACGATTCAAGAATTTCTATAAAGGAGCGCTTTTTTTACCGTCTGTTATTTCACTGGTTGTCGGTTCAATCTTGTTTACCTGGCTGCTTAATCCCGTCTCCGGACCTGCCGCTATCATTCTTGGCTGGTTTGGGGTTGAGATGCCGATTTGGAGCAAGATGGATGGCTGGGTGATTGTCGTCTTGAGTTTGATTACTTCTTGGAAAGTTTTCGGCTATAACTTCATCGTGCTCTATGCCTCCATCAATGGTGTCCCGAGGGAAGTGATTGAAGCAGCCAGATTGGATAATGTGCCTTTATGGAAGATATTCATCCATATCATACTGCCAATGAGCAGTGCTACAGGCATTTATGTCTTGATCATCACCATCGTCCAAGGACTGCAGTATGTTTTCACACCGATCAAGGTCATCACCCAAGGCGGACCGAACTATGCCAGCTCCAACGCGATTTATCAGGCCTACCATGAGGCCTTCGTTTTGTACCGGACAGGACATTCCGCCGCCTTGTCGATTCTGACGATGCTGATCTTCATCATTCTGCTTATTTTGGAATTCAAGTTTGTCGAAAGAGGTATCCATTATGAAAACTAACCGCTTTGCATCGATACCTTGGCATATATTATTCATCGGGCTGATCATCATCCTGATTTTTCCGATCATCTTTGCGATTGGAACGTCTTTCAAACCATTACAAGATGCATATAACAATGTACTAAATTTCATCCCTATCAGCCCCACACTGGAAAACTATCAAACTTTCTTTGAAAGTCTGGATGTCGTCAAGATTACTTTCAATACATTCATCATTGCAGCCACAGTTACGTTATTTAAAGTTTTCACCTCGTTCCTGGCAGCATATGCATTCGTCTTTTTCAATTTCAAAGGCAAGAACATCTTGTACTTTGTGTTGATCAGTACAATCTTCATCCCCTTTTCCGTCACCATGATCCCGAATTACTTGGTCATCTCCGACCTGGGACTGGCTGATAGTGTATGGGGTGTCATTTTGCCGCAGCTGGCGGATGCAGTCGGGATCTTCCTGCTTCGTCAATCGATGAAAACGATCCCTGTTTCACTCATCGAAGTAGCCAGACTGGATAATCTGGGACATGCGCGCATCATGAAAGACATCGTGCTTCCATTAGTGAAGCCAGCGGTAACGTCGACTGGAATTTGGTTCTTCATTCTGTCGTGGAATGAATATGTCTGGCCGGTACTCATCTTGAAGACGGTCGATAATTATACATTGCCATTGGCTCTGCAAATGTATATCAGCTCTGAAGGCGGCACCAACTTCACGGTTGCCATGGCCGTGGCTGTCATTACGATGATCATACCATTGACATTATATTTGCTGTTCCAGCGTTACATCATTGGAACGTTTACTTCATCAGGAATTAAGTAAAGGGCGGGATATCGTGAAGGAAATCCGATTTGAAAATGTATCTAAATCATATGGCAAAACAGAGGTTGTGAAAGATTTGAACTTAACCATCAAAGAAGGAGAACGATTAATCCTGCTTGGTCCGTCTGGGTGTGGTAAATCCACCACATTACGCATGATTGCAGGGTTAGAAGACGTTACATCCGGATCTATTTATATGGATAAACAGAAAATGAATGACGTGCCCAGCGGCAAAAGAAATGTGGCCATGGTGTTTCAAAATTACGCCTTATATCCGCATATGAAAGTGATTGATAACATTACGTATGGATTGAAAGTGAAAAAGATGTCTGCGGATGAAATCAAGCGTCGCACAGATGCCGCCCTGGAGATGCTGCAATTGAAACAATACAAAGATCGCTTGCCAAAGGATTTGTCCGGTGGGCAGCGGCAACGGGTTGCCCTCGCCAGAGCGGTTGTGAAACAAGGCGATTGCTTCTTGCTGGATGAACCTCTATCAAACTTGGATGCCCAATTACGCGTGTCTGCCCGGAAAGAATTAGTCAAGATTCATGAAACCTTCAAGCAAACACTTGTATATGTGACCCATGACCAAACAGAGGCCATGACAGTCGGCGACCGGATCGCCCTGATGTATCAAGGGAAGCTCCAAATGGTCGATACGCCGGATAACGTATACCATCGCCCTGCTAATATCTTCACTGCCAAGTTCATTGGTTCCCCGCCGATGAACGTAGTCGATGCAGACTTTCAGCAGGACAAGCTCCTATTTGACAAGCAAGCGCTGCAGTTGAGCCCTGAATGGAGCCGTTTCATTCAGGAAACCGGAGCAGCTGAACTGGCATTCGGCATAAGACCTGAGCATATTCACTTAAGTAAGACACCACTCGATAACAGCATCACAGGTCAGGTCAAACAAGTGGAGAACCACGGCAGCAGCTATGGTGTTTATCTCGATGTGGAAGGCCAAGAATGGATCGCCATGAGTGAGTCGAAAAACTGGCTGCCGAATGAAACAGTCTATGCAGAAATGCGGATGGATAAAATCCACCTATTTGATAAAGAAACAACCAATTCTATCGGTTATCCGAAAAACTACTATGGAGAGTGATGTACGATGAAAAAAACTATTTGCTATTCTGATCTGGCTCTATTATCCAACAATCTATTGCACAATATCGATACACTGATCGAACATGGCGCAGACAAAATCGAATTACTCATGGACGGACCAGAGTGGAACGCGATGGAAAACTTGTTCCAGGAACTTGCACAAAAACTGCTCTCCATTCCTGTTGGTTATACCATTCATCCACCAGCTTGGGATATCAACCTGACAAGTGAGAACTATGCAACACGGGAAGTCGCTTTCTCTGAATACAAAAAAACGATCGAATTCGCTGGCTCCATCCAGGCAACACACGTCGTCATCCATCCCGGATTCTGCTTCTCACCTGTGTTTGATAAACAAATAGCACAGTTGCGGGCCAAGGAATACATCAGCGAGCTTTGCCGAATTGCCAAACCATTACATGTAAAGCTGGCAATCGAAAACGTCGGCTATAACGGAAGCTCCCTTTTCACACAAGAAGAATTCACAAATTTCCTGGCTGATATCGATGAAACAGCAGGATTCCTTATCGATACGGGGCATGCCCATTTAAACAATTGGGATATCCCGCGATTGATAAACGAAACGAAAGACCGTTTGCTTGCATTGCATCTTCACGATAACGATGGAAAAGGTGATACACATCTGGTCATTGGCGACGGCACAATCGAATGGGACCCCATCTTCACAGCCCTCCGTGAAGATGCACCACATGCTGAATTGATCCTGGAATATGCACCAAACACACCGTTAGAAAAACTTCAAGAAGGAAAAGACCTGCTGCAAAGCAGAATAAAAGCGAACCTTGAGCTCAAGTAAACTAAACATCCACGACTTTGACGCCTATTGCTTTGACTTGGATGGAACCATTTACGTCGGGAATCAACTTCTTCCCGGCGTAAAAAATACAATCGATCTATTAAGAAAGCATGACAAAAGCATACTTTACATTACAAATGGACCAACACGAACAAGAGAAGAATGTCAACAATTGCTATGTGGCCTTGGATTGCCAACAAAACTGGAAGAAGTCATTACCGCATCCTCCTTGGCCACTAGTTACTTTATGGATTATCATCCTGACGCTTCTGTTTACATTGTGGGAGAAGCAGCCATTGCCAAAGAGTTCTCGCCTTACCCTTTGCGAATTACCGGAGATCCTTTTCAAGCCACACATGTACTGGTTGGATTGGACCGAGCCTTTACATACGACAAACTGAATACCGCGATGACAGCCGTACGCAATGGTGCCAAACTTATCGCAACCAATCCCGATCCAGCCTGCCCCGTTCCTGGAGGCTTTATCGCCGACACGTTTGCTATCGCCAAAGCAATTGAAGTCGCTGCTGGACACAAAATCGATGACATCATCGGCAAACCATCAGCGTATTACATCCAAAAAGTTATGGAACACTTGAATGTTCCAAAAGACAGATGCTTGATCATTGGCGATCGGCTTGATACCGATATTGTGATGGGTAAGAATAATAACATCAGCACTTGTCTTGTGTTAACTGGTTCATCCAGCCTTTTGGATATCGAACAAATGAATATAGAACCGGATTATGTCATTGAAGATCTATATGGAATGGTTGAAGACATTGCAGCCACTTTATAATTTAATAAAGAAACGTCAGACCAGGTACAAGAGGGCTGACGTTTTTTCATGATTTCACTGAATCCCCTTGCTTTATCTCATACACTAAGCAATCAGGAAATCTATTAAGTCACGTAAAGATCAACTTATCTTCCATGATCTATCGAGACTGACGACATTATTTATGAGGATCATCAGCAATCCTATAAAATGTGGATGTCAATTGCGGATGAGCCCTTTAATGAAGCGAATAGAGAGATAGATAGGTTTTAAGGAATTGAATTTTTCATGATTCAGACCGGTCAATATGAATTTCCATTCATTCGTACTTTTTTACAATAGATTTACATTTTAAAAAGTGAGTAATCACTTCATTTTCTTTGTGGCGTGCTATATACTGGTGGTATTAAGAACGATACTGATGTGAATCCCATCTGTAACTGGGTTCGAATTAGTAATGGGAAAAAAGGAGGGTTTTTAGATGAGAAATGAATGTAAATCATTGATGAAAAAAAAGGCGAGTTTAACCGGTCTGATTGCTGTACTATTTGTACCGATTCTGTATTGCGGCACATTCCTATGGGCATTTTGGGATCCATATAGCGAAACAGATGACCTTTCTGTAGCTATTGTCAATCATGACGAAGCCGTTGATTTCGAGGGTACACAGTTGAATTTCGGTGATGAAATCGTTGCGCAATTAGAACAAGATGATAACTTTGGGTGGGAGTTTGTTTCAGAAGAAAAAGCTATGGAAGGTCTGCAAGATCACAGATACTTTATGATGATTGAAATCCCCAATGATTTTTCCAATAATGCAGCCACTGCTTTCAGTACAGAACCCAATCCACCGAACCTTCGATATATGCCGCATGAAAGCCTCAATTTCCTGGTAAGCACAATTGAAAGAAGTGGCGTAGAAAAACTGCAGCAAGAGGTTTCGAGTACGTTAACATCGAGTTACCTTCAAACCCTGGCAGATGCCATGAATCAAACGAGTAATGGAATGACTACAGCCAGCGAATCGACAACCCAATTAGCAGAAAGTATAGCAGGGATGCAAGATACTTACGATACCACGGTACAGACTCACCCCAATCTTGCTGCTGCCCAAAAAGAACAATTAATATCCTCCTTTCATGCCATTAATGAAGGCGCAAACAGCATTGCCACCAGCTTAACAAATGGGGCTGAACAACTTGGGGGCATAAATACCTCCCAAGGAAACCTGAATATGATTGCATCCCCAGTAACAATCGATACTGACAAGTTTACAAGTGTTCCGAATTATGGACATGGATTTGCACCATTCTCATTATCTCTTGGTCTCTTTATAGGAGCAATGCTGATTTCGATTGTTTTTCCTGTTCGGGAACCTGTCACCAAACCGACATCATCATTTAGCTGGTTTATAAGCAAATTCAGCATTATTACAGTGGCAGCTGGTATACAGGCAATCATTGCTGTAGTATTTCTCTTGAGTGTCCTTGACTTGGAAGTGGGTAATGTTGGCTACTTCCTATTGTTTACTGTCTTTTCTAGTTTAGCTTTCATTGCCTTGATCCAACTTGTTGTTTCCCTATTAGGGGAGAAAGGGAGATTCATTATCATTCTGTTGTTGATTTTACAGATTACCAGCAGCGGCGGGACATTCCCAGTAGAAATGATTCCGGCACTCTTACAGGAAGTGAGTGGTTTCCTGCCGATGACCTACTCCGTTTCTGGATTCAGGGCACTTGTAGCGAACAGTAATTATGATCTGATGTGGCTGAATATTGGTTTTCTATCCATATTTGTCTTCGTTTCCATACTGGGTACCTTGCTATATTTAACCATCAAATACAGAAATACAGATAAGGAACGAAGGGAGATATCAAACAAAAACTTTGTTTAAAGAAGCCTATTTCAGGGATGATGACTTTGTGCAACAAGGAAAGCAACTATGATAAAATAAATTAACTGAGATTCCGTGCATGGCTGCTTTCATAAGCATTTTGCATGGATTTATTTCCAAAATAATCCATGAGTTGGGTGAAATGATTGATGGAACAAAGACTAGCGGATAAAATCAAAGAAATAAATGAAGAACATCTGAAAATGACACAAAAACAAAGTAGAATCATCGAGGCTGCCATTGAAGAATTTTCCCAAAATGGCTATGCCTCCACTTCCACAAGCCAAATTGCCAAAAAAGCTGGCGTTGCGGAAGGTACTATCTTTCGGCACTATAAAAACAAGAAGAATTTATTACTCTCCATTGTTACACCTACAATGACAAAATTGATAGCCCCCTTTGTCATGGATGAGTTTGACACTGTCTTTGATCAAGAATATGAATCTTTTGGTGACTTTCTTAGGGCTATCCTAAAAAATCGAGTTGATTTTATCAAGGAGAATTTATCGATCCTAAAGATTTTTATGCAGGAAATTTCATATCATCCAGAATTACAGGAAAACTACAAAGCGTATATCGCACAACCCTTATTTAAACGCTTGGAGAACACCATCATCCATTTTCAAGAGAAAGGTCAAATAAAAGATTTGCCCGTTCATACCGTCATCCGCTTCACCGCTTCTACAGTCATTGGGTTCTTATTTACCAGACACATCATCTATCCCGACATGAATTGGGACGATAATAGTGAGATCGAACAAACAATAAATCTTATTATAAATGGACTTTCGCCTGAAACGGATTAAATTCTCGATTGCATAAATTGCTTTCTGTATAACCCTATTTCGTCATTTCGGATTAACTATGTTAACAACAGAAAATACAAAACGAAACAAGACTACTTTCTTCATAAAAAAGTAGTCTTTTAAATATTGCACTTCCCGTTTTATTACGATGAAGTCTGCTCCTATTAAGTTAAACAATGAATTAAATAAAAGGCGTACCTTAGCGGAACGCCTTTTCAAGCTTCTATAAGTTATTCAGACTGCTCTGTATCTTCCTCTGTATCGTCGGATTCCTGTTCTTCGATTTGATCATCATCAGCTGGATCCTCATCATCATTATTACATGCCGCCAACGTCAGAACTGATACCATACCCAATGCCACCATCCATTTTTTAAGCATGGAAACCTCTCCCTTATAAGAAATTAAGGTACATAAGTAAGATACCAGAAGCCTGTTAAGGAAAGGTCAATTCATTGTAAACAGGCTGTTAATGTGAACGATCATTATTGACGCTAATCGACATTTTTTATAAATCCTAAACCTGGAAATGGAGCTAACCACAGTTTAATCTGTTTATGCTTTTTGACTAATTTGAATTGCCTGGATTTGTCGATATATACTGCGCATATTAATCTAAAAGGAATTAAATAGTGAAGACAGGAACAAAAGAAACATCACCCAGCTCCAAAGCAGTTGCCTCAGCAACAGAGTAACAATTAAGTTCCATGGAAGATATCTCGAACGTGACTGTTTTTCTTTCAGATTTAGCGGAAGAGTTACAGACGATTGTTAATCGGTTTACGTATTAAAAAGATCCCTCGGAGATAGTCTGAGGAATCTTATAATGAGTACGCTACTGCTTTTATGTTATGCAAGAATTACTGTGTGTCGGGATACGGATCGGGTTACATTAGCGATGTTACTTGTTTCAAGTGTGTTACCTATTCGCTTGTTACCCCATAGAAGCTTACGTTAACAATCACTTTTCCGGATCCGTCTTCCATTTTTTCACACTTTAATCAATAAAGATAAGATTTCAAGGCAATCAGTATGCTTATTGCGATGGGGTTTATATCTAATCATATAAGGATGCTATTTCTTTAAATGTAATGGTGGCTTTTTGCGTTTTCATATCAGCAACTTGATCGCTAAAATTTCGTACAATAGTAGGTATCTTCTCTAACGCTCTTCCGTTGATTCCGGTATCTCTGCTACTTCTTTTATTGGTTACATCTTTCATCGCATCAATCACTTTTCCTTTTTGATCTTCTCCAACGAGAATGTTATTGGCAAGCTTATAAAAGACTTGATCTTCATCAAGAATATCTTCCACTTTACTTTTTAATACTGCTTTCTTGTAGCTAAAATCTTCCTCGGGAATCAAAACGATAGATTCTTGAATAGAGAATTCAGACATTCATATCCTCCTCGACAAATCAAACAGTGTTGATACTTCTTCGTCCTCTTTGAATAAATCTTCAATTGCTTTTCGATAATTTTCTATATAATTAAAACCAGTATCTACGGAATGTTTCATATCGGCTATCTCTTCATCAAGATCCGCTTGCTCTAAGGGGAGAATTTCGTGTAGTACATTCACGGAGCTAATTTTATAAGAAGGGAATCTGTATTGTCCAAGCTCATATGCGTAGCTACTGGGACTGGATTCTACATTATAGATTTCATGCATAACTTTCCATCTTTGATCTTTATAAGCGAACTCTATTTCATCTCTTACAAGCGTCTCTAATTCGGTAATAAGAGTTTGCTTGACCTCTAAAGAAGTTACACCTTGTGTATACAACCTCAGAGCAGCAGACATATTCACTTTTATCGGATCCCCGCCTCCAGTATCTGATGTGAAAACAAGGTCTTTCCCGACATAACTCCTATTTCCTTCTGCTAGTGCATCAAGCATTTCGGTGATGCTGTGACTTTCCACAATGCCTTCTAAACTTTCTAGGATGCCGCTTTCCTTTATTCTGTCCAGGATATTAGGGATCTTATAATATAGAATTGCGGCAACAGCTGCTAATCCAGTATCTCCTATCCCTCTGCGAATCTTATCGAACCAACCATCTTCATTATGCATATCCACATTAAAATCCACCGCATCATTTAATCGAGTTAATTCTTTTTCTAAGTTGGTCAACTCTTTTATCATTACATCCTTTTGTTCCTTAGATATATACCCATATTCATATAAGCTATTAAATATCTCCTCGGAATTCTCTTCGATTAAACGTATATTTTCTAATACAACAGGCAAATTGTCTTGTAACCCTTCCATTGTTTCATCTACTTCGTCGGGATAATTAATGTACCAAGCTCCAACTCCTACAGCATTATAGGATTTCAGGTTAGTTATATTGACACCAAGAGCTTCATTTAATCCCTGATTGAAACCACCTTTTTGATTTCCTCTTGAGAAAGCAGCTGCAAGATTTCTCAAATCATTGACCTTAGAATCTGGTATATTATCTATCAATTCTTTAAGCCCGGATACCTCTGGGTTTGTATCTACCATTGTTGTGTTATCAAATGGGACAAAACCAAATTTCTCACTTATTAGATACAGCGGGTCATCTTCAGATACAGTATTAGAAATAGTAACCTGAGCATCACTATAGTAGTCCTTTGTAAACCCTTTCAAGTCAGCAAGAGGAATTTTATCAATTTCCTCAATTCTTTTGATATCAAACTCCTTTCTTACTGCATTATAAAATTTAGCATCGAAGCTGATTATCTCGTAAGGTGAAAAGGTTAGACCATTTACTCCGTAGACTTCATCAAAAGCTTCTTCTGACAAACCAGTCATAGAACTATTATGGAGGCCTAAAGAGTGATTGAAAGAAATGACTTCACCTTCATCGGGATTAAAATCGAAATGATCTTTCGCCTCAATAACAAAGGTCCTAGCAGCTTCAGCCTGATCAAACTTCTCGTTCGCAAAAGGGCCTTCTACATTGTATAACCAGTCTGATCCACCCTGGGTACCTTGCGATATAAGATATAGATTTTTTTCTTCGCTGTCAGAAACTGTAAAAGCTGTGCCATCGTAGCTGGAATTTATCCCTTTTATTTTTTCGGAATCAGAAGAGTGATACATCTTAATTTCCCCTTCAAACAGCTCTCCAGTTTCTTCTAGATAAATAGTTTTAAATCTATCACTAAACTCTTGCTCATCCATATTTTCATACTCGGCGTCAACAAGTCTCATCCATATATTAGAGGAAGTAATCTGATCTAATGACACATAGTTCACTCCTCTTCAGGCAAGATCTTTATTGTCTTTAAAATCTCTAAAGCACTTTGTTTCGCTTTTTCTTGTTCTTTCTTACATTCATCCTCATTAAGGTCATCTCTACAAGTCATATTTGTGAAAACTTGTATTTCTTGATGATTATCGTTCCAAACTAATGTAGCTAAGAATTCATCTGCACCATCCTGATATTCCGCTATTTCAGTGTATTGATTGCTAATTCCCGTATCCATTGTCTTAAAATCGAGCTCTTCCCCTGTGCTCCCTGCCATACTTTCTTTCGTATATTTTATCTCTCGCGTAAAATTGAAGTATTTAAATAAGTGGTTCGTAAATACTTTACTATTCACATCAGCGCTAGATATCTCAAACATTTCACCACGATTTCCGTCTGCAATTTGATGGCTTTTTTCACCCACAACCATATTTTCAGGAAAGTCCATCGTTATTGTGCCGATTTCCGACTTGAACGGGTAATATCCTTCTCTAACGGGTTCGGTGGATATTAAAAAATTCTCGGTAAATTGATCATTGAATGCCGCCACATCCGGCTTGGATTCAACTTCATTTTGGTTTCCATTTCCCGAACTTTGATTAGAACCATCGCCATTTGACACGCCGCATCCTCCTATAATTAAAGTGGTTAAAATGAGGGCAATTACAATTCTTATTCTCACGTAGCATAACCTCCAAAATGGGTATTGCTGCAACCATTAAAATTATATAAAACATCCCCATACATTCCCAGATATTTGATGTAGAAATCTTTAAAACACTCCTTTTGTCCGAGGTTAAAAGGACCTGATTCGGTATTATTTTTTTGTAAGGTATGACAATAAAACTGGTCTATTGGACACTATCTTATAAACGTCGTAATCACCCACTTTTATTTTCGTTCAACTATATGGATGTAATAATCAATATATTGATTGGAACCATTTCCGTTGATTACCCTACATCCTCCTACAATTAAAGTTTTTAACATGAGAACACTAACAATTGTTAACCTCCTAACCTCTAATTTTGAAAATTTTCATTTGATATATGCACGTTGTCTCAAGGGCCTCACTTAAATGAACAAATTCCTGGTGCATGGATTGGTAGTTCTGCCATCCATCACAAAATAAAAAACCGCCCTTGAGGACGATTTGATCTATACCTATTGCTTAAGCAAAATGTTCGCATGTCTTTCCTTACAAATATTCTTAAGAACTATTCCCTTAGAACTCACCTAATAAATTTCTCGTATGAACTTTATGCAAACCCCAACGACAAATTATAAATCAAAACCCATTCTCCATTAACCATTTCATAATGCTCTCTTCTCTTTCCTTCCTATCGCCTTGCTGTGCATCAAATTTACCTATCTTCTTCTGTGAAACAATGTCTCCATCTACCATAAACAGTATTCTTTCCGTTTTTGCTGCCACCTTCACATCATGTGTAACGAGCATTACCGTTGTCCCGTTTTTATTGATCTGTGCAAGAATTGACATAATTTCTTCTGTCGATTGGGAGTCTAATGCTCCGGTCGGTTCGTCTCCAAATAGGATATCCGGATCATTTATCAATGCTCTGCAGATGCCCACCCGCTGCAGCTGTCCACCAGAACCTTGTGTGATATTGTGATTGGCAAGCTTTTCAATTCCCGTCATTTTCATCAGCTTTTTTGCTTTTTTATTCACTGCATGTTTATCCGCATCTGATGGTACAAGGGCAGGAAACATAATATTGTCAATCAAGGACAGATTCTTCAATAGATTAATATCCTGAAAGATAAAGCCCATTGTTTTCAGTCGAATCTTCGCCAATTCTTCTTCTTTTAGACCGCCGATTTCCTGGCCTTTAAACTTCACACTGCCAGATGTCATTCGATCCATACCACTTATATTATATAGCAGTGTTGATTTTCCGCTTCCGGATGGTCCCATGACCGATATGAATTCACCTTCTCTTACCTCCAAGTTGACATCCTTTAAGATATGAAGCTCATTATCTTTTCCTAATGCTACTTTTTTGGTCATACTTCTTGCTTCTATTATATTGGTCACCTATATTCCTCCCATGCCAAAATATTGATATCAAAGTACTATTACTTTCTTAAAACGACAGATAAATCATCTTTTACGGCTACCTTACAGGACATAAATATCGTCAATCCAACGGCTATCATCAGCGCTAGCGGACAAAGCAGCCAAGTCTGCCAGATAATATGAACAAATTCAATTCTTGCCGCTCCCATAGAGGACATGGCCATGCTTACAAGAAATTCGCCTAGGAAATTCGCAGCCAGAACTCCAAGTATGATCCCCAATAGCAGTACCATCAAAGTGCCTGCCATATATTGATGACTAATTTGCTTTGAAGTTAATCCTATACTCCGCATGATGGCAATCTGGGACATATCCTTTGATAACAACATTCGAAGGAATAATGCAGTGATTAATACAGCGATGATGATCGCGATGGCGATTCCGCCTATCACGACGGTCCCCATCTGATCGATGATATTACCAAGCGTCTGCTGCGTATATTCTTTGATATCATTTACCTGCGCCGTGCTGTAAGCATTCTGGTAGTAGTCCATTTTCTCACGAATAGCCACACCTTCAGCCAAATCCAGACTCATAATATACCAAAGAACGGCCTCTTCATTTACCCCAAGACTCGTATGCGCCTTTGCTGTTTTTCCTCCATTTGTAATATCCTGATAAATACCTGTAACTGTTAACGTCTGTTCTTCCCCGCCAGCCCTGACGGTTACTTCATCTCCTACTTTCTTGTTTAATCCATCTTTTGCAGCATGGGCTAGTGATAACGAGATCTCTCCTTCTCCCTCCGGCGCTCTGCCTTCCAGAAATTTCAACGGAAACACGGAAAAATCTCCTATTTCAATATTCATATTGTCCCAGGTACCTTCTGCGTTTTTGACCTGGTAGGAACTTGTGATGTAGGGTGCATACTTTTCAATATCCGAATCATTCTGCAGTTCTTCCTGCAGCTTGTTAAAATCTTCTGTAATGGAATCTGTCCTTCGAAGATCGATTCTCATATCCTGTTTTCCTATCCCCATATAGGAGGAAAATTCAGGTGAATTCATGGTGTTATACATATTTACAGGAAGTATGACAATGAACGTACATACGATAAAAATAACAAGCAGCAGCCTGTATAACTTGAATCGTTTGCCTACATCCCGCAGCCCCATGTACATATTCGTGCTGAAAAATTTATTCTTTAACAGCGGGAAACTGTATTTTCGGTTCTTTCCACCCTCCATGATATCTGAACGTAAAGCTTCCACCGCAGAAATCTTATCGATTCTCTTCAATACTTGCTTGCAGTACATCACAATCATGAAATACACAAGTAATGGAGCTATAAGGGATAGAATATATTTTAAGCTTCCTGATAAATCGGAAGCTATATAAAGTCTCATATTACTGTTTAACAGATTTACCACTGCAAAAGACATGACATAACCGATAATACCGGCAGCTGCTGAGATGACTCTGTATTTGTTAAGATAGACCTTTTTTATATCTTTTTTGGATATCCCCATTGCTTTCATAACACCGATTTCCCTGATATCTTCATCAATCGTTGCCAGGAATGTAAGTCTGATACAGAGTGAAGCAATCACAAGAAGCAGAATGCTTATAAATATAATAACAATCGCAATTATCATATCCGACAGGGCATTAAAAATCGCAAATATCTTACCTTCCAATATAGGACCGTTTGCCGGAAGACCAGCTTCGTTGTAGGCAGTCTGAACAGCAGCAGGATCACCGGTTTCATTCAGCTTGAATTCAATCAGATATTCCAGTTCCCCAGCCTGCATTTTAAGCATTTCATTATAATCATCCTGATTTATCACAAACCGTTTCGAAGAAGTAAGGGGCGAGTTCATCTCAAAATCCCTTGCATAATCTGAAATGACAAACGCCTTCTCATACCAGCCGCTTTTCACCGTAATCGTATCCCCAATTTCTAAATCATGTTGTTCCATGAAGTAGATGGGAACAGCTACGAAACCTTCCTTCACGTCCAGCTTTTCATTATCCAGATCCACTATAAAATCAAAATGCTTATTCTGGACCACAAATGAAATATCCTGTATCGTCCCAGCCATCGTTTGATTTTGACCGAAGTGAATATTGCTTCCATCAATATTCTGAAGAACCATCGTTTCCTGCATCGCTATATGGTCACGGTATTGTTCTGTGAATTGGTCGATCTTCCCTTGGTCATATTCTCCGGCATGCATCACCGCAATGTCAGCTGGCTCTGCACTTTGCTGGAATTTTGACATCCCCTGAATCAGATTGCCAATGTTATTAACGGCACTGGCTGCCAAAATAACGGCCATTGTGATAAAAACAAATACTGTAGTCGTTACAATTTTGTTCCTGATGAAATCATTTTTCACCATTTTCAAAAACATGTTTTTCTCCTTCCTGCATCAATAATATTTGTTTTCTGATCTAGCCTTGGCTGTAACAACTATTTCATTTCTTCAGAGGAATAATTACCAGAGGCTTTATAAATTAAGGAGATGCATTCACATAAGCTTTTAAGGATTATTGACTTTCTAAAGTAATCATACAAAATGGTATTTATTTGAAAAACCTGATTGAGGCTGATTATTTATTACGCCTTTAGACTTAATTTTAGTAGGTTGACTATGGGAGGATGCTAGAAAAAAATTTACACAAAAATAAAAAGGAAGCCTTTCACAAGTTTTCCAATCTCATGAGAAGCTTCCTTTTAAATCTTAATAATTTCGTTTTACCTTCATCTACATATATCAAGGATGTAGCCGCTTATAACATCTTACCGCCCATGCCGCCAGCGTTTCTTCTGGCTTCTTGCTTGTAGCTATTACTACCTCAGTAGTTAAGAACTTAACTGCTATGGATGCTTTTTGAAGTGCGAAATGTGTTACTTTATACTCGTAGATTTACTCATTCACTAGTTGCTGCATTGAAGCCTACGCCGGAGGGTATTTATATAATCAATCGTATAAGGATGCTATTTCTTTAAATGTGATAGTTGCTCTTTGCGTTTTCATACCAGCAACTTGGTTGCTAAAATTACGTACAATAGCAGGTATCTTCTCTAACGCTCTTTCGCTAATGCCAGTATCTCTGCTACTTCGTTTAGTAGTTACATCTTTCATCGCATCAATCACTTTACCTTTTTGGTCTTCCCCAACAAGAACATTATTAGCAAGCTTATAGAAGGTTTGATCTTCACCTTGAATTTCTTCAACTTTATGTCTTAATACCGATTTCTTGTGACTGAAATCTTCTTCCGGAATTAATTCTATGGATTCTTGAATTGTGAATCCAGACATTCATATCCTCCTCGACAAATCAAACAGCGTGGAAACTTCCTCATCTTCTTTGAACAGCTCTTCAATCGCTTTTCGATAATTTTCTATATAACTAAAACCTGTATCTACAGAATATTTCATCTCGGCTATCTCTTCATCAAGATCCGCTTGCTCTAAGGGGTAAATTTCATGGAGTACATTCACGGAGCTAATTTTATAAGAAGGGAATCTATACTGTCCGAGTTCGTGCGCATAGCTGCTAGGACTGGATTCGACATGATAGATTTCACGCATAACTTTCCATTTCTCGTCTTTATAAGCAAACTCTATTTGATCTCTAACAAGCGTTTCTAATTCGGTAATAAGGGTTTGCTTGACCTCCAAAGAAGTTACACCTTGCGTATATAATCTCATAGCGGCCGACATATTCACTTTTATCGGATCACCGCCTCCAGCATCTGAGGTGAAAACAAGGTCTTTTCCGACGTAACTCCTGTTTCCTTCGGCTAATGCGTTAAGCATTTCAGGAATACTGTGACTATCTACAATGCCTTCTAAACTTTCTAGCGTGCCGCTTTCCTTTATTTTGTCTAGAATATTGGGAATCTTAAAGTATAAGATCGCGGCAACTACCGCTAATCCAGCATCGCCTAACCCTCTACGAATCTTATCGAACCAACCATCATCATCGTGCATATCAACGTTGTATTGTATAGCTTCCTGTAGGTTAGTTAATTCCTTTTCTAAGTTACCCAACTCTTCAATCATTACTTTCTTTTGATCCGCTGTTATATACCCACCTTTATATAACTCGTCAAAAATAACTTCAGAGTTTTCTTCCATTAACCGTATGTTCTCCAAGACCCGGGGTAAGTTGTCGTTTAGACCACTTATAGTTTGATCTACTTCTTCAGGGTGCTCTCTATACCACTTTATTGCACCGCTGATACTATACTCATCCAGACTTTCTATATTAGCTCCTAGAAGCTGATTCATCGACTGATTAAATCCACCTTTTTCATCACCTTCTGCGTAATCGGTAGCGAGTACTCTTAGACTTTCAATAACAGGAGCGGGTATTTTATCGATCATTTCTTTAAGACCATTGACATCAGGATTTGTATCTAGAATTTTCGTTTCGCTTAACTCTGTAATAAACCCGAATTTTTCACTTATCGAATAAAGCGGGTCATCTTCGGAAACTGTATTGTGGATTTTGACATCTCTTTCTCCATAGTAACCAAGAGTGAAGTCCTTGATATCTTCAAGAGGAAGTTCTTGTATTTCACTCGTACTTCTAAGATTGAATTCTTTCCGAACATCTTTAGCAAACTCCAGATCATAACGAGCTAGTTCGTAAGGCGACAACATCAATCCATTAACACCATATACCTCATCAAAAGTTCCATCGGCTAAACCGGTCATACCACTATTATGAAGACCCAAGGAATGATTAAATGAAATAACTTCACTCTTATTTGGATCTATATTGAAGTGTGTTGTTGCATCTTCTGTGAATTCTTTCGCAGCTTGAACTTGGTCAACTGATACTCCTGCAAAGGGACCCTTTATATTGTAAAGCCAGTCCTCCATTCCTTGCGTGCCCTGTGAAATTACATAAAGGTTCTGCTCTCCGCCGCTTGAGATGGACAAAGCGGTCCCATCGTAGTTAGAATCCACCTTTTCTGCTCGTTCGGAATCGGAAGAATGATACACTTCAACTTCACCTTCGAACAACTCTCCGGTTTCTTCTAAATATATAGTTCTAAAGGTTTCTTCCATCTTTTCGGGGTTATTTCCATACTCTGAGTCGACAAGCCTCATCCAAATTGTATTTAATGTGATTTTGTCTAAAGACACATTAATCACCTACTTTTATTTTCGGTCAATTCAATGGATTCGATAACCGATATCAGCTTTTCTTTTTCGGAATCTTTAAGCTCAGAACATTTCTCCTCGCTTAATCCCTCTATGCAGTTCCATAAAGAATAAAACTGAATTTGTTCGTTTTTGTTTTCATTCCAAATCAGCCCCAGGACACCATCTGCAGTTACGGCGTATTCAATATATTGTCCTTCAAGGTTCGATTCAGTCGGTTTAAATTCTAGTTCTTCCCCGAATCGGTCTGACAAGGATTTCTTACTAATTTCCTCGCTTGTCATAAAAGCGTAATACTCAACGATTACATCAGTTACTATTTCTTTTTCCTTGTCGGGATGGAAAAAAGGTATTACTTCACTTCTATCATTAGGACCAATATTATATCCCCCGTCATCAATGATCATATCCTCTGGAAAATCCATAGTAAAAGCTCCAGACTTACTCTCTAGAGGATAATACCCTTCTCTTACTGGTTCAGTAGACGTCAAAAACTCTTCGGTAAATTGATTGTTAAAAGCCTCTACATTCGGCTTAGTTCTAGCTTCATTCTGATTATTGTTTCCTGAAGACTGGTTGGATCCATCGCCATTAGACACTCCGCATCCTCCTATAATCAAAGTTGTTAAAATGAGAGCAATCACAATTCTTAGTCTCACGTAGCGTAACCTCCAATTTGGGTATGCTGCAGTCAATAAAATTATATTAAACATATCCATTCATTCCCAGTCGTATGAGGCAGAAGATGTAAAATACTTCTTTAGTCCGAGGGCAATAGGACCCGAGTCAGTATACTTTCTTTCAGTAACTTCCAAATGCAAGAAATGACAGTCACTTCTACAGCATAGGAACAATTAAGTTCTATGAAAGAATTTCGAATGTGCCTATTTCTCTTTTAGGTATGGGGGAATTTCAGGCAGTTGTTAAGTAGTTTAAGTATTGAAGAAAGGTGCCTCGGTGATATTATAAGGGTTCAATTCATATGTGAGCCACATCTGTAGATATTTTCCATATTGAAATTTTCATCACTCAATTTCTGTCAAATTCAATAGAACGAATAACCGATTTAAATTTCTCTTTTTCGGTGTCTTTTAGCTTTATACATGTTTCATCACTCAGTTCATCTTTACAATCCCAAGTAGCATAAAATTGAATTTGTTGGGCATTGTCGTTCCAAACCAAACCTGTGACACCATTCACCTTTCCGCTTTTCGCTTCGGCGTACTCAGCATTTTGCCCTTTTGCTCTGGACTCAAGGGGTTCAAATTGTAACTCTTCCCCAAAGCGGCCAGACATCGATTTTTTACTGATCTCTTCGTTTACCATAAATGCATGTATTCTATAATAATACTCCAAACTAAGTCCCTTTCATTATCCGGGTGATAAAAAATAATTACTTCACTTCCATCATTTGGATCCTTAGAATACCCGGTATCATTCATCACCATATCCTCTGGAAAGTCCATAGTAAAAGCTCCAGACTTACCCTCTAGAGGATAATAACCTTCTCTTACTGGTTCGGTGGATTTTAAAAACTCTTCAGTAAATGGATTGTTAAAAGCCTCTACATTTGGCTTAGCTTGAGCTTCATTCTGATTATAGTTTCCTGAAGACTGGTCAGATCCGTCGCCATTAGACAATCCGCATCCTCCTATGATCAAAGTTGTTAAGATGAGAGCAATTACAATTCTTAGTCTCACGTAGCGTAACCTCCAATTTGGGTATGCTGCAGTTAATAAAATTATATAAGACATATCCATTCATTCCCAGCCGAATGAGGAAGAAATACTTTAACGGTTCCCAGGGGTTATTATGAAATGGTTCTCCTTTCACTTTAACATTCATGAGTGAAATGTGGAGTGAAGCAAAGTTCTTAGGCATGTAAGCTAATGAGCAAGCGACGAAACATAGAGTTGTTCCTGTTTTAGTAGAAGAATAAAATTCAGAAAAAGCGCTAAACATTAAGGTTTAGCGCTTTTTTAGACTTAACTAGAAGCCATGTATTCAATAATTATTACGTAAAAATTCATCATTAGTAACATTCGTTATAAACATATGGCCCGGCGCATGTGTAATCACAAGTGGAATTTGAGAATGAATCGCTGCAGATTGAGGTGTTACGCCACATTCCCAAAAAACAGGTGTTTCTCCTTCTCCGAACTCCGTAAATTCTCCAAAATCAGGCTTGCTGATATCGTTAATACCTATTTCTTTCGGATCTCCTACATGAATTGGAGATCCATGCATGTTTGGAAACTGTGCAGTGATATCAATTGCCTTTTGAACCAGCTCATTTTTAATGGGTCTCATGGAGACTACGACAGGTCCACTAAATTCACCAGCTTGCTTCGTTTGACGGTTTGTTATGTACATCGCCACATTTCTATTTTGTTCAATGTGTTTTAAAGGAACGCCTCCCTTTAGTAATGCACTTTCAAAAGTAAAGCTGCACCCAATCAAAAAAGATACAAAGTCATCCTGCCAGATCTCTTTAAGATCCTGACGCTTCTCCGTTAACATACCGTTCTCATATACAAAGTAAAGCGGGATATCACTTCGAATATCTGAGCCAGCAGCAAGAGCAGACTCAACCACACCTGGTTCTAATACATCAATAATTGGACAAGACTTCGGGTTTCGATTAGCAAACAATAGAAAATCAAAAGCATATTCCTTTGGTACAATTGCTAAATTGGCTTGAACATAATCACTACCTAAGCCGGAAGTATGGGTATTGTGTTCACCGCTTCTGATCTTTTCTCTTATGGTGCTTGGTTTCATTTGTAATTCCCCCTGTCTGTCTATTTAATTCCAATACTAACTCACTGACTTTTATTGTGTATAGCTTTCTTTCCTATTATCTCGGACGTTCTAATTCCTTATATTCCTCCATATATTTACCGCTATTAGCTACGAATGAATGGTAAAGTGCTTTAATTGCTAAATTTTTCTCTAAACCCATTTCAGCTTTCAGCCTCTTTAACTCCTCATGTAACTCACTCTGTTGATTAATTAATTTCGTCATCGTTGTTTTATTGTATTTCATTTGAACACATCCTTAATTCATTACCTTTATAAAGACAACCTTTAGATAGTTAAATTCAGGATATTTGTCTGGTACAGTAAAATCTTCTGGCAGTTGGTGTTCTTCTAAAATCTTATAGCGTGTATTAGATTCCGTAAATGCTTTATCGATAAATGATTTGAACTTTTTCATATTGAAGCTTGCGTTATTTGTGGACGCAATGATAATTCCACCTTGATTTGTAATTTTCAAGGTATCTTTTAGCAGCTTCGGATAATCCTTAGCCGTGCTGAATGTTATTTTCTTTGTCCGCGCAAAGCTTGGCGGATCTAATACGACAACATCAAACTTCAATTCATGACGGTCTGCATATCGAAAGTAATCAAAGACATCCATCACCTTAATATCCTGCGCTTCATAATCAATTTCGTTAACCGCAAATTGCTCAATAGTCTTAGGCAGGCTTCGTTTTGCTACATCCACACTAGTTGTCTTTATCGCACCACCAAGAGCCGCCGCTACAGAGAACGCACCTGTATAAGAGAATGTGTTTAAAACCGTTTTTCCTTCTGAATAATGGTCACGTAATGCTTTACGTACGTTACGTTGATCTAGGAATATCCCTGTCATTGCGCCATCATTTAAATCTACTGCATATTTCATCCCGTTTTCCAAAACGATCAAAGGAAATTCTCCCTTTTCACCTGACACATAATCATCTTGTTCCACGTATTGGCCATTGGTGTTAAAGCGTAATTTTTCATATAAACCACGAACTTCTACCACTTCACTCAATGCTTGATATATATCTTCACGGAAAGAATAAATCCCTTCACTATACCAACTTACCATACAAAAACCATCATAGAAATCAATGATCAATCCGCCGATACCGTCTCCTTCCCCATTAAACACACGGAAAGCAGTTGTATCTTCCGCTTCATATAAACTCTGCCGCTTTGCAACAGCTTCACTAATTTTCTTAACAAAAAACTTTGTATCGATTTTCTCATGTTCCTTACGAGTTAAAATCCAACCTATCCCTTTATTTTGTAGACCATAATAGGCTGTTGCAATGTACTTGCGGTTGGAGTCAGTTAAGCGTAATATGCTCCCCTCATCCATCACCACTCCTGAAGTTTCGATCGCTTCTTTTGTGAGCAGCGGATAGCCATTCTTTATATCTTTAACCGACTTTGGTTTTACTTTTACTTCTACTAACTGTCTCATTTAGTCATCCTTAATTTTTATGATTTCTTTTTATTATGCCATTATTTTATAGAATAAGCGAAAGGAGAAGCGGAACCACTCACTGTTACTTTTGCCTTCACTCTCACTCTATAGACTACGCCCATGGCGGGCACACTTAAGAAAGGAGCCCTGATTCAAATCAGCGCTCCTTCTTTTATTACCTTTATTTCTTAAGCTTAACAGGTACACCACTTCTCGCAGACTCCAAAGCAGCATACGTCACCTCATGAGTTAGATATGCATCACTATAATCAGAGCGGATTTGGGAGGTGTCGCCAGTACGAACGGCATGAATAAATGCCTCATTCTCCCGAACATATGGATTGT
Source organism: Terribacillus jepli (assembly GCF_047228925.1). Classification (NCBI taxonomy): domain Bacteria; kingdom Bacillati; phylum Bacillota; class Bacilli; order Caryophanales; family Bacillaceae; genus Terribacillus; species Terribacillus jepli. The sequence goes on along the minus strand of NZ_JBFEGH010000005.1, from coordinate 9,836 downwards.
CCGTATCCTTAAATACCGTCTTTATGCCTTCTTTGTCTATTTCTAGTTTATCGCCCTGCCAATCTAGCATTCCTTTATCTGTGTAAAACTTGAGCCCAACATCTCCCATACCACCGGGAAGGATACACGTATTCGACAGGTTAGCTATCACGCCATTTTGCAGCCGTAAACTTACCGTTCCAATGTCAGGCACCGTAACATTATCATGCTTATTATGCTGTACTTGATTACCATACATCGCGTATACTTCTTCAACCTCACCGCAAATGTATCTTAGTAAATCTACAATATGCGTTGTTTGTTCGATAAATTGACCGCCAGACTTCTCTTGATCTCTCCACCAGCTGACCATGGGCATCTCGCCCATCCATTTACCTAATACCATACCAAGCGTTTGATCATTTACGTTTTCCTTTAGATATTGAACCGAATCACTGTATCGAAAATGATACCCAACAGACGTAATCAGAAAACTTTCATTCATACGCTCTAACACCTTGGCTGGAATCTTGTCCTCTGTCCCCAGTGGCTTTTCGATGAGGAAAGGAATACCGCGCTCAATAAGCTCCAATTCAATCTCTCCCCGAACCATTGGCGGCGCGACGATATAAACCGCATCAAGCTCCTCTGCATCCAGCATTTCCACATACTGATCATACCCATTTGCACCCTCATAATCAGACGCCATATCTGCTGCTTTCTCGTTGCTTGTTCCGAAAATAGCCTGAATCTGAACCCCATCCATCTTTGATAGAATATCCGCATGCTTCCGGCTAAACCAACCTGTCCCAATCATTCCAATTTTGAGTGTCATGTTTTTCTCTCCCTTGTATGTTGATAGTAACTGTAAAAAAAGAAAGATGATGTTTACGTTTCTGCAGCGGGGTGTGCTAACATATCACTTTGTTGAAAACAGCCTTGAGATAGTTAAATTCCGGATTGTGATCTTGTACTATAAAATCTTCTGACAACTGATATTCTTCTAAAACCTTATAGCTTCTACTAGTTTCAGTAAATGCTTTATCGATAAAATGGGCCAGAGCAAATCTGGGAATTGGAAAGCTACTTTCAATTATTTCAAATCAATAATAATTCTACTATAGATCATAAGATGAAATTGTTGAAGATTGAGAAAATCCCCTCCAGAAGTATGTTGACTATCGAAAGACTTCTTAGATTTAATTGGATTTTTTGAAAAATACAGTCAAAATCATCTATAGGTTTTCAAATCCTTGTGTAGCAAAAGTTTGAGGGCAGGATCTAAGAATATTCCTGTCATTGCACCACCATTTAAATCTACCGCATATTTCATTCCGTTTTCCAATACGGTTAAAGGAACTCTCCCTTTTCATCTACCACATAATCATTTATTCCACGTATTGGCGATGGGTGTTAAAGCGTAATTTTTCATATAAACGACGAACATCTACCACTTCACTCAATGCTCAATATATATCTTCACGAAAAAATAAATTCCTTCACTGCCAACTCACCTTATAAAAGCCGTTAAAGACAAATTAGGCTAAGATATATGTGATGTTTATTGATAAATACCGTTCATAAATATCCTCCTAGTTTCATAAGTTCTAGTAAATAAGAAATTAAAAAAGAGTGTCTAAAACTTTTAAATCTTAGAAACTCTTTTTTAGAATTGTTCAGTATATTATATTTAATCTATCTGGCTAAGAAGGAAGAGTATCCCTTCTTATGTATCTGTTTATTTCATCATCACACTTGTACCGATTCCGCAAATACAAGAAACCCTCTTCTGCTGTCTGGATTTTTAATAGATTGTTTTATCCAACGTCTCTTGACTTTTTTCTACTTAATTCGCTCAGTTAAAAGAATAAAAAAATGCCTCTTGGTCCAGATACAAAGGTTTTTAACGCTTCTGTACTACACATTCAGCAAACAAAAAGCTCCTCTTTATTTCTGGAAAGTATCTTCATTTTATAGAGTGAGTAATGTTTCCTTTTACTCTATAATATAAAGCTTTGACAAATCATTCGTTTCACTATTGAAATAATTCCCGGAAATTTTGGTCAAGTTATCGTGAATTTTATAAAAAGTTCTGAATACATCATGACACATGCAATCCATACTTTGTTTTGGACTTAGCATATAGCAGCGAATAGAAGGAAATTTTTTACCCTTGCTTTTCTCACTAAAATAAGTTGCCGCGGCCCTATGAGAGCCATCAATAATAAAAGTTTGTTTCCCTTTTTGAAAAGGTTCATATTTTACTGCAATAACAGGATTTTTATTTTTAATAGCTTCCGGAAGAAAACTATGATTCAACTGCCCAAAATCCACATTCAACTTATCAATGCGTATTGGATTTGATTTTTTTGTCTCTTTTAACAATTTCTTTTGCCTTTTCAAGGCTCCATATGAGAGAAATAGAAGCTCCATTATGGAATTGAATAAGACGTTCATACATCTGCCCCTCTGCAGGCATTGTATTTTTTATTTCCATAAAATCTATTGCTTGAGCCTTTAAGATATCTTCATAATTTTCTAAAAGAGCTATAATTTCTTGACTGTCCCTATACATGATTTTCAATGTTCTAAAATAACTGTGTAAATTATAACCACTTTGGTATGCCATGTTTATACCTCTTTTATATATAATAGATTCTTTACTTTCATTTCTTTTTATTTCAAGGTTCCGTGAAGTTAATCTATAATCTTCAAAATGGTTGATCATTATGTTGATGGTTGAATTAATATTTTTGAAGAAGAAACTTAAATAATAGAAACCTCTCTCCGTCTAGTGATTTCAAGAAAATTCATCACTTTTTAGTCTTATGTAGCAATTTTAATGAACTAACTGTTATTTAAGTTAAATACTTCACAAACCCCTTTGATCAAAACATTATCTACTTAAGTTGATAAAAAACGATTCCTATTTGACCCACTTAGATTCGGATGGAGTTTGGTTCAGTTCGTAAACCTTTACCTTCCCCCCCACAGTTTCCACACTTTTCATCACTAAAGTGTAACCAACTTCAAAATGTTGTATTACTTCCTGAAATGTCATATCATCCAGATCTGTCTTAACAAACGGATGAATAATATACATAGCTTCCTCATCACCAGCAACTTGGCTGCCCTCAATAATTCTATTTTCATATGAATCATAACAATATATCCTTGGATACAAAGAAAACTCCCAAATACATACCAGAAACTTTACATCATATTCATTAGGTAAAAGTCCCTCATGTTCTAATGTATTATTCCAACATTGCACTAAGCCTTTCAAAATTGACTCACCAGACAGTTTGTTAAATGTCTGAACATTTATTTTAATATAATAGTTAATAACATCATTTACATCTAAATATGTACCTTTGTTTTCTAACCATATTTTTGAAGCTCCTGTGTTACTAATAACGAACCTATCATCCACGGGATATATTTTTATTCGGTCATCGATGAACTCTGTTACCTCGTCGTTCTTTTTTTTTGATATACGACTATCCGCCATTACTACGATCTTATCTTTCCAAGAAAATGCAATTACCATTGTCATTATTATTACCTCACTAATACAAGTAGGATTTATCTTTTCGGGATTCAGCTTCTGTGTGTCGCTTGAACAAATTATGGACAGGCTTAGTCATGCAGATGGTCAAATTACAAAGAATGCGCACCTTCATGTAACTCAATAAATGAAAAAAGCCTCCCAAAAGTTCAGTGTACTTATGAGAAGCCTCGATTAAAAACCTCAATATATATCTCCCCCTATTCGTCCTTTCAACTCAATTTTATTGTCTAAGTCAATAAAAATAATTAATTTTTTTTATTAACCGTGCCCATTTATTCTTAATCTGACTCGATTCCGATATTCACAGATAATTTTCTATTTTTAAAAAAGAAAACTGCGTAATCGATTTACATCAACTTCTTCCTTACTCGAAAGCTGATACAAATACAATTGCAGTTTTCCTTGCTAATAACATCTACATACTCCCAAAATCATCTTACTTAAGTCGAATTATCTCCTAAAAACCCCTTGAATATCTCTTTTATATTCCTTGAAAAGGTACTGCTCGAGATTATTGCCTTTAAGGATCTCCTGTTTTAGGATAGAGATGCAGTACGACCCTTTTATTCAAGTTTTTCCCAAACATCAATAACAAACTCTGAGTCTTCTGGCGGAACCCATTCGGATTTTGCTTGGTTCAAGTTATCCCAATCATAGTACTCTAATATTGTTGAGTTACTGTGATCAATTTCCTCTTGAAGTTGAATACCATAAGAAGATTTTACAATATTTAAAAGTCTTAGGGGTATTTCATGAAGCTCTTTCCCTTGTAGATATTCATAAGCAGCAAATGATTTGGAACTACCCTTTTCATATTCTGGAGGCATTTCTTCCTCAAATGTATATTGGAAAACATACTTTTTGTTACTTTTTATATCACATAGCCTTTCAATTTTATGATTTAAAGTTAATACCTGTTTAAGCGTTGCTACTTTCTTTATTTCTCCTTTTTTATTTCTTTCAGTTATATCGAAATCGTGTATACAGGTATATTTAACCCCAAAGTTGTTGAGAACATTTAATACCACATACATTGTGCCTTTGCCCGCACAGTTTACAACGGATGTTTTATTGTAAATCTCACTATCCAATTCTCCACTACTGACTAGCTTTTCCCCAATTATTTTTAATGCAACTACCTCAGTATCACCCTCAACTAAAATTACATTACTTGCAAAAAAAATCTCATTTACAAACGGATTAAATCTTAATAATGCCTGGAATTTATCTTTTTCATGACTCGGTAATCCATATATGTCCGAATTCACCTGACTAACTAAAACATTTTTTTCCTTATTCAACGACAGCTTAGCTAATGTCCTATGCGGCTTAGCTAAATCAATAAAATTTGGAGAATGCGACGTTGCCAAAACCTGAAAGAAACCTTCATCTGCTAAGCTATATAGTGTTTCCCTAAAAACTCTCGCTAGATGTGGATGTAGGTATAACTCGGGTTCTTCTATAGCTATTATTAACGGGCGATTTACCCCTTTATCCTCTCCCTGGTATTTTTTCATGTACATCTTAAATCCTTTTAATATAGAGAGCATAAATGTACGTTGTACTCCATTACCTTGGTGAGACAGCATAGTTTCTAACCCATTATAGTCAAAATTCGGCTTTAAGGAAGTACTCACAATTTCATCAAGCGGGTTAACATCCACATTAAACCTAATTTTAGTTGACGTTACGTCATTTAAGAAGCCTTGCACTTCTTCCTCAAAGAATTTGATTCTCTCATTATCATGTGAATTAATTTTATCTTGTAATAGCTTTGTTTTTTCTTTTGCTTCTTTATATTCGTCCAGTTCTCTAACTACATCTTTATACAAAGCATATAAGGTTTTCATATAAGGAGATGAATCTTTTATATCATCATTGGCATTCTTAACCGCCGGAATGTAAATTACTTCAGGAAAAGCACTTAGAAAATGGGTTCCATTTTTTCCTCCGCCCATTTTCCCATCCCATCCTTCACTTTCAAGGTCATGCTCTTCATTCCCAGAGAGTTTAGAAGCACGCTCGACCTTATCTCCAAAACGATATACTGCTCTAACAATAAATTTATTAGTAGGCTCATGAAGTGACGCTCTAATACCATGTAAATTTATTTCTTCATCAGTTAATTCTGAAAAAGTAGCATGGAAACTAATTGGATTATCAGTTTGATGTCTATGATAAAAACTCTTATCCAAAGAAGTAGTGCTAGATCCAAATTTACACAATGCTTCTAATACAGTACTTTTGCTGCAGTTATTAGGACCAATTATTATAGATATATTTTCTATATCTATGCTTAGCTCCTTTATTCCTTTGAAATTTCTAATAGTCAGCTTTGTTAATTTCATATTCTCCCCCCCTCACTTCAATATTTTACCATCAGATAAGCGATAGCCCTAGTAAAATTACAAAATAAGGTGATTTTTGCTTCTATAAGATTAGTTTTAAATTGCTTCTATACTATTTTTGTAATGATGATGGTTGCCATTCTTATAACATACCGCACTTAAATATTGCACTTTTTTCAAGGGTTGTATTAACTATAAATTTAAATCCCTAAGGGTGAGAGCCGCTACCTCTGTCAAAACGCTGTAGTTACTAGTGCCGACATAAGTGAAACTAGAAACAACATTCTAAAGTCACGCTACTATTCCTTCGACTTCATTTCTACCGAAACAAAAAAATATAAAATACCTCTTGACTTTTACCAAACAAATGGTTGAGATAACCTAACAGTTGGATGAACTGCCAAAACTTAATCAGAAAGGCGAAACCGTATGTATGCCTCCTGGAAATAAAAAGTGTCCATTGATGGCCATTCGGTTATCTATCCAAGAGGGATGAGATATTTCGGTAATGCATCTACTCTGTCTTGAATAATCTTCATGTTACCAAAGAAATGAAAAAAGAGGCTTCTCATAAATTTGCTCAATTAATGAGAAGCCTCTTCTGGAGAGAGATGTTAGCATCTCTCTTGTCCCTTATTCAAAATCCTTGTATATCAAGGGTTTCGGGGGCAACTTACATCATGCCACCCATTCCACCCATGCCGCCCATATCAGGCATGCCGGCGCCAGCGTTTTCTTCTGGCTTGTCAGCTACTACTGCTTCAGTAGTTAGGAACATAGCTGCTACGGATGCTGCATTTTGAAGTGCGGAGCGTGTTACTTTTGTTGGGTCGACGATACCTGTTTCAAGCATGTTTACCCATTCACCTGTTGCTGCGTTGAAGCCGATGCCAACGTCTTCTTTTTTCAGACGTTCGATGATGACGGAGCCTTCAAGGCCTGCGTTGTGTGCGATTTGGCGAACTGGTTCTTCGATTGCACGAAGGACGATTTTCGCACCTGTTTCTTCGTCGCCAGTTAGTTCAAGACCTGCAACATTGTTGTAGATGTTGACTAGCGCTGTACCACCACCGGCTACGATACCTTCTTCTACTGCTGCGCGAGTAGAGTTAAGGGCGTCTTCGATGCGTAGTTTGCGTTCTTTCAATTCTGTTTCAGTAGCAGCACCGACTTTGATTACTGCAACACCGCCAGAAAGTTTCGCTAGGCGCTCTTGTAGTTTTTCTTTGTCGAATTCTGAAGTAGTTTCTTCTACTTGTGCACGGATTTGTGCGACGCGGGAAGAAATGTTTTCTGGGTTGCCGTTACCTTCAACGATAGTTGTGTTTTCTTTTGTAACAACAACTTTAGAAGCGCGGCCAAGCTGTGTGATTTGTGTGTTCTTCAGATCAAGACCAAGGTCTTCTGTGATCACTTCACCACCAGTTAGTGTCGCGATATCTTCTAGCATTGCTTTACGACGGTCACCGAAGCCTGGTGCTTTAACAGCAACAGCGTTGAATGTACCGCGCAGTTTGTTCACAACAAGTGTTGCAAGTGCTTCGCCTTCTACGTCTTCTGCGATCATCAATAGAGGCTTGCCTTGCTGTACAACTTGTTCAAGTACAGGAAGTACTTCCTGGATGCTTGCGATTTTCTTATCTGTGATTAGGATGTATGGATCGTCAAGGACTGCTTCCATTTTATCTTGGTCGGAAACCATGTATGGAGAAGCATAGCCGCGATCGAATTGCATACCTTCCACAACTTCAAGCTCAGTGTTGAAGCCGCGGGATTCTTCGATTGTGATAACGCCGTCGTTACCAACGCGCTCCATTGCTTCTGCGATCAGTTTACCAACTTCTTCGTCAGCTGCAGAGATTGCCGCAACTTGTGCGATGGACTCTTTGCCTTCGATTGGTTTGGAGATTTCTTTAAGCTGGGAAACAGCTACTTCAACCGCTTTTTCGATACCGCGGCGCACGCCTACTGGGTTCGCACCAGAAGCGACGTTTTTCAAACCTTCACGGATCATTGCTTGTGCAAGGACAGTCGCTGTAGTTGTACCGTCACCAGCGATTTCGTTTGTTTTGGAAGCAACTTCGGATACAAGCTGCGCACCCATGTTTTCGAATGCATCTTCCAATTCGATTTCTTTGGCGATTGTCACACCGTCATTTGTGATCAGTGGAGAACCGAATTTCTTATCCAATACGACGTTGCGTCCTTTTGGTCCGAGTGTTACTTTCACTGCATCTGCAAGTGTGTCCACACCGCGAAGCATCGCGCGGCGAGCGTCTTCAGAGAACTTAATGTCTTTAGCCATTAATAAAACCTCCTATAATATATTCTATGGTATATGAATCTGTTCTTCGGATTATCCTAATACTGCAAGGATGTCGCTTTCGCGAAGAATTAAGTAGTCTTTTCCTTCGTATTTCAATTCTGTACCAGAGTATTTGGAGAAGATGATAAGGTTGCCTTCTTCTACTTCTGGTGCAACTCTTTGTCCATTATCGGTTACACGACCGCTACCGACGGCAACAACTTTACCTTCTTGCGGTTTTTCCTTGGCAGATTCAGGAAGCACGATTCCGCTTGCTGTTTTCTCCTCCTGCTCTACAAGTTCAATTACGACACGATCGCCTAGTGGCTTCAACATGTGAGAAACCCTCCTTATATAATCGATAATTTATTTTTAGCACTCGAGTTAGTTGAGTGCTAACACAGTTATTATAATAATCAAAACGAAAACGGATTGCAAGCAAGACACTCAGATAGTTGTTCGACGAATTCTCCATTTCTCCTGCCAAGCCTTAGGTGATTTAACAGGGTAATTACAATGCACAGCGCTACATACTCATCCTGTTCTTATGTTAAAATACCTAAGATGCCAACTACATAAGTAAGGCGGAAGGAGTCGTTACATTGCCAGCACGCTATTGGTTCGTCATATTGACATACATTGTGATGCAGATCTCGTCATTGGTGCTGCTTCCATTTGTACCTTGGATGAGGGAGCAAGGATGGGATCTGGCCATTATTTCCTACGGATGGAGCTTGATCACCTTCCTGCTCGCTGTCATCATTACGTTCTTCCTGCTACGTCAAGATATGCGCACACCTGCTGTGCGCAATGCCGCTAGTCCTGGCATGACGGTTGTCTGGATCATCATCGGATTCTTTGCAGCATACTTCGGGCAAGTGATTGCCGGATTGATCGAAATCTATGTATTGAATATCAGACAAGGGTCCGAAAATACTTCTACGATTATGGATGCGGTTCGGACAGTTCCTGCATTTGCATTGATTGTAGTTGTATTTGCTCCAATATTGGAAGAAATCATCTTCCGTAAAATCCTTTTCGGAGAAATCTATAAGCGGACGAACTTCTTCATAGCAGTACTCATATCGGCACTTGTATTTGGTGCAGTGCATGGAGATTTCCTCCATCTTTTGCAGTACTTTGTCATGGGTGTCATTTTCGCTGCGCTTTATGTGAAGACGAAACGGATCATCGTCCCGATCATCACGCACGGTTTAATGAATCTGCTGGTCGTCATCATGCAGCTTTACTTCACACCGGAAAGACTTGAAGAAATTGAAAAAATGCAGAAACAATTAGAAAACATGCAAATGATCATCTTTGGAGGATAACTATTCATGATACGCTCGCCATTGCCCATTGCGATTTTTTATCTGTTCATCGGATTCATGTTCGTATTCTGGGCTATAACAGATGTAAGAAATGCAGGAGATTGGACATTTTTAAGTATCTTCTGTGCCATCTTCGCCACGTTTGATCTTTATACAGCTATTCGCTATATCAAACTTCATTTCAAGATTAAGAAAATGAATCAAAAATGAGAAAACCAGCCGCTTTGATGTGCACCCTAAAAGTTAGAGTCAATATTAGATAGCCTGTTGGCTGGTGTGGAGCCGGTATTGTACCGGACTCA